>CAZJTM010000201.1:0-11156 GCA_964548925.1 uncultured Verrucomicrobiota bacterium | reverse complement strand
GAGGAAGGCCAACGCTTTCTCGGCTGGCGTTTCGTGCCTACCAACGACGGCACACTGGGCGCAACCGCTAAGGCTGGCGAGCCGTGTATCCAGCAGGTTTTCATCGGGCGCGACCCGAAGATCACCGACGACCTGGAATTCGAGCGAAAGCTTTATATCATTCGCCGGCGGGCGGAAAACACGATTCGTTACGGCGGCGCGGAATACGCCAAGTGGTTCTACCTCCCGAGCCTTTCGTCCCGAACCTTGGTTTACAAGGGCATGCTCATGGCGGAGCAGCTTGGGCCCTATTTTCCGGAGCTGGACGATCCGCTCATGCAAAGCGCGCTGGCGCTGGTTCACTCGCGCTTCAGCACAAACACCTTCCCGAGCTGGGATCGCGCGCATCCGTATCGCTACATCGCGCACAACGGCGAAATCAATACGCTGCGCGGCAACATCAACTGGGTCCACGCGCGGCAGGCGCTTTTCAAGTCCAGCCTGTTTGGTGATGACCTGAAAAAGGTTCTCCCAACGATTTGCCCCGATGGCAGCGACTCGGCGATGTTCGACAACTGCCTGGAGATGCTCGTGCTCAGCGGGCGCAGCCTGCCGCACGCGGTGATGATGATGATCCCCGAGCCGTGGCAGCACCACGAGACGATGAGCGAGGCCAAGAAGGCGTTTTACAAGTTTCACCGCTTCCTGATGGAACCGTGGGATGGCCCGGCTTCGATCTCGTTCACGGACGGCATCCGGATTGGCGCCGTGTTGGACCGCAACGGGCTGCGGCCCTCGCGCTACTACGTGACGAAGGACGACACGCTGGTGTTGGCGTCGGAAGTCGGTGTGTTGGATTTCCCGGCGGAGCGCATTCAGGCGAAGGGCCGCCTGCAACCCGGCCGCATGTTGCTCGTGGATACCGAAGAGGGACGCATCGTTGCCGACGAGGAAATCAAGGAGAAGATTGCCAGGGAGAAGCCCTATCGGCAGTGGCTTGACCAGCACGTAATCCGCTCTGACGATTTGCCTGAAGCGCCGGCATTGCCCAAGCCGGACAAGCCCACGCTGGTCAAACTCCAGCGCGCGTTCGGCTACACCTTTGAGGACGAGCGCTTCATTCTCATGCCGATGGCAATGGACGGCGTCGAGCCGCTCGGTTCGATGGGCACGGACACGCCGCTGGCGGTGCTTTCGAACAAGCCCCAACTGCTTTACAACTATTTCAAGCAGCTCTTTGCGCAAGTCACCAACCCGCCCATTGACTATCTTCGCGAGGCGATCATCACCTCGACGGAGACCGCGCTTGGGGCAGAAGGCAATCTGCTGGAGCCCACGCCTGAAAGCTGCCGCTTCATCAAATTTGAGACGCCCATCCTGCCGAACGAGGAACTGGCGCAGATCAAGCACATCAATCGGCCCGGCTTCAAATCGGCCGTCCTGCCGATTGTGTTTCAGGCGGTCAAGGGCGGCGCGGGATTGGAAGCGGCGCTCACCGAGCTTTATCGGGAAGCCGACGCCGCCATCGCCCAAGGCGCGAACATCCTCATCATGTCGGATCGCGGCATGGATGCGGGGCACGCCCCGATCCCGGCGCTGCTCGCGGTGGCGGGTCTGCACCACCACTTGATCCGGGCCGGCACGCGCACACGCGCCAGCCTCGTCCTCGAATCCGGAGAGCCGCGCGAGGTGCATCACTTCGCCCTGCTCATCGGCTACGGGGCGAGCGCCATCAACCCGTACATGGCGTTCGAGACGCTGGACGATCTGATTCGCGAGGGTTTGCTGGAGAACATCGGCCGCGAAAAGGCTTTCAAGAACTACATCAAAGCCGTGGTGAAAGGCGTGCTCAAGGTCACGTCCAAGATGGGCATCTCCACCATCCAGAGCTACCGTGGCGCGCAGATTTTTGAGGCGATCGGATTGAACTCTGCGTTCGTGGACAAGTACTTCACTTGGACGCCGTCGCGCATCCAGGGCATCGGCATCGAGGAAGTCGCGAAGGAAGTCTTGCTCCGCCACGGAGCGGCGTTTGCCGAACGCGGCAACGGCTCGTACGCGTTGGACCCTGGCGGCCAGTATCAATGGCGCAGCGACGGGGAGTTCCACCTGTTCAACCCCACGACGATTCACAAGCTCCAGCAGGCGGTCCGGAACAGCGACTACAAGGCGTTCAAGGAATACTCCGAAGCCGTCAACAACCAGGCCAGGAACCTTTGCACGTTGCGCGGTCTCTTCGACCTGAAGCTTGCCGCGAAGGCGATTCCGCTGGACGAAGTTGAGCCGGTCGAAGCCATCATGCGGCGGTTCAAGACCGGCGCGATGAGCTACGGCTCGATCAGCAAAGAGGCGCACGAGACGATGGCCATCGCGATGAATCGCATCGGCGGCAAGAGCAATACCGGCGAGGGTGGCGAAGACCCGGCACGCTACGGACCGCTCCCAAACGGCGACTCGAAAAACAGCGCCATCAAACAGGTCGCGTCGGGCCGGTTCGGCGTGACGAGCCAGTACCTGGTCAAGGCCCAGGAACTGCAGATCAAAATGGCCCAAGGCGCAAAGCCCGGCGAAGGTGGCCAGTTGCCCGGGCACAAGGTCTATCCGTGGATCGCGAAGACGCGCCATTCGACACCGGGCGTGGGTCTGATCTCACCGCCGCCGCACCACGACATCTACTCCATCGAAGACCTCGCGGAGTTGATTCACGATTTGAAGAACGCAAACCACGAGGCCCGCATCAGCGTGAAGCTCGTCGCCGAAGTCGGCGTGGGCACCATTGCCGCCGGCGTCGCCAAGGCGCATGCTGACGTGGTGCTCATCAGCGGCCACGACGGCGGCACGGGCGCTTCGCCGCTCACCGCCATCAAGCATGCCGGCGTGCCGTGGGAGTTGGGGTTGGCGGAAACGCACCAGACGCTTTTGCTCAACAACCTCCGCGGGCGCATCGCGGTCGAGGCCGACGGCCAGTTGAAAACCGGTCGCGACGTGGTGGTGGCCGCGCTGCTGGGGGCGGAGGAATTCGGTTTCGCCACCGCGCCGCTCGTCACGATGGGCTGCATCATGATGCGCGTCTGCCACAAGAACACCTGTCCGGTCGGCGTGGCGACGCAAGACCCAAACCTGCGCAAGAATTTCGCCGGCAAACCCGAGCACGTCGTGAACTTCATGCGGTTCATTGCCGAGGAAGTGCGCGAATTGATGGCGCAACTCGGCTTCCGCACGCTGAACAACATGGTCGGACGCAGCGACAAGCTCGAGACACGCGCCGCCATCGAACATTGGAAAGCGCGCGGGCTGGATTTTTCCAGCGTGTTTTACCAGCCAGAGGTTTCGCCGTTCGTGAAACGGTTCTGTCAGGAGCTCCAAGATCACGAACTCGACAAGACGATTGACCGCCAGATGCTCATGCGCCTGTGCGCGCCGGCGCTGGAACGCCGCGAGCCGGTTCGGGCGACGCTTCCGATCCGGAATGCCAACCGCGTGGTGGGCACGATGCTGGGGAGCGAGGTCACACGCCGCTTCGGTGCCGAGGGGTTGCCCGAGGACACGATCCGCCTGCGATTCAAAGGCTCGGCGGGCCAAAGCTTCGGCGCCTTCATGCCGCCAGGCATTACGTTCGAACTCGAAGGAGACGCCAACGATTACTTTGGCAAAGGCCTCTCTGGCGCGAAACTAGCCGTCTTTCCACCCAAGGGTTCAACCTTCGCCCCGGAAGAGAACATCATCATCGGCAACGTCGCGCTCTACGGTGCCACCAGCGGCGAGGCTTACATCAGCGGCGTCGCGGGCGAGCGCTTCTGCGTGCGCAACTCCGGTGTGAGCGCGGTCGTCGAGGGTATAGGCGACCACGGCTGCGAATACATGACCGGCGGGCGCGTTGTGGTGTTGGGCCGCACGGGCCGCAACTTCGCCGCAGGGATGTCCGGCGGCATCGGCTACGTGCTGGACCTGGACGGCGACTTCGCCCAGCGGTGCAACATGGAAATGGTCACGGTGAGTGGCTTGACCGACGAAGAGGAAATCGCAGAGGTAAAGCGTCTGATCGAACGCCACGAGGAATACACGGGCAGCCGCCGCGCCGCGACCGTGCTGGTTTCGTGGAAGGAATACCTTCCCAAGTTCGTGAAGGTGCTGCCGAAGGATTACGCCCGCGTGCTGACGGCTCTGCGCAAGGTGCGCGAATCCGGCCTGAGCGGCGACGAGGCCGTGATGGCCGCGTTCGTCGAGAACACCCGCGACGTGGCGCGCGTGGGGGGCGGTTGACGCAAATCCGAAACACCAAACCCGAATGCCGAAACAAACTCGAAACCCGAAGTGCGAATCACCGGCTGTGGCGCGAACTCGCCCTGCCGGCGCGCGACCGCCGCACCAAGCAGGCGGTCAGGCGTTGTCACGTTTTGAGTTTTGGTCCTCGAATTTCGGGCTTTCTTCGGATTTCGATTTTCGGATTTCGGATTTCTAAGACATGGGCAAACCGACAGGATTCATGGAGTTTACGCGCGAGCTGCCGCCGGAACTGGCGCCGCTGCAGCGCATTCGCAACTGGGACGAGTTCCACTTGCCGTTCGACGAGCCAAAGCTGCGTTCGCAGGGCGCGCGGTGCATGGACTGCGGCACCCCGTTCTGCCACACCGGCCAGGTCCTCGCGGGCGCGGCGTCCGGTTGTCCGATCAACAACCTCATCCCCGAGTGGAACGACCTCGTCTATCGCGGCAAATGGGAAGAAGCCTTGGAACGCCTGCACAAGACGAACAACTTCCCTGAGTTCACCGGGCGCGTCTGCCCCGCGCCGTGCGAAGGTGCGTGCGTGCTCGGCATCATCCAACCGCCCGTCACGATCAAGAACATCGAGTGCGCCATCGCCGACCGCGGCTGGGAGAACGGTTGGATCGTCGCCAAGCCGCCCGCCACGCGCACGGGCAAGAAGGTCGCCATCGTCGGTTCTGGTCCGGCGGGACTTTCCTGCGCTGCGCAATTGAATCACGCCGGCCATCTCGTGACCGTCTATGAGCGGGCCGACCGGATCGGCGGGTTGCTCATGTACGGCATCCCGAACATGAAGCTCGACAAGAGCGTCGTGCAACGCCGCGTGGATTTGCTGGCGAAGGAAGGCGTTAGATTCGTCACCGGTTGCGAAGTGGGCCGCGATTTGCCGGCAGGCAAGTTGCGTGAAGATTTCGACGCCACCGTGCTGTGCGGCGGCGCAACCAAGCCTCGCGACCTGCCCGTCGAGGGCCGCAACCTGAAGGGCATTCACTTCGCGATGGAGTTTCTGACCGCGAACACGAAGAGCCTGCTCGACTCCGGCCACAAGAACGGGAGCTACATCAGCGCCAAGGACAAAGACGTCATCGTCATCGGCGGCGGCGACACGGGCACGGATTGCGTGGGCACTTCCCTGCGGCACGTCTGCCGGAGCGTCACCCAGCTTGAGATTCTACCCAAGCCGCCGGAAACACGCCCCACCGACAATCCCTGGCCGCAATGGCCGCGCATCTTCCGCGTAGATTATGGGCAGGAAGAAGCCGCAGCGGTTTATGGCGAAGACCCGCGCCGCTATCGCGCCACCGTGCTCCGCTTCATCGGCGATGAGCAAGGCAACGTCAAAGGCGTGCGCACGGTGCTAGTGGATTGGCAGAAGGATGCTCAGGGCCGCTTTGCGCCCGTGAACGTCCCGGGCACCGAGCAGACGCTCCCCGCCCAACTCGTCCTGCTGGCGATGGGCTTTCTCGGCCCGGAAGACACGATCCTTGACCAACTCGAAATCGCCCGCGACCCGCGAACGAATGCGAAAGCAGACTACGGCAAGTTCGCGACGAACGTGAAAGGCGTGTTTACTGCCGGCGACATGCGACGGGGCCAGAGCCTCGTCGTTTGGGCCATCAACGAGGGCCGCGCCGCCGCGCGTGAGGTGGATCGCTTCCTCATGGGCCAGACGAACCTGCCTTGAACGTGTGGTCCGCAGTCGTCAAGTCCGCGTCGGCATCTTTGCAGAGCAGCGGTGACACTATTGACCAAAGGCCGTGAATCCGTTCCCGCTGGCGCTACGGGATCGCCAGCCGGTTCGTGGCCACTCCGGTTACAGCGAGCGCCTCGCGCAATTTGGAGCTGCTGTATTGCTGCACCGACCCATCGCCCAGTGCGACGTAGCCCTGGCGAATGTGGCGAGCGGCGGTCCATCCCACGTTGCTGTTTGTCCACAGATTCAAGGTGCCGGAGCTGACCGGCTTGCCGTCCAGTTCCAGGTTGCTGTCACCGGAGAGCCACATTTGAGGCTGAGTTTCGTCGGCGTCGAGGCAAACGAAGTAGCTGATGTTGGAACCGGTGAGCGTCGTCCAGTTGGTTGCAGGTTTACGATTGTCCGCCGGGCAGATCAGGACATTGGGATTGTTCAACTCCTTAGACATCACCTGGAAGTGCGGCCAGACCGAGCCGGACGTGACCCACTCCATCGTGCCTCCGTTTGTGGTGGAAACTCGCATTGGATATCGGTCCCCAGAATCACCAGCCCAAATTCGGAACGCGAGCGAGACTTGTTTGAGGTTGTTCGCGCAGTTCATCCGCGTGGCTGCTTTCTTCCGCTTCACAAGCGCCGGCATGAGCATCGCCGCAAGAAGCGCAAGCGCTACGACGATCACCAACAATTCCACCAACGTGAAGGCCGGCCTGCGATCGAGATGGTGAGCCTCCTTCATCGCGTCAGGGGATCGCCAGCCGGTTGGAGGACGCGCCGGATTTCTCCAAGAAGTCTCGCAGCCCGCGCGCGTCAACAGGCTGCACGCTTCCGTCCACCAGCGCCACATGACCTCTCTGCCCGCGCCATCCCGCGCCTGCGTTTTTGTGAATTTTCCTAGACCAGCCCAGTTCCTGGCTTGCGGAAAGCCTGTGTAGTCCCGGCAGTAGATCGTTGCCATCGCGCGCAATCTGACGATCACCAGCCAGCAACATCGCGGGCCGGTTGGATGTGGCGTCCACACCCACGAAGTAGCTGAGGTTGCCATTGCCGAAATCGTTCCAGTTGGTCGCGACCACGCGCTGCTTGTCGTCGGGACAGAGCACAACCCGCGGAGTGTTCAACTCATTCGTGAGCACACGGAAGTGAGGCCATGCAGCCCCGGATACCGTCCACTCCATTGTTCCGCCGCCGTTTCTAGGAACCTGCATTGGAAAGCAGTCACCGTAGCCACCAGCCCAGATTTGAAACGATAGACCGACTTGTTTGAGATTGTTCGCGCAGTTGATCCCTGAGGAGTGGGCTTTCGCCTTGTACAAAGGCGGGAGTACCAATGCCGCCAAAACAGCAGTGACCGCCATGACCACCAGCACTTCCATCAGGGTGATCGCTTTCGGATCTGTTTGAACGTTCGGCTTCATCGTGTTTCCCTCGATTGAGCGGCGCCTCAGACCTCCGGCTCGTTGCGTCGGCCAAGCCGACTTGCCCGCTCGGGACGGTGGCGTAACCAATACCAGATGCGCCAAGCCACCAGCAGCGCCAGCAGGAACAGCAACAGCCCGTAGAACCCCGTGACGATGTCATGCACCATTGCCACGATGAATTGCACCGGGTTGTTTGGTGCGACCGGCGCAGGCGGCGGCGAGGGCGCAGTCGCCGACGCTGGTGGTGCCGCTGAAGCGGCCTGGAGCTGACGATTCGCCGCTGCGTCAGACTGCGCCCAAGATGATTGATCCCCGGCGGTCGTGGACGCCCCGGAGTTGTCGCCGGCCGACTTGCGACCCGAAGGTTGACCGGATACCGGCGCCGGCACCGCAGGCGACGCAGGGACGAGGCGCGGGCGCGGGCTCTGCATGATCGCGACGAGGGCCGGTGGCGCCGAACTGGAGGCCGGAGCCCATGTGTGAACCGGCGGCAAGACGACGGGGCCTTTGATGGTGACGGTGGGCAGGATAAGAGTGCCAGGGGCCAAGCCGCGGCCGGTGGCGACGATTAGGGCGGTGTTGTTCCACTGCTCGGCATGCCCGTCCGCAAAGAGCAGGTTGCCCTGGAACCGATGCAGCTCCCGCGTCCAACGCACCATGTTGTTGGCATCCAGCCGATACGTGCTCGTCGGCCCGAGCCAGTCGTTGGTGACGTTGCGGTCGCCGGCGAGGATGGCGACCGCGTGTCCGTATCGGGCGCGTGGCCCGACGAGATAACTCACGTTGCTGTTCTGCAGCAGCGGGAACGTCAACGCGGCGCGGCGCGTGTCAGATGGACAGATCAGGATCGCCGGCGAACCGAGTTCGCGTGCCAGCGGTTGGAAATGGCGGAAGGCGAAATCCCCGCGGAGGGAATTCGTGGGGTCGGAGAACTCGCG
Source organism: uncultured Verrucomicrobiota bacterium (assembly GCA_964548925.1). GTDB lineage: Bacteria > Verrucomicrobiota > Verrucomicrobiia > Limisphaerales > MWDV01 > MWDV01. The sequence goes on along the minus strand of CAZJTM010000201.1, from coordinate 2,862 downwards.
CGAACCGCCGGCATGGGCGGGCACCTGCATGGGAAACTGCTCGTCGTGATCGTGGGCAAAGGAGTGAAACGCGATTCCCGTCTGCCGGAGGTTATTGAGGCAACGGACGCGTTCCGCCCGGGGTCGCGCCTTTTGCAGGACAGGCAGCAGCATGGCCGCCAGCACGCCGATGATCGCCATGACCAACAACAACTCCATCAAGGTGAAGCCGTGCGGGCGATTGCTGGATCGGGCGTGTTTCATCGCCGCCGTCTCTTCAGCACTGCCAGTACCACGCTGGATTTGGCTCGATTTCGTCGCTGAGCCCCGGCGGACGCGCGTGAAATTCCTTCCGAATGAGTGAATTCCACGCATTGGCCCCACCTCCGCTCAGTCATGGAACGGGTGCCGCAGGGTGCGTTTCTTGAGCAGCTTGCCAACGATGTCCTGCAAAAAGCCTTTTGATCCGGCACGCAAGGCGCCGAGCGGCACACAATGGCCGCTGCATTTCGGACACAGCCGGAGGAGTTGCCCGCCGCTGCGCCGCAGGATGTGGATGCACGTGCCGCAAAAAACCTCGTGGCATTGCGTGCATTCCATGCTGGCTGGATGGGTGGGATGCAGGACGCACGACGGGACGCTGTTGGCGGGCGCCGGTTCGGGCGCGTCGCGGACCTCCAAACACACGTCGCCCAGGCGCAAAATCTGCCCGCTCTTCAATTCCGCACGCTCCACCACGGGGGCGTCGTTCACGAACGTGCCGTTCGCGGAATCCAGGTCCCGCACGGACATGGAGTCGGCGCCCACCAGGACCTCGCAGTGGAAACGGGAAACGGTGGCATCCAGGATCAGGAAGTCGTTGGCGGTGGAACGCCCAAGCCGGTTCACTCCGTCCTGCAAGCTGAGGACTTCGTCGCGCAGACCCTTGCCTTTGGTGACCAGTTTTGCCATGTCGTGCCGGCGGCTACACTCGCCCGAACCCCCGCAGTCTGGGCAGGCCGGGCGGCGCATTCAACCTTGATTTTTGCCGGCCGCGCCCAAAGCTGGTCGCCGATGAAGCTCGCCATCTGCAACGAAATCTACCAGGGCTGGAAGACCGAAGACGTGTTCGCCCACGCCGCCAAGCTCGGCTACGACGGCGTCGAAATAGCGCCTTTCACGCTCGCCAACTCGGTCACCGACCTCTCCGCAACCGAGCGGCAGCGCATCCGTGGCGCGGCCCGGCGGAGCCAGATCGCCATCGTCGGCCTGCATTGGCTGCTGGTGAAACCGGAGGGGCTCTATCTGAATCACACCGACGTCGGCATCCGCGAGCGGACGGCGAAGTACTTCGTTGAGCTGGTGGACTGCTGTGCCGACCTGGGCGGGACGATCATGGTGGTGGGCTCGCCGAAACAGCGCAATGTCCTGCCGGGGGTGACACGAGAACAAGCGTGGGACTGGACCGCCGCGACCTTTCGAGACGCGGTGAAACGGGCGGAGGACCGCGCGGTGACGATCTGCTTTGAGCCGCTTGCGCCGGTGGAGACGAACTTCATCAACACGGCAGCCGAGGCGATCGAGTTCGTCAAACCGTTCCACTCGCCGGCGTTCAAGATCATCCTCGACGTGAAGGCCATGTCCAGCGAAGCCAAGCCCATCCCGCAGATCATCCGCGAGTCGTGGCCGCACTTCGCCCACTTCCACGCGAACGACAAGAATCTCAAAGGGCCGGGCTTCGGCGATGTGGATTTCACCCCCATCGCCGCGGCCTTGAAGGAAGTCGGCTATGCAGGCTACGCGTCGGTGGAGGTGTTCAAATTCGAGGAAGGGCCGGACGTGATCGCGGGCCGGAGCATCGAGTACCTGCGGCGGGTGTTTGGCCGCCACGCCTAGCCCGCCCAGTTCAATCACGGTCCCGCGACCGGCTCAGGCGACAGCGTCTCCGCCGACTGGACATTCTGAATTTCCTCCACAAAGTCCATGACCCGCGTGCTGAAGAACTGGCGGCCTTCGAGGTGCCACGTCAGGCGGCGCGTGAACCAGCAGCCCTCCTCGGTGCGCTCACGCTCGATCAACACCCGGCATTTCTTTACCGAGCCGACGAGGCCTCCGACGACAGTCACCGGTGCGGTGAGTTGGATTTCCACCCGGACGAGTTCGTGATCCAATGCGTCCACCCACGCGCTGCCGGCAATTTTGGAAAGGAAACGTTCGTTGATCCCGGCGCCGGACGGGCCATCCACTGCGGGCTGGAAATTGAGCCGCCACACGCCGCGGTCGCCGATGTTCTCGCCTTGCGGAGGATCAAACCGGAATCGTGCAATCAAGTCATGGTCGAGTTGGAAATCCCGGCGCTCATAGGCGCGCGGCTTTCCGCCGGTCTGCGCAGTCGGGGGGCGATCTTCCGGCTGGGTGGACCCGGATTGCTTCGCGGGTTGCGCCGGTTTGTGTTCAAGACGTCGCGCGTCGCGCTTCTGCAGCTTCCCCGACCCGTCTCGCACTTCGAGCACACGATCCCGCGTGAAAGCGTAACGCGCCTTGAACGCGGCTTCGCGGTCGGACTCGCCTTTCGCCCGCTCGACGACACGGGCCAGCAATTCCGCAGCGCTCGGCGGGGCGGACACGGAGTCGGCAGCCGTGGGTATGGTCAGGCAAACACCCGCAAGCGCCACGGTCCCTCGCATGGCGGTGGAGACGCGCATCTTCAAAAGCCGATGCTTCACCGTCCGGAGTGCGCTCGGCAAGCTGGCGGCGGGACGCATCGGGATCATTCTGGCGACACCGCTTGGCGGGTTGCCGCCTCCGCAGCCTGCCCTGGCTCAATCCGCCAGTGCCGCCACTGGAGTTTCTGCCCAAGGTAATCCACAAACGAATAAGCGACGGGGGTGACCACCAGCGTGA
>CAZJTM010000200.1:0-11259 GCA_964548925.1 uncultured Verrucomicrobiota bacterium | reverse complement strand
ACTGGTGGCTTCCGCAAACGGCAGCCGGTTACAGAAGATTTCGTAAAGCAACACCCCGAACGCATACACGTCAATAGCCGGACAGGCTGTGCTGAAGCATCCCCAGAACTCCGGCGCCATTTGCGTGGGCGCGCCTTTGGAATCCACCAAGTCCTCCAACAACTCCGCCTCCCCGCGATCGGTGGGCCAGCGCTCCGGCTGCCAGCCGCGCCCGCAATAAGCCCAGCCGAGGACTTTGTCGCTCACCAACACCCGGCCCAGACCACCGTCACCATCCGGCGAGATCAGCACGTTTTGCGTCTTGAGGTTGCAGTGCGTGCATTGTTTGTCATGCAGGCACCTCAACGCCCAGCTCACTTGAATGGCGGCATCCAAACCCTCGGTGAGCGAGAGCGCCCGCCCGCGGTAGATGCGGTCCGCCAAACTGCCGCCGGCGCAATAAGCGCTGACCACCGCCGGCAATCCGTCCGTCGTGGAGTCGTGGATCACTTGGAACACGCGAACCAAGTGTGGATGGTCGAGACCCGTCGCGCTCTTGATTTCCGCGTCCAGACATTCCATGGCCCGCGGATCGTCCGCAAAACTTACCCAGCGGTGCTGGTGGTCAGCATCCTTTCGCCAGCGTCCCCGCAAGACCTTGATCGCCACGTCCCGTTCCGCCCGTTGGTCAAAGGCGCGGTAGGTCACGCTGGCCCAGTTTCGCCAGAGCAATTCGCGAATGACGCAGGCTTCTCCCACGACTTTGCCTGCGGGCCAGATTCCGGAAGCACCTTGTTCCTGCATGGCCTTGTCATCGCAGAGGCCGGTGACTTTGTCCAATTCAAAGATCGTCGCTGCTGCAAATGAGCCTTGCCGCCGCCACCAACCGGCCTATGATCGCCCCCGATGAAAGGTCAGCCGACACCTTGGCTTTTGCCGCTGACTTTGTCTTCTACGAGGGACACATGACCATATCCGATAGCTTAATGATGTTCGCAGTTCTCATCGCACCGTTTCTGGCTGTCTTCGCTCAGAAGCAAATCGAGAACTGGCGAACAAAGCGAGACACCAAACTCTGGATTTTCAAAACATTGATGGCGACTCGTGGTGCAACCCTTTCATTCAACCATGTCCAAGCTTTGAATATGATCGATTTGGAGTTTTCGGACAGGAACCTTAAAGAAAAGGAGGTCAAAAGAATCTGGAAGGAGTATCTGAATCATTTGGGATCACTGCCGACAGATCCCGAACAGAAGAAAGCCGCCCTTCCAACTTGGAGCGACAAGCGTGACGACTATCTCGCAGGACTTTTGGAGGCAATGGGCAAGTGCTTTGGCTACGACTTCGACAAAGTCTATATCAAGAAGGGCATCTATTCGCCGGAAGGTCATGCTCAGGACGAGTTGGAGCAGCGGGCGATGAGGTTTTTCTTGTTGCAGGTTCTTCAGGGGCAGCGGCGATTTCCCATCGCTGCGACCTTGGAGCCTGCAGACGAAGCGGCAGCGAAGTTCGGGAAGAAGTACCAAAAGAGCATCATCGAAGTTCTTGAAGGTAAGTCGGACTTGAAAGTGACAATACATAATCCCAGCGCAGAGCTAGGCACTGTACCGAATGGCGCCCCTGCCCCACGGCCTAGCAATTTGGGAACCACGGAGGGGCCACCGTCGGTGAGCTGATTGTTTCAGATCGGCCCGCAGCCGAGTCCACCGAACAAGCGCAGGAAGTTGTCCTCCACCTGCGCCACGAGTGCTTCAAGCGGCTCCCCCAGCAACTCCGCGGCGAACTCGTAAACCGCCGCCAAGTTCGCCGGGTGATTCAGCGGCTTGCCTGTGGCGACATCTCCCAGTGGGCAACGATTCCGTGTATCTGGCAGGAGTTGATCCGGCGCGTCGGTTTCGAGGAGCAACCGCTCGCGCGGCACCTGCTTGAACGTCTCGCGCTGGCGTTGCTTGCGTTCGTGGGCGAAGTAGCCGGGCAGCGAGAAATACGCACCGAGGTCGGCCAGCGGCTTCACCATCTCGACCGGCCCGCCGTAGCTGTGCAGGAGAAAGCCCCGCTCCGGGCGCGGCCCGGCCTTGAGCAAATCGAATAGCCGCCCCCACGCTTGCAGGCAATGAATGCTGACCGGCAAATTGCGCTCGGCAGCGAGGTGGAGTTGAGCAGCGAATACCTGCTCCTGCCCGCCGTAGGGCAAGCCCGGCTTCCAGCGGTCGAGGCCGATCTCACCCACGGCGGATCGCACGAAGTCGAGCAAGCCGGTCAGGTTTTGCAGCCAATCGGTGGTGCGTTCGTGGACGTACCAGGGATGGTAACCGAAACTGGGCAAAACCTCCGGATGCGCCTTGGCCAGCGCCAGCACGTCCGGCCAGTCCGCCTCGCACGAGCCATTCACAACCATGCGCACGACACCTGCCTGCCGGCACGCGGCGAGCAATTCCGCCTGCTGTCCGCCGAAGCGTTCGTCCTGCAAGTGATTGTGCGCATCGTAGAGCCGCATGTCCGAGCCGAGCTTCCGCCGAAGGACCGTTGCGCGCAAGAGCAGACACTTCAATTCCAGCGCAGGATTGACGTCGCCCGCTGGGGCATGTTCACTCTCGGGCTGTGAAAACTGAATGCTTCTTCGCTTTGACCGGACTGGCACTTGCCTCGGCGACAACCTCACTCTCAGCGGCAGTCGGGCCGGTGTTCTACGGCGATCCGCCGGATGACCATCATCCGTGGGCCGTGCATGACCGCAACCGGCCCCAGCCCAAGGTCGTCGTGCCGGGCACGTTCAGCTCCAAGGAGCAGGCCGGCAAACCGCCGTCCGATGCGATCATCCTCTTCGACGGCACCGATCTGTCAGGTTGGGTCACTGGCAATGGCGAGCCGGCCAAGTGGATCGTGCGCGACGGCTACATGGAAGTGGCACCCAAGAGCGGCGAGATTCGCACCAAGGCGGAGTTCGGCGATTGCCAGTTGCACGTCGAATGGGCCGCGCCGGCAAAGGTGGAAGGCGACAGCCAGGGACGCGGCAACAGCGGCGTGTTCCTGCCCGGCGGTTTGGAGATTCAGGTGTTGGATTCCTACAACAACCCCACCTACGCCGACGGCGGGGCGGGCGCGTATTACGGCATCAATCCGCCCATGGCGAACGCGTTGCATCCGCCCGGCGAGTTTCAAGTCTATGACATCGTGTTTCGCAAGCCGGTCTATCAGGACGGCAAGGTGGTTGATCCAGGTTACGTGACGGTCTTCATGAACGGCGTGCTGGTGCAGGACCACACTCCGTTGGAAGGATCGGGTGGGCACATGGGCCGCACCAAGCCCGGGCCGTTCCCGGAGAAAGGCCCGATCCGACTTCAGGATCACGGCAATCCCACACGCTTTCGCAACATCTGGCTGCGCGAACTGCCGCCGCGCCCGTCGCAAGGCGGCACAGACGGCTACCTCAGCGTCGAAGCCACGATGGCCAAGCGCAAGGAAATCGCCGCTACTATCCGCGCGGACGCCGCGCAGTTGAAAAACGCCGCCAATCCCCAGCCGCAGATGCTGCGCCTCATGGAATCGCTCATCTACGAGAAGGACGACGCGACGCTGCGCCAGGTCGAGCAGATGAACACGGAATACGTCGCCGCCCTCAAACAACTGCCCGCCGACAAGCTACAGGCCAAACGCGGCGAGATCACCCAGATGCGCGACACCTTCCGCTACCTGACTCGGTGGAACATCCTGCCCGCCAACTACGGTCCGAAGGCGGCGATTGACCAACTCATTGCGGACCAGAACTGGGAACGAGGCAAGAAGCAGTAGGCCGCAGTCGAACTACACTGGTCCTGCGCCAGCGGAACGTGCAAAATTCCGTGGACTCCAGCGGAAGTTCTGCAAAACTTGCGCCCATGAATAACAAGCTTTCACGTCGTTCCGCCCTTGGGCGTATCACGGGCGCCGCCGCCGGCGCCGCCCTCGTCAGCCAACTCCCTTCTCGCCTCACCGCCGCCGAACCCGCCGCCGCCATGAAACTGAAAGGCAACATCAACCACTCCGCCTGCCGCTGGTGTTACGGCAAAGTTTCTCTCGACGACCTCTGCAAGGCCGGCAAGGAAATGGGCCTGGTCGCGATTGACCTGCTCGGACCAAACGAATTCGATACAGTGAAGAAGTACGGCCTCGTGTGCTCGATGGTCAGCAATCCGACGATTGACGGGCTGGGCGGCATTGAGCGGGCCTTCAACCGTGTCGAGCACCATGACAAGCTCGTGCAGGCCTACGAACGGCGGATCAAGGAAACGGCGGACGCTGGCTTCCAGCGGCTCATCTGCTTCTCCGGCAATCGCGCCGGGCTTGATGACCAGAAGGGCTTGGAGAACTGCGCCGTCGGCCTGAAGCGCATCATGCCCCTGGCGGAGCAGCACAAGGTCACGATTTGCATGGAACTGCTCAACAGCAAGCGCAGCCACAAGGATTACCAGTGCGACCACACCGCTTGGGGCGTGGAACTCGTGAAGCGTGTGGGCTCGGAGCGGTTCAAGCTGCTCTACGACATCTTCCACATGCAGATCATGGACGGCGACATCTGCGACACGATCCGGGAGAACCATCAATACTTCGATCATTACCACACCGGCGGCGTGCCGGGCCGCAACGAAATTGATGAGACCCAGGAGTTGAATTACCCGCGCATCATGGAGGCGATTGTGAAGACGGGCTTCAAAGGCTTCGTGGCGCAGGAGTTCGTGCCCAAGCGTCCGGACGCCCTCGCGTCGCTGCGGCAGGCGATTGGCATCTGCGACGTGTAGTCGGCTTCTGCAATGCTACGCCGGTCACTGGGGCAGTGCGCTCTCGCGGTTGGGTGAAGGGTGATTCGGTGGTTGGCCAGATTCTGCTCCTTGGGGTGTCACCAGCAGTTCACTGCTACAGAAACAATGAATTCGAAACTGCGAGACCACTCGGTTTCTGAGCGACCGCCGGCCCAAGTCGCGACATGCTTCCGGTAAACGGCGTGGCATTGCTCAAAACCGCCCACCCAGCCATTGGGCTCGCGGGGACTCTTCTGGACAAACCGCCCCGAGAGCTGGCCGAAATCCGAACTCGAATCTTCAAGGGCAAAACTGGCTTCCACCATGGACTCGGTCCGCTCGTAGCGTATTTCCTGATAGGTAGTGTGGGTGATTCCGTCTTGGGTGTAGGTATGTTGAGCCGGCGTGACGGTTGGGGTGAAGTTGAGGTTGATCGTGACGTGGTCGTCCACGTCGCCGCGGTATGTGGTAGTGAAGTCAAGGACGACATTGGTTGTGACGATGACTTCCGGCGCGATCGCGCCCTGGATGCGCCAAGTGCCACGGTAGTTGACCGTCATGGGGACATACGAGGGCAGATTCGTGTGCCCGCTGGCTGGTACGGTGTACGTCCATTCAATCGGGCCGGAGACGCTGGCCTCTTCATTGGGGGTGATGAAGCCGCGGATGGCGGAATTCGCGCTGGCGTCATAGTTGACCCCCACCAGCACCAGATAATGGTTGGCAGGCACGGTGACATCCAACCTGGCCTTCGCCTTGAGCTGGGTTCCTTTGGGCCAGACATTGCCCGTGCCCAAGAAGTTGGGCACGACATACACGTCCACCGAGGCCTTGCCCTCGACGCCGGTGATCTCAACGGTCAATTCGCGGTTCTCGTCGCGACTCTCGACCTTCCAGTAGTCCAAGCCCGCCGTGTATCCACCCCGCAGGGCAAAGGCGAAGTCCGCCCGTCGCTGAGTCTGTCCAAAGGTGGGCGTGCCGCCCCCGGAACCGGCCACGGGGTTGAAATTGGTCAACACCCCGGCCCGGTTCAGCCAGTAGTCGCCGCAGAACAGCCGGTAGAACCGGTGCAAATCATGACCGGTCTTGCTTTTCACGGTTTGTTCGAGCCGCTTCAGGGTCGAGGAAGTGCCGTAGCCTTCCATGTCGTCGAAGTGCGCTTTGAACGTCAGCCCGGAGCGGGAGAAGATGAAGGCCAGCAGTTCGGCGGTGACGTATTCGTGCGCGTCGTTCACGGTGGACACCGGCAGCCCCGGGTAGCCCCAGGCGTTGACATCCGGCGTCCGGAATGGATAGCCGCGGTTGAAGACATAATGCCAGGACGCGTACGTGGCGCACGCCTCATGCCACCACTTGCGGCCGGAGGCCGAGAATATGTTGTAGTAAGCGTTCTGCACCGAGTGAAACAACTCGTGCCCGACGGTGTAACCCACCCACTCGTCATCGTCGAAGACCGAGGGCAGATACACGTCCCCGGTCCAGCCCGACCAGAACGCCTCCGGCGCTTCAGACGCGTCCAGAATGATGTACCATTGTTCCTCGGGCACGATAAAGCCGGCGTTCTTGTAGGCGGAATAGGCCGCCTCACCGGCGTCCGCGATCAACTGGGCGTAGTCCTGGGCGGGAATGCGGGTATTGCCCCGGGAAACCGCCTGGGTGGGGTCGAACAGGACGCGGGCGTGCAGGTTGTTCGACCTGAGCACGTGCCAGCCCCGGGCGACGTAGCGCACCGCCCAGGTGGACAAATGCGGCGTCGAAAACCGCACCACGCCGGCTTCCGGGTCCACCGTGATGGGCACGGACTTCCAACTCTTGGATTCAGGGATCCAGTACGACACCACCAGCGCATCTTCCACGGGCAGGTCGGGGTTGAGCCGCGCCGGGTCGTACGGCAGCGTCAGGATGAGGTCCTGGTTGAACCTGGTTTCGTTGCCAATCTGGACCTCGAACACTTGAAACGCTTCCAGACCGTAGGGCGCGGGGGGGATGCCCGCTTCCGCCGGAGGCCGCCCCACCACCGCGACCGTGGCGGGCGCGTTCAGCGTGTCGGCCGGAACGGTCACCGAGACGCCGCCCACGGTAACCGTCTGTTCGTTCCCGGGGTCGGTGAGGCTCGCCAATTGGTCCGGGGTGAGCGGCACCTCGGCCACGCGGAAAAACATCATGGGCACGTCGGGCGAAATCGGCACCGCGACGGTTTGCGGCGCGCTTTGCGCCAGGCCCGAAGCCAGCACCGCCGGATGGGAAACCAGGGCCTCCGGGCTGGGCGCGAACTGGACAGAGTAAAGACTCGGCACCTGTCCCGCCGCAAGCCGCAGTTCCATCGAGTTCGTGCCGCCCCGGGTGGCGGTGATGCTCGGCTGGCCCGGAGCAATCGCCGGCCAGAGCAACAGCACCGCGCCGGCCAGCCAACAAATCGTAATCTGAACAAAGTGAGAGAATCTCCCAACACCCTTGGAATATGGTCCTGATCGTTTCATAAAAGAGAACTGGCCCGCCTTGGCAGATTCAATCGCTTCATCCGATACCAAAACGCGAACTCGCACGCGCGGATTGTCTCCGAGCCGCCGCACGGGTCAAGCCTGGTGGCGGTCACACCTGAAGGTATCTCATCCCCTTCTAAGAGCGATGAGCACCGGGCATTGGGACTTCAGATTCACGTGCTTCATGGCGCGGGACTTCATGCCCAACCACCCGGACGCCCTCGCGCCGCTGCGGCAAGGCGGTCCGTATCTGCGACGTCTGAGGCCGGACACCTGGACAGAGGGCTACTTGACGGTCTGGGAACGTCGAACACAACGACAGCCGCGGGCGCAGTGTCCGAGGGAGGGCATCCTGCTGATGGCGGCCTCCACGCCCATCGTAGCTAGCCCGCAACTTCGGTGAGGAAACTCTCCCCCACCGGCGGCGGTTCCAGCCTGAAGGCTTCAGCAAGCGTTGCGGCGACATCGCTCAGGGATGGCCGGATGCCCAGGTCAACCGTTCGCCTCACCCCGGGGCCGAAGACCAGCAGCGGCACGTACTCTCGGGTGTGATCGCTCCCGGGGGCGGTGGAGTCCACGCCGTGATCGGCCACGATCATCACCAAATCATCAGAGTGCAGCCGCTGTTGGAGTGCCGGCAGATGACGATCGAACTCCTCCAATGCCGCGATGTATCCGTGCGGATCGCGCCGGTGGCCGTAGATCATGTCGAACTCGATCAGGTTGGCGAACAGCAAGCCCTCGAAATCCTCCTCAAGCAACGTCAGCAAGGCCGCAGTGCTGCTCGCGTTGTCGGTGGTGTGACAAGAGCGGGTGAATCCCCGGCCCGCAAAAATGTCGTCTATCTTCCCAATCGTGATCACGGACTTCCCCGCCGCTTTGAGCCGGTCCATCAGGGTGGGCGATTCGGGCGCGAGCGGATAATCGCGCCGATTCGCCGTTCGCCGAAATCCGTGCGTTGCGGTTCCAAGGAACGGTCGGGCGATGACCCGGCCGACGGCGTGATCGCCTTTGAGGATTCCCCGGGCAAGCCGGCAAATGCGATGCAATTCGGCAACGGGAATGACCTCTTCATGCGCGGCCACCTGGAACACGCTGTCGGCCGAAGTGTAGAGAATCGGTTTTCCGGTGCGCAGGTGCTCCGCGCCGAGTTCCTGGATGATCTGCGTGCCCGACGCGGCCTTGTTGCCGAGGACGTCCCGGCCGATCTGCCTCGTGAACGCAGTCAGGATCTCCTCGGGGAATCCGTTGGGGTAAGTGGGAAACGCCTTCGCCAGCCGGATGCCCATCAACTCCCAGTGGCCGGACACCGTGTCCTTGCCCGGGGATTGCGGCTGCAGCCTGCCATAGCCACACGGGCCGACGGCGGAGTTTGGCAGGCCGGGGATGGGGGTGATGCAGCCCAGTCCGAGCGCGGCCAGATGGGGAGCGTTCAGGCCGCCAACGGCCTTCGCGGCGTTGCCTAGCGAGTTGGCGCCCTGGTCACCGTAAATCGCTGCGTCCGGCGCCGCCCCGGCGCCCACGCCATCCAGGACGATCACCACCGCGCGGCGGGGCCGGCCATCTCCGGCGCTCAAGCGGGTGGGACTGCCCTGCGTTGACTTCGACTGGGTCACGCGACATTGGGTAGCATTCCCGGTCGGCCCCCGCGAGCCTTTTCCAACCTCCTTCAAAAAAGAAAACCCCGCCGTTGCCGTGTGCAATGGTTATCCTTGAAAAGGGAGGAACGGTGGGAACCTGCGCGAAGGCGTGCGACGTCCAGTGAAGGCGTGTCGGTTGCCCTCGCCGCGCCGGTCCCCGGTTGACTCAACTATCATTCAAGGCCGCGATTGCGAATCACGAACAGGGCAGGGTAAAACGATTGTCGGCTTACCAAAGAACTTTGCTGCGAGCTACGGCTTGTTCTATCCGCATAATCCTTGCCACGCGGTTTCGCGCTTGTTCCGGCGGGTGAGGCGGGTTGGGTGTCCACGCAGCCGACGTTTGGCGTAAAGAAACTGGGCAACCTGCTTTCCAAGCGCCACACTCGATCAAGCAGAAGTGTCTCACGCCCGGGTGCCGGGTGAATAAACCGATCCAGCATCCGTCGTTAACTGAACGCATCTATGAATCGCATCCTCCTCGCTGGTCTCGGCTCGGCCCTGCTGACGCTCGGGACAACGGCCGCCGAAAGGCCTCTCGACATCCCGCCTGCCGACCAGATTCTCGCCACGTTGCACCGCGGGCATCCCCGTCTGCTGGCGACGGCGCCGGACTTTGCGGCGCTCCGGCAGCGCGTGGCGGCTGATCCGCTGCTGAAGCGGTGGCACGCGCAGCTTCTCGACGACGCCACCAAGCTGCTGAACCAGCCGCCCTCGAAATACGAGATTCCCGATGGCAAGCGCCTCCTGGCCACCAGTCGGCGCGTACTTGGCCGCGTGCAGACGCTGGGCTTGCTTTGGCAGTTGGATGCTGACCGCCGCTGGGCCGACCGCGCCTGGCGCGAACTGGACGCCGCCGCAAACTACAAGGATTGGAATCCCAGCCACTTCCTCGACACCGCTGAGATGACACACGCCTTCGCCATCGGCTATGACTGGCTGTACGACGCTTGGACGGACGCGCAACGGCAGGCGCTCCGTGAGGCCATCGTCAAACACGGCTTCACGCCGGGATTGCAAGTCTATGACCGGGGCGACTGGTGGGCCAAGACGCGTAACAATTGGAATCAAGTTTGCAACGGCGGCCTTGGCCTGGGCGCGTTGGCGCTCGCGGAAGTCGAGCCGGCAATGGCCGGACGCATCCTCCACGCGGGCTTGAATTCGATTCAGATCGCGATGGCGGAGTTCGCCCCGGACGGCGCGTGTATCGAGGGGCCGGGCTACTGGGACTACGCCACCACCTATAACTTCGTGTTTCTCGCGGCACTCCAAAGCGCGCTGGGAACGGACTTCAAACTCTCGACGCTTCCCGGAGTGGACCAGACCGGCTGGTTTCCGATTTACATGAGCAGCCCGACCGGCCAAACGTTCAATTACGCCGACAGCGGCAGCGGGCGCGTTCAAGGGCCGCAACTGTTCTGGCTGGCCCGCCGATTCCAGCAGCCGCTCTTCGCGTGGTTCGAGGCGCGTGGAGATCGTCCGCATCCGTTGGACGTCCTTTGGTATCAGCCCGCGAACACCGATCCGGTGGCGGCGGGCGCACCGTTGGACAAATACTTCCGCGACTCCGAAGCTGTGACCCTGCGGGGCAGTTGGACCGATGCGCAAGCCACCTTCGTCGGCTTCAAGGCGGGCAAGAACAACGACAGCCACGGCCATCTCGATGTCGGCAACTTCGTGCTCGACGCGCTGGGCGAACGCTGGGCGATGGACTTCGGCCGGGACGATTACAACCTGCCGGGCTATTTCGGAAAACAGCGTTGGGACTATTACCGCCTTCGCGCCGAGGGCCACAACACGCTCGTGGTCAATCCGGGGAAGGACGCCGACCAAGCGCCGGCCAGCACTCAGATTCTGCGGTTTGAATCCAAGCCGGCGCGGGCGTTCGCCGTCGGCGATTTGAAGGCCGCGGTCGCACCCGACGCCCGCCGCGCGGAGCGTGGCGTGGCGCTGCTCGATCGGCAGCGTGTCTTGCTTCAGGATGAATTCGTGAGTGACCGGCCCGCCGAGGTTTGGTGGTTTATGCACACGGAGGCGAAAATCGAATTGGATGCGACGGGCACCACGGCGAGCCTGCAACGCGGCGGCAAGCAACTCTCCGCCCGGATTCTGTCACCGCCGGGTGCCACCTTCACCGTCATGCCAGCCGAGCCACTGCCCACCTCACCCCAGCCGCCGAAGCAAGCCAGCAACGACCGTTACCGCAAGCTGGCCATTCACCTGAAGGATGCGAAGGACTTGCGGCTGGCGGTCCTCTTCGCGCCGCTGGGGAGCGACGGCAAACCCGCTCCGGCGCCGGAGAAGATCGTGCCGCTGGCCCAATGGTGAGGAGCGGAATCTCACCACGCTCGGCTTGGGGGTCTTGCGCCACGTTCCACT
>CAZJTM010000199.1:0-11394 GCA_964548925.1 uncultured Verrucomicrobiota bacterium | reverse complement strand
ACCGCGAGATAGTGAAAACCGCAAAAACGAACTAGAGGGACGGGGATATGCAGAGCCGGAGGATTTCCGAGACGGCGGGGGCTATTTCGCCCTGGCGAAAGCCTGTCTGGAGTAAACGCTCCCGCGACCGCTTCCATCCACAGCCGTAACCACGTAATGGTAGGTCTTGCCGCGTGTCAGGCCCGAGTCCGTTTCGAACTTGCGCGCTGGCACAACGGCGATGGCCGGCATCCTCGCTCACTGCCGCTGGCCCTTGCACACCAGCCTGCTGGAAGGCATCAACAACAAGATCAAAGTCATCAAACGGATGGCCTACGGCTACCGCGATGACAACTACTTCTTCCTCAAAATCCGCGCCGCCTTCCCTGGAATTCCGCCGTGAACCGACAACTACGATGCCCCGGACGGGACATCGTGGCAGGTGTGATCGAGTCCGCCTATCTTAAACGGAATGCTTTGCGCGGTGACGCTGGCTACGGCATCACGGCTTTCAACCGGTAAAACCGCGTCGGGTTGGTGGCCCCGCCCACATCTACGTGGCTGTTTGTCACCAGCCCAACACCCGGAGTGATCACAGGAATACCCACGTCGACGTAGGGACCGCCCAGTTCTGGGGAGGCTTGCACCTTGTCCGTCCGGCCGCCCGCTGTTTGCCACGAGATGAGCATGTTGTTGCCTTCGCGGGTGACACTGAGAAGTTGAAATGGACCAACGGCGTAATCGGCCAAGTCATAAAGGTTGTTGCCATCGTTATCCAAACCCAGGAAATCGCCCACGGACCAGTTCTCGTTGATGTTCGTGGCCAGCACAGTGTTTCCGGGATTGTTGGCTTTGGTGTCGGGCGTGCCGTAATAGGGCGGCTTGACGTTTTCCGACGGCGGCGGTCCGTCCGTGTGGCAATCGGCACATTCACTCACGCCATTGGCGGCGTGATGGGCTCGCAATCCCTCCGCAACATGGCAGCCAGTGCAACCCAGCCCGGGATTATTGGCGGTACCGGTGGAAACACCAATCTTGACTGGCAACCGGCTGGAGCCGATGTGGCACAAGTCGCAGGCTGTCGCCATATAAGCGCTGTTGCGGTGCATTTCGTGGTTCTTGTTGCCCGGAAACACCGTGCCTTTGGTCGAGGTGTTGCCTCGGAAATCACCGTGGCAAGACTTACAACCGGGGTAGTCCTCGTAAGCCAGGGAACGTTGCTCTGCCACAGTAATTAGGAAGAGGCAAAAACTGGCAACCAAACCGAGTCGGGTGAAAAGAAGAGTGCTGTTGTCCAATGTAGTTCTCATGCGTTGCTGTGTTGGTGACGACGATGAATCAACTCGTCTGCAGACTGCGCGATACGGCGCGGCCATTGCCCACCCTATAAGCACGGTACTTGCCAATAGCGACCGCCGCGCTGGAGTTTTTGTCCGCCCGACGCCCAACACACCACGTCCGACACGAAGCATCTCCGCGTCAGGCCGTGGTTTTGAGTAGATTCGAACAACGAATGCAAGTATCAGTTCGCCTGACGCCGGTCTTACGTCTCAAGGAGTTTGTCTCCTCGAATCGCCCCATGGGCTGTCACAGAAACGTGAAATCACCCGCGCGGTGTCTCGTGCGCGTGGCACCAAACACGCAAGAGCGCGTCCGACTGCGGCGATGGGAAAGGCGAACACGATGGGGCCTCCTGCGCGAGCGGCCCCGCGTCAGATTTGGGGCGGCACTGGAAAAATATCCGGGCAGAGTTCCGTTGCGCACTCCGGGCAGAGGCCGTGGGTGAATTTGGTGTTGGTGTGGGCTTGGATATAGCGTTCCATGCGTTGCCATCCGCCGTCGTCATCGCGAAACCTGCGGCAGTTGGCACAAGCGGTGATCAAACCGATCAGGGGGTTGGCCTGCTTCAGCATCCCTTGAGGCCGCTGGTTGCGGGATTACAGCAGGGAATTTAGCCGCTGCAACACGAGGAGGTCGCGGAAGCGTGCCTGCGTGATGGTGATTGCGCGGCTCAACTCCAGATCGCCGGCGGACTTGACCAGGTAGCCGTTGGCACCCGCTTCACTGGCCTGGCAAACGAGATCCGGTGATTCATGCACCCTCAGCACAACCACTGCTGTAGGATGCCGGTCCTGGATAAGCCGGGTCGCCGTGAGACCAACCTTCGGTTCCTCACGGCCAGTCGCCGGATCCACCATCTGCAGGTCCATCAGTACGACAGGGGAATGGCGCATCGCAGCCAGTTCGACCGCTTGAGGACCATCATAGGCGCAACCCGACTGGCCATAGCCGAGACGGAGCAGTTGGTCTGCCGCGCCCTCGCTGACCAGGGCATCATCTTCGGCAACGAGGATGTTGACACGTTTGGTATGCATGAGTCCTTCCTTCATTCTCATTCGACCAGGGCAAACCGGAAACTGACTTCCGCCACGGCCCCGCTCTCGTTGCGCAGCGCTCGTTCGCCCCGCAGCGGACCGCGCTCGCTGATCCGAATCAGTCGCAGTCCCACGTGCCGGCTTTGCCCGCGCAGGACTTCGTCCGGCCAGCCAGACCCATCATCCTGGAACTTCAATCGCACGGAGAGCCGGCCTTTGGCTTCGCTTTCCACCTGCAACCACACATCCATCCGGTCTTCGGTCCGGCTGCTGAATGCGTGCTTCGTAGGAGGCGTTGACCACCATGATTTATGAGGCGTTCGCAAATCGCACGGGCACATAGGCGGCCAGCTTCTTGGGCTGGTTCTTGAGTTTGTATTCGGTGACTCCCATCCCATCATCGAGCATCCGTCGGGTACAATCGAAAGACACTTGGCATTGCGCGCACTCGAGGTGCGTCTGGTAGATGTTGCCGGCGGCCATCTCGGGCTGCTCAGACTGGAGCAGAACCGTGCCTTGGCGAATTGAAGGAGAGTGGTTTCCCACTTCTTAACCGTCTGAGAGGCGCGGCGGGATGACCGAACGGGTTCGCCGGTCGAGTCACGGCGATAGGAACTCTTCCCATCCTGCAATCGGGGCGTCCCCGATATGTCCCAATGCCCGCCCGCACCTAGATTTTCCCATCGTGCGAACACAAGCCACAACATCGAGGCCCGGACAGGGCGGCGGACATCCTTCGGCAAGGCGTCAACGAGGCCGGTCGGCCCTCAAATGGATTGGAGCCGGCGTGGGCGTCTGCTCGGTCGCCTGCGCCTTCTGGTTCGCACGGACTCCAGAATCCGCCCGGCCACAGACGCGCAGAATCGTCTGCTACCAGGATTCCATGCATCCGTGGATCAAATCCGACCAGCCGGGCAAATGCACGGTGTGCGCGATGGACTTGACGCCCATTTACGAGGGGGAGCAGGGTTTCGCTGCGGAGGCCGGAACGGTGGTGTTGAATTCCAATAGTATCACGGTGCTCAATGTTCAGACGGACGAAGTCAAGCGCCAGCCGCTTCGACTTACGATGCGAGCGTCCGGAACGCTGGATGCCGACGAGTCGCGCAAAGTGATTTTCTCGGCGCCGGCGTCCGGACGAATTCATGAAATGGTGGTGGGCGCTGTTGGCGACGAGGTCGAAGCTGGGAAGCCGTTGTTAACCTTCTACAGTCCGGAATTGGTGACCTGGCGGCGCGCCTATGTCGTGCGCAGCCGCTCGGGAGCCTCCGGCACGCCGTTATTTGCCGGACGAGCGCATGAAGAATCGGAGGCCGCCGAGCATGGCAGGAAGGGCGCGATGCCAAAGGCCGCCGAGCGCCAAGCCTCGACCGCCAGCCCGGGCGAACCCGATCCTTACTTCAGCGACCTGCTTTCCCCGGTGAGCGGGACCATAGTCGAGCGCAAGGTGTTCAACGGCCAGTATGTGACCGAGGGCGACCGGCTGCTCACCATCGTGGACACATCCATGTTGTGGTTCCGCTTCGATGCCTACGAGCGGCAACTGCCCTGGCTGCGCAAGGGCCAGAAAGTGCGGGTGACCGTCTCCGCGCTGCCGGGCCGGGAATTCAGTGGAACGATTTCGGTGATCGAACCCACGCTCGACGAAGCCACCCGGACCGTGAAAGTGCGCGCTGACATCGTGAATCCCATTATCGGTGACGTTGCATCCAAACAGCGATTGCTTCGGCTGGGCATGTATGCCGAAGCCACTGTGGTCGCAGAAGTGCCGGACGTGCTGACCGTGCCGCGTACCGCAGTGCTGTTTCCCGGTGGGCAAGCATACGCCTACGTGGACGAGGGGGCCGGCGCCTACGCCCTGCGAACGCTCAAGCTGGGCCGCCAGGGCGATGGCCTTTGCGAAGTGCTGGAGGGGCTGGACGAAGGCGATC
This sequence comes from uncultured Verrucomicrobiota bacterium, assembly GCA_964548925.1. GTDB lineage: Bacteria > Verrucomicrobiota > Verrucomicrobiia > Limisphaerales > MWDV01 > MWDV01. Next base: position 7,109 of record CAZJTM010000199.1, on the reverse strand, counting down.
GTGTGGTGACGACCGGCAACGTGTTGATTGATGCCCAGGCGCAATTCACGCAGCCACCCAAACACGAACCGGCGCTGACGGAAGGAAAAACTCAGATGGCCCGTTCTGACCCGATGCAGCGACCGGCGATGGAGTTGACCGAGACTCAGGGGCACGCCTTGGGAGACTACCTCCGTGTTGCCAACGAGATTTCCGTGGCGCTCGCCGCGGATAAGCTGAGCGACGTGCGGAAGGCCCTGCCGCAACTGGAGTCGGCGGCAACCTCCCTGGCCAGGGCATTCCCTGAATCGCATCCCTGGTACGAGCAGGTTAAAGCGGTCGCCGAGGCATCCTCTTGGGCCAACCCAAAGGACCTTAAGGCGGCGCGGACGGCGTTCCTCCCTTTCAGCACGCGGCTTGTCGAATTGGTTGAGCGGGCGCGTGCAGAACAGGCCGAGTTGCGTACGCTCAAAGTCTTCTACTGCTCAATGGCGCCCAAGCCGGGGCTTTGGTTTCAAGCCAAAGGGCCGTTGCGGAATCCCTTTTACGGGGCTGAGATGTTGACGTGCGGCAAGGAGGTTCGTCCCCCGGCGCAGTCCCTTGCGATCGCTGGTCATCTCGAATCTGTCGTGCCCGTCCCCGAGTCTCCTGCAGCCGCGCATGCCGATCGCCCCCAACTGAAACCTGCCGCCCAGCCGGCGCCGGCGCCAAGCGCTGTCCGCACGATCAACAACCGCCATCCCGAGGCGAAAGAGCGGATGGCGCGGGCGTTCGGGTTGGGTGTTGCCGCGAGACATCAGGCGGGCGCCGAACTTGCAGCGAGTCGTCCGAACGCTGATTTGGCGACTCAGATACTTGCGGCGGGTGTCCCGCACACGAACTCGATCGTGCGGACGCCATAGTCCGTGGCTACAGCGTGAATGGTAACATGGAACTAACGACGCCAGCATGATCAACCGTCTCATTGAGTGGTCTCTGCGCAACCGCTTCTTGGTGGTGTGCGCAACATTGTTCCTCATCGGCTGGGGCGTTCGGTCGCTCTACCACACCCCGGTGGATGCGATTCCGGACTTGAGCGAGAACCAAGTGATCGTCTTCGCCGACTGGCCGGGGCGCAGTCCGCAGGAGGTCGAAGATCAGGTCACCTATCCGCTCTCGGTCAATCTTCAGGGGCTCACCGGCATCAAGGAAGTGCGCGCGTCCTCGATGTTTGGATTCACGTTCATGACCCTCATCTTCGAGGAAAACGTGGACAACTACTTCGCCCGGTCGCGCGTGCTCGAGCGGTTGAATTACCTCGGCGATCTGCTGCCCGCGGGCGTTGTGCCCAAGCTCGGCCCGGATGCCAACGGTCTGGGCTGGGTGTATCAATACTACCTGGACGTGGACCCGACGCGCTCGCCCAAAGGTGGCTATGACCTCGCGCAATTGCGGTCCGTGCAAGACTGGTTCGTGCGCTATCAACTCAACGCCGTCTCTGGCGTGGCGGATGTGGGGAGCATTGGCGGGTTTGTGCGGCAATACCAGATCGAGGTGTCACCCGCGAAGATGCGCGTGCTCCAAATCTCCTTGGCGGATGTGCTGGAGGCGGTCGAGCAAAGCAACCTGAACGTCGGCGGCAAGGTGATCGAGGAAGGCGGGATGGAGTTTGTGGTGCGCGGAGTGGGCCTGGTGCAATCCACGACGGACCTGGAGAACATCGTGTTGAAGGAGCGGAGCGGCACACCGATCTACCTGCGCGACGTGGCGACGATTCAACTCGGCGGGGATTTCCGGCGCGGCGCGCTGGACGTGAACGGGCGCGAGGTGGTGGGCGGCACGGTGGTGATGCGCAACGGGGAGAACGGCCTGGCCGTCATCGGACGGGTGAAGGAGAAGATCGCGCAGATCACGCCGAGCCTGCCGCCGGGGATCAGCATCAAACCCTTCTACGACCGCAGCACCCTGATCGAACGCTGCCTGACCACATTGAGGAAGGCGCTGGCCGAGGAAATTGTCTTGGTGATCGTCGCGCACATCGTGTTCCTCTGGCATTTCCGGAGCATCCTGATCGTCACGCTGCCACTGCCGGCCTCGATTTTGATTTCGTTCATCCTGATGAAGGAATTCGGGATCACGTCGAACATCATGTCGCTCTCGGGCATTGCGATTGCCATCGGCGTGCTGGTGGACGCCGGAATCGTGATGACCGAGAACGTGATCCGCCACTGCGAACGGCTGGAAGATCAAAAGGGCCGCCGGCTCACGCGCGAGGAGACGTGGCAGGCGACGTTGGCGGCGGCGCAACAAGTCGGGCGGCCGATCTTCTTCGCAATGCTGATCATCATCCTGGCGTTCGTGCCGGTGTTCAGCCTCTCGGGCGAGGAGGGCAAACTCTTTCACCCGCTGGCGTTTGCCAAGACCTTCGCCATGATCGGCGCAACCTTGCTCGCCGTGACGATCGTGCCGGTGCTCTGCACGTTCCTCGTGCGCGGGCCGTTCCGACGCGAGGAAGACAACTGGACGATGAAACGCCTGCTCAAGGTTTACGATCCGGCCTTGAACTGGGCGCTGGCGCATCGGCGGATCGTGCTGGGCAGCGCGGCGGCGCTTTTGGCCGCGGCGTGCGTGCTGGCGCTGGGGCTGCCACGACCCGTCGTGCGCGCATTCGAGGCGATACATCTGGACGGTGCGGCGAAGCTGGCCCGCGGCATGGGCAGCGAGTTCATGCCCACATTGAATGAAGGCAGCCTGCTCTTCATGCCCGTGCTGCTGCCAAGCACGTCGCTCACCGAGATCAAACGCCTCATCGCCTGGCAGGACACGGTGCTGAAGCAAGTTCCAGAAGTCCAATCCGCCGCCGGCAAGTTGGGCCGCGCCGAGACCGCCACCGACCCGGCGCCCGTCGAGATGATCGAAACCACGATCGAGCTCAAGCCCGAGTCCGAGTGGCGGCCCGGAATGACGACCGACAAGTTGATCGCCGAGTTGACCGAGAAGCTCAGCCAGGCGCCCGGCTACGTGCCCGGTTTCCTGCATCCGATCGAGGGCCGCATTCTGATGTTGAGCACCGGCATCCGCGCGCAAGTCGGCGTGAAGATTCTGGGCGACAACCTCGACGCGTTGCAGGCGAAAGCCTTTGAAGTGGAAAAGGTGTTGCGTGAAATCCCCGGGGCGGCGGGCGTTGCCCCCTCGCGCGTGCAGGGCAAACCTTACCTGAACATCGAGGTGGACCGCGTGGCGATGGCCCGCTACGGCTTGCGCGCCAAAGACGTGCTGGACGTGGTTGAGACCGGCCTGGGCGGCAAGAACCTCAGCACGACCATCGAGGGCCGGCAACGCTTTCCGATCCAGGTGCGCTTCCAGCGGGACGAGCGCGACGACATCGAGCGGCTGGGCGACATGCTGGTCTTTTCGCCCTCGGGCAAGGTGATACCGCTGGGCCAGGTGGCGAGCGTGAAGCGCGTTGTCGGCCCAAGCGAGATCGCCAGCGAGAACGGGCGGTTGCGCGTGTTCGTGCAGGCCAACGTGCAGGGGCGCGATTTGGGCGGGTTCGTGAAAGAAGCGCGCGAGCGTGTGGCCAGTGCGATTACGCTCGCACCCGGCATGACCTTGGAATGGAGCGGCCAGTATGAGCACCAGTTGCACGCGCAACAGACCTTGAGCGTCATCGTGCCGACCGTGCTGGCGACGATCTTCATCCTGCTCTACGTCGTGTATCGCTCAGCGAAAGAGGCGGCGCACGTGATCCTGGCCGTGCCCTTCGCGCTGAGCGGTGGCGTGTTCCTGCAATGGGCGTTGGGCTACCACTTCAGCGTGGCTGTGTGGGTGGGTTACATCGCGTTGTTCGGAACGGCCATCTCGACGGCCATCGTCATGGTCGTGTATCTCGAAGAAGCCCTGCAAAGAAAACGCGCCGAGCGCGGCGCGGCGTTTTGCCATGCCGACCTGCTGCAAGCCGTGAAAGATGGCGCACGGCTGCGGCTGCGGCCGAAGATGATGACTGTAGCGACCACGGTGGCGGCGCTCCTGCCGATCATGTGGAGCACGAGCACGGGCTCGGAGATCATGCGCCCCCTGGCCGCGCCGGTCCTGGGAGGCATGATCAGCAGTTTCCTGCACATCCTCATCGTCACCCCCGTCCTCTTCGCCTGGCTGCGCGAGCGCGAGTTCAGCAAGCAGCGTTCGGCACAAGGCCGGCCCTTCCTGCCAGAGCGCGAACACGCCGCCGACCCGCTGCCTGCCTGCGCCGAACCCGTGACGACATAAATGACGTTGCGTGCTTCAAAGCCCCGCCTCGGAAGTATTCCTACTCCGCATTCGGGGGTTCACCGATTGAGGCGAAGCCCTGCCATGCGTTACCGTTTCGGCGTGAAGCTGGAAAGCGCCATGTCTGAGTGGACGAAGGAAGCCGTCACGCCATGAATCGTTGGATCAAATGGCTGGCCGTGCTGGCGCTCGTGGCGTCGGTCGGCGGGCATTGGGCCGTGCTGCAAGGCGTTGCATGGACGACGATGCTGGCGCGGTACTCGCAATCCATGCCATTGACTCAGGCGCTCGCCTACACGTTCGATGGCCAACATCCCTGCCACCTCTGCCTTGCGGTCCAGCATGGCCAGAAGGAGGAGCAGCAGGAATCGAAAGTGAACCCGCCGCAGAAGCTGGTTCTCTTCTTCGACCACCAATCGGTCGCCGTGCTGTCACCGACCGCCACCGAACCCGATTTCGTCTTCTCCGAACAATCTCCGTTGCGTTCTGAGCGTCCGCCTCACCCGCCGCCCAAAGCGGCTTGATCTCCCCGCCCTGTCGCCGCGGTGACGCGGCCTGCCGAACGCGCCAACAACCGTTCGGGCAGCCCATTACCGTGGCCTCTTCGGGATGCCGGTTCCACCGTCGCGAAGATGATCCCTCTCTTGTGGAGCGCAACGTCCTGTATCAAAACCTGCGCAGCGTTGGTCGGTAAAAGATGGTGGGCTGAATTTTGCCCGCGCATCACAGCCTGTTCAGTCGCCCACGTGAGGTGGCTCTACGCTGCGCGCAACGCAATCAACCAACACTTTTCGGAATATGAACAAACGTCCTATTGCAATCGTAGTCGGCGGAGCGGCGCTGGCTGCCGTGCTGCCGCTCGCTTCCGCCACAACCTTAACCACCGTCCCCATGCAAGGCGGGATGGCGATGCCCATGGTGGCCTACCATGCCGAGCACGGCCATTTGCACGTCGTCATGCCGGCCGACGTGCCACAACTCACGCCGTTGCTGGTCAGCAACCCAAACGACAGTTTTGATCCTGCCGATCCGTGGTACGACGCGCTGGATCCCAGCCGGCAAGGATTGTCTTTCAGCCGCCGCTACGGGTTCGTTATGGATTCCATGTCCGATCCGCTGCCGGCCAACACGGCGATTTGGCTGCGCAAGCTTTCCGGCTCGCCGGAACTGGGCTTCTATCGCTACGCTGGCTCTGCTCCCAAGGAGTGGACTCCGATCTTCGGCACGGCGGGCACGACCAACGCGATGTATTGGAGCGGGATGATGTTCCATCCCGGCGTCACCGCGCCGCCGGGCACGAATCCACTCACCGCGACTTTCGAGGCGTACCTGATGAATACGCAAACCGGCGAGGAAGTGGCGGGCTCGAGTTCCGGCCCGCTGGTGTTCGATTTCACCAACGTCCCCGATGGCCGGCCGGCGTTGGCCCTCGGTCAGCGGATCGTGGTGTTCTATCCATCCGACACATCGAATTGGCAGCTTGAAGGCACAGATACATTGCCGCACGGCGCTTGGACTCCGATCACCAACAGCCCGGTGAACTTTGAAGGACGCGCCGCCGTGCTCCTGGAGACTGGGGACGCCCGGAAATTCTTCCGGATGAGGAAGACTCCGTGAAAACGATTCACGACCGAGCCAAGCGTGCCACCGGCCCGCTCGTCCAATCGGGGAGCGGGTCGGGTGGGCGTGGCTTCACGTTGATCGAACTGCTGGTGGTGATCGCCATCATCGCGATTCTGGCCGGCCTGTTGTTGCCGGCACTGGCCCGCGCCCGGGACAAAGGCCGCCAAGCCGGATGCATCAGCAATCTGCGCCAGCTCGGTCTGGCGGTGCGCTTTTACGCCGATGAAAACGGCGACGAGTTCCCGCGCAGCCAGCACTCCGCGTTCAGCCGGGGCCAACTCACCTGGGGCCGCGCCCTCGCGCCGGCGTTGGGCGCCGCAGCGCCGTCGGCGTGGACCAACCTCCTTGCTGGCGTCTATCACTGCCCGAGCGACCCGCGAAGCACGCCCTGGAGCTACGGGCTCAACGTGTACTTCGAGTTGGGGCCGGACGACGATTACGCCGGGCGGCCGCAGACGTGGCGTCGCCTGAGCTTCGTGCCCAACCCGGTGACCACCATTCTGTTTGCGGAGAACGCATCCAGCGCGGACCACATCATGGCGCATTTTTGGTCCACGCTGACCGACGCCGCGAATGATGTGGCCGCACAGCGTCACAGCCAGCGTGCGAAGTACGCCTTTGTGGACGGCCACGCGGAGACACTGCGGCTGGCGGACACTTACGAACCACCCGCAAACCATGATCGCTGGCATCCTTGATGAGGCGGATCGTGAAAACAAGATCGTCATGTTGCGAACGGGAGGCAGCCCGGAATTGGTCCGGGGAACCGCTATACAGAAGCGCATCAATAACGCTACATAGAGCCTGTCCCGAAAGTGGGTGATTTCTGAGGCGTCTTCAAAACTCCCGGCATGTGCGGCTTGCCAGGCGAGCGGCGACCGCCTGAAGCCGTGAAAACCGGCGTGGCCACGACCGGCCGCCCGTTTTGCACGGACGGCAGCAACGCTCCGCCGTTTGCGGCGCGGGTGCCGCGCGGGGTCAGGGCCGCTGGCCTCGGGCGGCGCGGGCGGCGCCACGCAAACAGCGCCGTGGCCGTCAGCGCCGCCCACCCAAACATCAGATGGCACATGACCTTGGCCGCCCCACGCCCCCGCACCCAACGCCCGCCATGCCGCTCTTTCAGCAGACTCTTTACCCGCGCGCTGGCGCTCCGTTGCCCCAACCGCCGCGCGTGGGTGGGCGCGAAAGGAATCTTCTCCCCGCCGCGCGGGTTGGCGTCAATGATTGGCACGTCGGCCAGCGGCGCGCTGTAGGCGCGA
>CAZJTM010000198.1:4118-11437 GCA_964548925.1 uncultured Verrucomicrobiota bacterium | reverse complement strand
AAACAGCACCTTGCCATCCGGCGCGGTGACCTTGAGGTCCTTGAATTCCGCCGCGGTGTTCCAAGTACCGACGCCGATCGCGCCGCCCTTGGCCGAAGCTTCCGCCATTGGCGTGTCCACCGTGGTCGGCAGAACCACGTCTCCACGATGCTCGCTGAACAGCTTCTGCACGTAATAGCTGGGGATGCCGAACGCGCGGGAGCTGTCGAAGTTGATCAAATTGATCGGCCAGCGTTTGTGGTTGGCGTTGCAGAAGAGCGGCGCGTAGGCGGCCATTGCCACGATGTCGCCGTTGCGCTCCAGGCCGGTCATGAAGGCGGCCTCGCCAATCGCGCCACGCAAATTGCCCAAACCGGCGTTCTGAGTGACGGCATATTCGCCGACGAAAATTTTCGGGCCTTTCCGGTCGTAGGAATCGTATTTGCCGGCCTCGCGCATGAAAAACTCGGGGTCGCTGTAGTAATGCTCGTCCACAAACTCGGCGGCGGGTTGCTTGGGATAGCCGCCCGCCCAGTGGTTGACGATGAGCTGCATCTTCGGGTACTTCGCCTTGATGGCCTTGTGAAACAGCGGCCAACGCTCGGCGTAGGCCGGCCCGCCGTTCTCGTTGCCGATTTCGAGATACTTCAGGTTGAACGGCGCCGGGTGGCCGTTCTTTGCGCGCAAGCCGCCCCAGACGGAATCCACCGGGCCGTTCGCGTATTCAATGGCATCCAGCGCGTCCTGCACCCACTGGCCCATTTGATCGAGCGGCACGTTCTCGCGATGCGACATGCCGACGTTGATGCAGAAGAGCGGTTCGGCGCCGAGGTGCTCGCTGAGTTGGAGATACTCGTGGTAACCGAGGCCGTGCGTGGCCCAGTATTGCCAGATGTTCCAGAGCGGCTCGCGATGGGCGATGTCGCCGATGGTCTTTTTCCAGTGATACATGTGGGCCATGTCATCGCCCTCGACCCAGCAGCCGCCGGGAAAGCGCAGGAAGGAGGGCTTCAACGCCGCGATCATCTCGCACAAATCCGGCCGCAAGCCGTGGCCTTTCCAGGTTTCCTTTGGCATCACCGAAACCATGTCCAGCCACAACCGGCCTTTGCCTTGAAGCTCGATGGCCAGTGAAGCCTTCGGATCGGTGTCGGCGGCGGTGAGGTCGGCGGTGAACGGCTTCCAGTTCTCGCCAAGGCCTTCGATGCTGGCGCGGGCCAACTCCGCGCCCTGCTTGCTGCGCAGAACGATTTGCAGCGGTCCTTTGAAACCGTCGTCCGCCCGGGCGGCGCAACGGAACGTGTAGCCTTTGCCCTGCTGCATGGCCATGCCCCAGAAGCCCTCGTTGACCAGCGAGGCGCTGCCATCGAGCGTCACGCGCAGGCTGCGGCGGTTGAATGGATTCAACGGGCGATTCGAGTCAATCATCATCTCGCTCTTGCCGCCGTCGGGCTGATTCAGCTTCCACGAAGCCGGGTTCTCGGCGTCCTCGAACGAGCGGTTGCGCACGAATTCCGGGCAGATGCCGCCGTCGGTGGAGTGGTTGATGTCCTCGAAGAAAATGCCCCAGAGCAGTGGGCTGATCTTCGCGCCGGGCTTGGCGGTGTCCACCGTGATGGAAGCGGCGGGGGCGAGGATGGCGGCGGATGCAAACAGCAATACAGCCAGGCTAACTCGGAGCAACGGATGTTGGCGGCACATTTTCATGGCGGAAGTCTGCCGCCCCGCGAGAGCTTCGCAACTCAAAACGACTCCGAGGGGTCTGCCCGGCCGCTCGCTCTCATCTTGTCCTTCTAACCCGGGCATCGGATGGAAGCGGGCAACAGTGAACCTCCTCGGAAGACTCGCGCCTTGAAGTGCTGAACCGTGGCGGCGACTTGATTCGGGCGATTCCCACCCCGCTGCTGGAAAATTCGCTTGGCATTCTCCGCGGGGCGGCATAACACATTGTTGTTCTTTGAAACGCGGCGGAGCGACCTCCGTCGCAGAACACTGCCGGATGACAGGGAACCCCGTGCGAATCGGGGACGGTTGCGCCACTGTAACGGATCACGAACTCCCACAGGCCACTGTTGGCTCCGCGTTGCGGACAAACGGGAAGGCGGGAGCGAGGCCAAAGTCCGAAGTCAGGATACCGGTCAGGCAGTGCTCGTCCGTCCCGCGGGTGCGGGACAACTTCTCCGCCAAGAGAAGGATGAGGCCGGTTCGTGCCCGCGGGTGCGGGGCGACATTCGTTGAATGCCTTCATTCCCCGTTTGGCGGGAGATGAAGGCGTTTTTGTTTTTCGCTTCGGACTTGCCTCGTCTGCGTCTTTGGTTGGTGTGACCGATCAGGAGTGCGGTTGAGAACGGGACCGAGGACAAAGGCAAGGACGATTTCCCTCCCGCGCTGGTCTCCAACTTGAACCCGCCGCGCTCGGCGCGGCACATCGAATGGAAGATCAGCACATGAAAATAGTTCGTTCGCTTGCGCTGGCCCTGGCCGGCGCCACCGTCACCTTCACCGCGCCCATGCACGCGGCTGTCCTGGAAGAAGACTTCAGCGCCGACCCGTTCCAGCACGGCTGGCGGGTGCTCGGCGACCCGGCGCTCTTCGCCTGGGATGCCTCCGCCGGCAACTTGCGCGTGACCTGGGACTCGCGCCAGACCAACAGTTACTGCTGCCGCCCCCTCGGCACAGTGCTCACCCAGGAGGACAACTTCAGCCTGGCGTTCGATCTGCGCCTGACGGATCTTACGCCGGGCATCAACTTCCCCAAAACCAACTCCCCGTTCCAGATCGCCGTGGGGTTGATCCGCATCGCGGACGCCACGGTGCCGGGGTTCGCGCGCGGGTCGGGATACAATTCGCCGAACTTGGTGGAGTTCGATTTCTTCCCCGACCCGGGCGGCGAGTGGCTCTGGGGGCCGTCGCTGACCGCCACCGTGTGTGACGGCACCGGTTTCAACTGGTCCAGCGGAGGATTTGCGCCCGCGGGCCTCACGCTCGACGATGTGTTTCGCATCGCGATGACCTACGACGCCGCGACCCGGACGTTGTCCACCGAGCTTCAGCGCAATGGGCAACCGTTTCTCACCGTGCCGCCAGCGACGCTGGGCGCGAACTTCACGGAACTCCGCGTGAACGCCCTCGCGGTGTGTAGCTACAGCGACGACGGCCAGTGGCCCGGTTATGAGGGCTCGATCCTCGCCCACGGCACAGTGGACAATTTCGCCCTGACGTTGCCGCCGCCGCCGGTCGAGCGCATCACTTGCGCGTCCGGGGGCACGCCAGCCCGGGTTCAATTCACGAGCCGCGGCAACTGGCTCTACGCGCTGGAGCGCACCTTGGACTTCACCTCGTGGCAACCCGCCTCCGCGGGCGTCTTGGGGGATGGAGGCATGCTCACATTGCAGGATACCAATCCGCCAACCGCCAACGCGTTTTACCGTGTGCTGGCGCAACGACCGTGACCGGGAACTTTCATCCAACCAGAAGTCCACTCCGAAGCCATGCTCCGGAGAGTGGCGGTGTCTCGGGCGCGCGCCGCCCTTTCCTGCCCTTCAGAGCCGGCGGGTTTACGCTGATCGAGCTGTTGGTTGTCATCGCCGTCATTGCCGTTTTGGCGGCGATGCTCCTGCCCGCCTTGGGGCGGAGCAAGGCCTCCGCCCAGCGGATTCAATGCGTGAGCAACCTGCGGCAGCTTGGGCTCGCGGCGCAGATGTATTGGGATGACAACGGGGGCGACTGCTTTCGCTACACCAGCGGCTTCACCAATGGCGGCCAGCTTTATTGGTTTGGCTGGATGGGGCCGGGTGAGGAAGGACAGCGGGCGTTCGATGCCACGGCGGGCGCGCTCTATCCCTACCTTCAAGGCCGCGGTGTGGAGTTGTGTCCGACACTGAACTATGCGCTGAGTCAGTTCAAACTGAAAGCCAGCGGCGCGGCGTATGGCTACGGCTACAACCTCTGCCTCTCCGCGTCCCCCAGCCAGCCGCCGCTGCGCATCGCCCGGGCCAGCCGCCCCTCCGCGACGGTGGTCTTTGCCGACGCCGCCCAGGTCAACACCTTCCAAGCGCCCGCCTCGAAGACCACTCCCATGCTCGAGGAATTCTATTACGTCAGTACCCGCCGGAACGAGGCCACCGCCCACTTCCGGCACGCGCGCAAGGCCAACGCCGCCTTCTGCGACGGCCACGTGGCGTCCGAGAAGCCCGAAGCCGATTCGCTCGATCCGAATCTGCCCAGCGCCTGGGTCGGCCGGCTGCGGCCGGAGATTCTGGCGTTGCCATGAGTCTGCAAACCGCGGTTGGACTACCTCGAGACTTCGCAATTCCCATTGGAAGCCTGCCTTGGGCTCTGTTAGCTTTCCGCAGGCGTTCGGCGAGATGGCGTTGCCGCCAGCGGACGCGGGCGGGGTGTCCGTCAACAATCAACAACCAGAGAAACGAGCATGCCACAGGCAATCATGGATCCCGGCGAGGTCCGGAAGTTCGCGGAAGAGCTCAAGCGCTTCAACACGGAGCTGCAAAACCGGATGTCGCTCTTGCAGGCGCGCTTTGCCGCGCTGGGCGACACCTGGCAGGACCAGGAGCACAGCAAGTTCTCCGAGGACTTCCGCGACACGATGAAGGTGCTCAAGAAGTTCATCGAGAGCTCGAACCAGCACACGCCTTTCCTCCTGCGCAAGGCCCAGCGTATTGAGGAATACCTGAATCAACACTAAGAGCCGTCCATGAGCACGGATCGAATCGGACAAAGCGACGTGTCCAGGTCTTCTCCTGTACGCCAAACCCGAAGCTCGAAGCTCGAAGCTCGAAACAAACCCGAAACCCGAAATCTAAAACCCGAAACCGCCCTGCCTCGGTCATTTCGGATTTCGGAATTCGGGCTTGCTTCGGATTTCGGAATTCGGATTCCGGATTTCTGAATCATGCCTGATCGCGCCAAGGTCACTTCACTGGAAGCCATCGAGGCCTTCCGCGCCAAGCTCGTTCTCTATCGCGACCGCGCGGGCCGCGTGCTGGACGAGGCGGCGGACGAAGTTATTCGCACCCGGGGCTGGCTCGAAACCGACCGACTGACTTACTGGCAGGGGGAGATTCGCCGCCTGACGCGGGCGTTGGAGCAGCGCCAACAGGAACTCTTCAGCGCCCAGCTTTCCGATCTGCGCGACTCCCCGCGGGCGGAGCAGGCCGCCGTTCAGAAAGCGCGCCGCGCCCTCGAGGAGGCCGAGAATCATCTGCGCGCGGTGCGGCAGTGGACCCGGCAGTTTGACCAGCGCATTGACCCGCTCGCCCGCCAGGTGGAGAAGCTCCGCTCGCAGTTGGGCAATGACTTGGGCGTCGCGCTGGCGTATCTGGCTGAAGTCACGAAGACCTTGAGCGACTACGCGGAGTTGTCGCCCTCCGGCGGAGCGATTCCTCCCGCCGTCGCGCAGGAGCAGGATCAGGCAGGAGGGTTGCCATGAGCAGCGTGACCAACGTGCTGCCGGCATCCTGCCGACAGATCACACTTCGTTCGGGTTCCACTTCCATCCGCGAGATGGTTCCGCCGGCAAGATGCCGGCAGCACGTTGCGACGCCATGAATGCCTGCCAAAACCGACTGAACGCCTTGACCAAGGAACTGCGCGCGGAATGGGAGCAGACCAAGCAGTATTGGAACGACGCCAAGAGCCACGAGTTCGAAAAGCGGTTTCTGGACGAACTCAACGCCGGCGTGAACCAGACCATCACCAGCTTGGACGCCTTGGAACGCGTCCTCAGCAAAGTCCGAGACGATTGTGAGTAATCCCCTGAGCACCTCTGAAACCCTCGCCCTGCTGGGCCGCCTGCGTCAGGCCGTGCGTGACCTGGCCAGCCGCGCGGACCAGCTCGAACGCGATTTCAAGACGCGGTCGGGCCGGTTGCGCGCGCAGTTCGAGCAATCCAGCGCGGATGAGCGGATGCGGTGGTCCGCGGCGGTGGCGGCGCAGGAAATCGCGGGCGGGGCGGAGCGTGAACGGATCAAGGCCGCGTTTGAAAAGCGGAAGCGGCGCATCACGGACGCGCTGGGCACGTCCACCCAGCGCAAGCTGGCGGAGATTGAGAGCGCGTCGGGCAAGCGCACCTTCGAGATTCAGCGCGACCTGCTGGAGGCGGAACGCACCCGCGAAACCGACACCGCAGCCAACAAGCGCACCCTGGAGCACTACAACGAATTGCTGGCACAGGCGCAGACCGTCTGGCACCAAACGGAATTGAGCGCCCAGGCGACGCTGGGGAGCTACCGCTCGCTGGCGCGGTGGTTGACGTCGCCGCCCGAATCCCAGCCGCTGGACACCTCCGCTCACGAGAACCAGCTCCTGGACCGTCTGCGGGAGCGAATCGAAACGGCCAACCGCGAACTGGCGGGCATCCGGCGTCTCACGCTGCCCGTCCTGTTCCGCCTGCCGCTGTGGGTTTGGATGCCGCCGATCGTGGCGCTCGCCTTCGTCTTCGTCCCGGCGTTGCGCCGCTTTGATTTCGCCGCTGTGCCGGCGGGCGCGTGGGCGATTCTGGCCGTCAGCTTGGGTGGCGTGGTCGGGCTGTTCTTCCTCGGAAAACGTCTCGCCACGCCGCATGCCCGGGCCGCCGCCATCGCGCTGGCCGACGCGCGGCGGTTACTCGAAGTCTGCGGCCAAAAAGCCGACGCCAGCTTCAAGCAGGAAAGCGAGCGCATCGAACTGGTCCACGCCAGCACCACGCGAATGCTCAACAACCTGTGGAAAGATGTCCAAGCCGAGGCGAAAACCCTCCGCAAAGACTGGACGTTCAAGCTGGAAGAGCAGGCGCGCTGGGTTCACGGCGCGGCGGAAGAACGCTTCCAAAGCCGGCTGGCGGCCTTTGATGAGCGCCAGGCCGCGGAACTGGGCCGCTTGCGCGATGAGGGAATGGGCCGCACGCAACAACTCGAACGGGGTTTCAACGAGAACCTCGCCAAGCTTACCGCCACCCGCGAAGCCGGGCTGAAGGCGGTGCAGGCCGACTGGCAAACGCAGGTGCTCCCGCTTTACGACACATTGCGCGCCGCCGCTGCCGCTGCCGACCGGTGGTTTCCCCCGTGGACGGCGGATCGCTGGCAGGGGTTCACCTTGCCGGACGGTTTCGGCCATGCCGCGAAGTGGGCGGAGCTGGCTGTGGACTTGGAGAAGTTCTGCGAGGTGAAGCTCGCCGGCAAGAGCCTCACATTTCCAGGGTCGGCGAATGTTGCGGCACCGCTGCACCTTGTCATCCCCTTGGAAGCCTCAGTCCTGTTCGAAACCCGGAACTCGGGCCACGAGCAGATCATCGGCGCGTTGAACAACCTCATCCTGCGCCTGCTCACCAGCGCCGCGCCGGG
>CAZJTM010000198.1:0-4108 GCA_964548925.1 uncultured Verrucomicrobiota bacterium | reverse complement strand
ACGATCTTCGATCCCGTCGGCCTCGGGCAGAACTTCGCCGGCATCATGCACCTCGCCGATTTCGAGGAGCGCCTCATCAACAGCCGTATCTGGACGCAGACCGCCCAGTTCGAGCAGCGGCTTGCCGACCTCAACGAACACATCGAGAAGGTCACGCAGATGTATCTGCGGAACGAATACGAGACGCTGACCGAGTACAACGCGCAGGCCGGGCGGCTCGCGGAGAAGTATCATTTCCTCGTCATCGCGGATTTCCCGGGCAACTTCAGCGAGATCGCCGTCAAGCGGCTGCACAGCATCGCCGCCAGCGGTCCGCGCTGCGGGGTGCATCTGCTCATCCACTGGGACCAGCGCAAAGCCGCTCCGGTCGAGTTTGTGCCGGAGGAATTGCGCAAGCACGCCATCTGCATCGTGCCCAAGGGCGACGGTTTCGCGCTCGCCAAAGCGAACTGGGAGGGAATGACCCTCTCCCTTGATGCGCCGCCGGATGCCGAACTGGCGACGAAGCTTCTCCATCAAATCGGTAAGGACAGCACCGACTCGTATCGCGTCGAGATGCCGTTTGTCGAGGCGGCTCCGGAAGACACTGAGCTGTGGTCGCTCGACACGACAAGCGAGTTGCGCGTGCCGATTGGCCGCACCGGCGCGACGAAGCTGCAATATCTGTCGCTCGGGCAAGGCACGCGCCAGCACGGTTTGGTCGCGGGCAAGACCGGTTCGGGCAAGTCCACGTTGTTCCATGTGCTCATCACAAATCTCTCCCTCTGGTGCAGCCCCGACCAGGTGGAGTTTTACCTCGTGGACTTCAAGAAGGGCGTCGAGTTCAAGTGCTACGCCACGCACAAGCTGCCGCACGCGCGGGTCGTGGCCATCGAGAGCGACCGCGAGTTTGGCCTGAGTGTGCTGCAGCGTGTGGACGAGGAACTGAAGCGGCGCGGTGATCTTTTCCGCAAACTCGGCGCGCAGGACATCCCGGGCTACAAACGCGCCGGCGGCAAGGAACCGATGCCGCGCGTGCTGTTGCTGATTGACGAGTTCCAGGAGTTGTTCGTCGAGGACGACCGCATCTCGCAGGGCGCGGCGCTGTTGCTGGACCGCATCGTGCGCCAGGGCCGCGCGTTCGGCATCCACGTGCTGCTCGGCTCACAGACGCTGGGCGGCGCGTACACGCTGGCCCGCGCCACCATTGGGCAGATGGTCGTGCGAATCGCGCTCCAGTGCAACGAGGCCGACGCCTACCTCATCATGAATGAGGACAATCCCGCGCCGCGGTTGCTCTCACGCCCAGGTGAAGCAATTTACAACGACGATGGCGGCGCGATTCAGGGCAACAGCCCGTTCCAGGTCGTCTGGCTGCCGGACCAGGAACGAGACAAGTGGTTGCGCAAGGTCCATGAGCGTGCTCTGGGCATCCTGCCAACAGAACCAATTTCAGACCTGCCGGCGGGACGACGGCAGCACGCTACGGAGTTCGCCAGCCGCGAGCCTATCGTCTTTGAAGGCAACGCCCCGGCGAGCGTACGCGACAACGCCGTCCTGCGTGCCTTGCTCGAAGCCGATACAGTCCACGTCACCTCTGCGCCGCGCGTTTTCCTGGGCGCGCCAAACTCGATCAAAGGCCCGACCGAGGCGGTGTTCCGCCGTGCCAGCGGCAGTCATTTGCTCATCGTGGGCCAGCGGGACGAGGCCGCGCTGGGCATGCTGGGCGTCGCGCTGGTTTCGCTCGCCGCACAGCACGCGAAAGGCGGGGCTCGCTTCCTCGTGTTCGATTGCAGCGCGCCGGATTCGGCGGAAGCCAAGTTTTTGGAGCGGGTCGTCCACGCCATCCCGCACGAGGTCCGGCTTGTGCGACCGGCGGAAGTGGACGAAGTGATTTCCGCGCTCGCCGCCGAGCAGCAGCGCCGCGCGGACAATCCCGGCGACGCCGGCCCGGAGACGTTCCTGCTCGTTCACCGGCTGCAGCAAAACAAGAAGCTGCGGTTTGACGAAGAGGCGAGCTTCTCGCTGGACGCCGAGGCGGGCGCGAATCCCGGCCTGCAACTCAACAAGCTGATTTGCGAGGGCGCGGGCCTTGGCTTCCACGTCCTTGCCACGTGCGACACCTACAACAACGTGATGCGGATGCTGAGCCGCAAGGCGCTGAGCGAATTTGAAATGCGCGTGCTGTTCCAGATGAGCGCCAACGACTCTGCGACGCTGATTGACTCACCGCTGGCCAACAACCTGGGCCTGCACCGCGCCATCCTCTTCAACGGCCACGAAGGCTGGCTGGAGACCTTCCGGCCCTACGCCTTGCCCGAGGATGCGTGGCTCGAGGAAGCGAGGCAGAAGCTGGGAAAACTGACGGCTTGAGAAGATGCGGGAACTGAACCACGCCGCGGCGGAACGACTGGCCAAGCGACTGTTGGCCAACGCGGCGGCTTGGGCCAGAACGATACTTGTTTGTGTTGGAAGACGGGATCCCGGCATCGAGGGCCGGCTCGCCTCAGAAGCCCTGGCCTACTCGCTCTGCTTGTTGGACGAGCGCCTGAAACGGGCGAGCGAAGCAGACGGATTCGTGAGCTTGGTCCGGTCCTGTTGCGCGCGGATCATGGACGAACGCGCCTGGTGGAGGGCCAATCGGCATCGCCGTTTGGCACAGGCCCCATTGGCAGCGGACGGCTCAGACTTCACACAGAAGATGCTCGCGCACGCTGAGGGAACGGAACCGCGATTCGGCTTGTCGGAAGAGGCCTTCGATGAGTTCTGTCAGGCCACCGGCTTGAGTTCACCGGTGTTGTTTGGCCGGGATGAAAACCTTGCGGCGCTCGTGTTTTACATCGTGGCGCACAACTGCGTTTCCGCCGGCGGCCGGTTGTCGCGACGGCAAACGAACGAACTGCTGCGCGCCACGCGCGAATGCCGTCTCCACACGGAGCGACTCGTGTTCAACCCGATGGCGGAGTCCAGCGCATCCACCCTTGCCCCCGCCTGTGGGTTACCGCACGCTGACGCCCAAGCAAGACACCAATGGAAGCTCAACCACCCAGGACACCGCGGCAGCCCACGAGCGACGATCGCGTGATTTGCGCCGGCATTGACGCCGGATCGCGCGCCATCAAGGTGGTGTTGTTCGACCCCGCCCGGGCGAGAGTGCTCGGCTCGGGGCTGTCCGACCAGGGCGTCGAGCAACCGCGACTGGCGGAGGCGCTCTGCGACCAGGTCTTGCGGGAAGCCGGTCTGACGCGAGCGCAACTCCGCGCGGTGGTCGCCACGGGCTACGGCCGCAACCTCGTGGCGTTTGCCGACACCACGATCACCGAGATCACCTGCCACGCGCGGGGCGTGCATCACCTGTTGCCCGAGGCCCGCTCCATCGTTGAGATCGGCGGGCAGGACAGCAAGGTGATCCGTTTGGAGGACGGCGGGCGCGTGCGGGACTTTGCGATGAACGACCGCTGCGCCGCTGGCACGGGCCGTTTTCTGGAAGTGCTGGCGACGCGCCTGAATTTGGACTGGGCCGCGCTTGGCGAACTCAGCCGGCAAAGCCGCCAGCCGGCGATCATCAGCAATACCTGCGTCGTGTTCGCGGAGACGGAGATCATTGGCCTGCTGGCGGAGGGCGGGTTGCCGGCGGACATCGCGGCGGGAGTGCAGAACGCCCTGGCCACACGGGTGGCGGCCCTGGCGGGGCGCACGCTGGAGACTCCGGTGGCGTTCACGGGCGGCGTGGCCCTGCAAGCCGGAATGGTGCGGGCGCTCAGCACCGCGCTGGGGTGCGCCCTGCAAGTTCCGCCGGAGCCGCAATTCACCGGCGCCTTGGGCGCGGCGTTGTTGGCCGCCCGATGCGGACCACGGGCTTGAACGCCGCCGTCCGCTGATGCGGCGACTCCCGGGATTGTATGGGTAGCCCTCATGGTTGGGCGGCTGGTGCGGGGCGCTCCGGCAATTGAGCCGGGTCGCCCACCGGCAGCAGTTGGATTGAAGTTGTGTGGTCAGGTTGAAGCTGGTCAAATCCTGGCGTCGCGGTTCGCCGGCGCATAGTGCCCGGCGGTGAGTTTTATGGATTCAACACACAACTCCAGTTCGGACTCCCCTTGCGGAGCCGTTTCGATTTGCACCCCTGGAG
>CAZJTM010000197.1:0-11600 GCA_964548925.1 uncultured Verrucomicrobiota bacterium | reverse complement strand
CATCCTGTCGCCGATTTGTTCAAACATTCCTCCAAGATCTTCACCCGCCGGGGCAACGCCCAAGGCGAAGGCTAAGGACTGGGGGGAAAAACAAAGGCAAAGAATAACCTTGACGCGGGAAGCTTGCGGGGTTTCCAATCAGCCAGATCATCGCGTTTAACCCAAGCAGCCCGGCATTACGCCGGAGAAAGGTTCTGTCGCCATGTCACTTCAAAGTCCTATCAGAAAGACCGGTCTTGGAATTGTCCTCACGCTCGCATCCGCGCTTTGCTTCGGCGCCCACGCCGTCGTCTTGCCTTCCACTGACGCCAGTCTGGACCACTGGGCGGCCAAGCGGATTACGGATCGCCCCGGGCTGCCGCCGCTGGAGACCCGTTCGCCGCACGCGGGAACGTTGAGTCCTGATCCGGGCGCTGCCACGTTGCTCCTCATGGAGACGCACGTGGCGGACGCGAGGGCGAAGGCGGCCGCCACGACCGCCCACGCCTTGGCAGAAGACCAGGACAACGTGGTTTATGCCACGACCTTCCAGGCGGCGGATGGCTCGACCCAGGAGTTTGCCGCGCACTTTCGCCCGGATGACGCCCGCCCGCTCTATCTGCGCGCCAGCGGTTACGCGCCGGTGGCCAACGCGGGATTCGAGCAGGCGCACGCCGCGCTAATCGAGCGGGCGCTCGGCCAAAACACCGCCGGGCTGCGGATCACGGCCCTCAAGGACGTCTTCTCGAACGCCAATCAGAACCTCCGCGCGGGCCGCAACCCCGTCACGCCGCCGTGGCCGCGTTGCTGGGTGTTCTTCGTGGACGATCATCCGCTCGGCGAGTGGGAGCACCCGTGCCGTTACGTGTTCATTGCCGAGGACCTTTCCGCGTTCGCGGTTCAATACGGACGCTCGCGCCTTGAGGCGTTTGCCGCGGACGGCGAGCGGGTGTTGTTCAGCTTGGTGGTGCCCCATCCGGTGGTGGACGCTCCCGCCCCGCCGGCGAACAAGAAACCCGCCCCCAAGGACCCGAATCCGCCGGCCGACAAGGCCGCGCTGGATTACAGCGGCTCGGGCCAGAACTGCTACGCGGTGATCATCTCCGGCGGCGCGGACCGGTACAACAACTGGAAACGCTACTGGAACAATTGCTCGCAGATTTACAGCACGCTGCGCCAGAAATACCAGATCCCGGAGAATCACATCACCGTCCTGATGTCCGATGGCACCAACGCGGCCGCCGATCGCAACATCGGCACGGACACCGACCCCGTCTATGCCAACAGCGATCCCGACCTCGATCAGGATGGTGATGGCGACATTGATTTCGCCTGCACGCACGCCAACGTGGTCAACGTCCTCAGCAATCTGCAGGCGACGCTCACTTCCAACGACCAGCTCTTCATCTACATCACCGACCACGGCTATCAGGAGTCCGGCCACGATGCCGGAGTCAATCTGTGGAACTGGGAGGGGTTGCGGGATGATGAACTCGAAGACCTGACCGACAGCATGGCGTGCAGCGTTCTGATCGCGATGGGCACTTGTTACGCGGGCGGATTCATTGACGATTTCGCGGCCAGCGTCAACAACCGGGCCCTGGCCACTTCCTGCGACTGGTATGAGAGCACTTGGGTGGGCGATACCTGGCCGAACTACACGCAGTGGCTCTACCACTTCTCGGCCGGGGTGCGCGGCTTTTACCCGGCGGCGGGGCCCACGCCCTATCAGGATGGCAGCGCCTGCGACGCCGACGCCAATAACAACAACCGCGTGGATTTCCACGAAGCCTGGACCTATGCCACCGCCCACAAGCCCGATGACAACGATCCTCAGTGGGAGTCCAACACTGCCGGCTTCGGGGACACGGTTTATCTGAACCATCTGCACATCGAATTATTCCACAACTCTCCGGTCAGCTACTCGCAGATCCCCAAAGACTTTTCCTTCCGCGTCCCTGCTGGCGAATGGGCCGCCGTCGGGCTGGCTCCGTCCACCGACCACAACCTCCAAGTGGACGACAACCGGCAGATCACTTCCCCCTACCGTGCTTCCACTTACACCGGCACGACCCGGGATTTTGTGGTTGCCAATGGCCACTGGCTGGGAGATGCCGTCCATTACGCGCAAGTCTATTCGGGCGCCGCGAGCAGCTACACGGTGGAGGCCGAGTACCTCCCGGTCAACGCCGTCTTGGGAGGTGCGCATTCGTACACGGCCGCGAGTTCGGAAGTGTTCGATCTGATCGAAGCGAACCTGACCGCCGGCACCAGCTATGACGTGAAGCTCGACATCACGTCCGGCTCGCCGGACCTGGGCATTTATGTGTTTGCCGCGAACGCCCTCCACGGCTCGCGCAGTACCGCCTCTTGGTCGCGCAACGCCGGTGGCGCCGGCGTGGATGAAAACTTGACCTTCCGCCCCGTCGTCAGCGGCTGGCACGCCATCGTGATGGTCAATGAGAACGGCGGGAGCGGCGATTTCACCTTCACCATCGCCGAATCCCCGCCCTTGGCCGCGCCCACCGGGGTCGTCGCGACCGACGGCAGCTACACCGACCGCGTGCGCGTGACGTGGAACAGCGTGACCAGCGCGACGCACTATCGCGTCTATCGCAACACGGTCAACGCCTCGGGGGCCGCCACGGCATTGAACAATTGGACGGCGGGCACCAGCTTTGATGATCTGACCGCCACCGCAGGCCGCACCTACTACTACTGGGTCAAGGCGGCAGCCAGTTCGGAGGGCGACCGGGAAAGCGGCTTCAGCGCGCTGGCTACCGGCTACGTTTTGCCCGCGACGTTGACCTCCGACGCCAAGGTCAACACGTCCAGCGAGCCGGCCTACTACCGGGCGGGCGGAGAAACCGGCTGCGATTGGTGGTGGGCGGCGGGAGTGCGCCGCAACGTGGATGGCGAGAACTGGAGCCTCAGACTCTACAGCACGCCGGGCTTCGTCACCCCACTCGAAACCTCCGCCTATTCCTCGCCAGTGGATTTTATCGTGGTGGATGGCAATCATGTCGGCGCGGTCTATCGCGGGGTCGAGGCGTACCGCTTCAGCGGCAGCGGCACGGCTTCCGTCGAATTCGAAGGCGCCGTCGGGACCAGCCCCGAAACGCTGTCGGTCAATTCGACTTCGACTTGGTCGTGGACTGCGGGGGACGTGGTGGAGATGTACGAAGTGCCTTTGAGCGCCGGCACGTACCGATTCACCCTGAACACCACCGCAGGCACGGCGGACCTGGATTTCGCGCTTTACGGCTCGGGGGACGGCGATTACCACCGCAACCGCCAGCACTTCCTGGGCAGTTCGATGGACGGCGGCGCGGGCGCGGTGGAAACCTTCATCTGCACCGTGACGAATGCCGACGATTACGGCCTGTGCGTGTGGGCCAACGACGCCAACTCCGCAACTTACAGTCTCGCGATCGAACAGATCACCAGCGGCATCTGGACCGGCACCGTGTCCACCAACTGGTTCGCCGCCGGCAACTGGCAAAGCGGCCTCGTCCCCACGACCGCCCTAGACGCGACCATCCCGGCGGGCACGCCGTACTCCCCGGGCGTCGGCAGCGGCACCGCCAACTGCCGCCACCTCAACCTCGCCAACGGCGCCGCCCTGACAATCAACACCAACAGCACGCTCGCGGTGGCGGGCCACGCCTACCTCAAGGGACAACTGCGCATGATGTCCGGGGACTCGATGCTGGACGTCACAGGCAATGTCTATTGGCATCCCGGCTCCACCGCCGATCTGCGCGGAACGTGGCCGGACATTGAGCTTGATGGGATTCTGGTGCTGGAAGACGGCAGCGACGCGAACCTAGCGAACGGTCACTTCGTCTTCCGCGGGAGCGCGCCCAGCTACATCCGGTCGTTCGACACCAACTGCGTGCTCGGCTGGGTGCAAAACCTCAAGGACTCCACGACGCTGCTGGGCCTCAGTGGGCAATGCACCGCGCCCTGCCGCATCAACTACCTCTACAACGCCAGCGGGCGCACCTTCCGAAACTTCAGCGACGAGGAATTGCTCATCGGCTACTACGTTGTCAACGGCGGCCGCCTGCAAATGGACTATGGCGGCCTGGCATTCGTCGGGCCATGCTCCGCGACGTTCCCGTTCACGCTCACACCGGGCGACCGTTTGAACCACCTGGCCATGCGCGGTTCCGGCACCCTGGTGCTCGCCGCGACCTACACCAACACCTTCCCCATCCAAGGCTCGGTCGAGCTAACCTCCGGCCTGATGCTCGCCAGCAATGTGAACCTCATTGTTGGCGGCAACTGGTCCAACGCCCCCGGCGCCGCGCGGTTCCTCCCCGGCACCAATCAAGTCACCTTCAACGCCGTCGGCACCCAACAACGTCTCGAAGGCACGAATGTCTTCTATGATCTGGTGGACGCGCGGAGCGCTGACAATCAGTTGCTGCTGCGTGGGGCGACCACGGTGCAGCGCGACTTCGCGGTCAATTACCAGACGGCGGTCTATGCTCCGCTGACCGTGCAGAACACGCTGATCATCTCAAACACCGCCTGCCAACTCATCCTCTGGGGCTCGTCCGACGTGCAGGCGGCCAAACTCCGGCTGGGCGGAACCCTGTTGGTGTACAGCGGCTCTCTTGCGGCGGCGGACCTCCTCAACAACGGGCTCTACGGCTACATCAACATCAACGGGGGCACGGTTTCGCTCACCCAGGGGACGGCAGCCGGTGACTATTTCGATCTTTACGGCACGTTGAAGTTGACTGGCGGCCGGCTGGATCTGATCGGCGGTGGCGCCGACCACTATTGGCCGCTCAGCGGAACCTGCGTGTTCGAAATGAACGGGGGCATCCTCGACTTCCGCAACCAAGGCTGGCGAATCCGCAGCGGCTTCTCCGGCGGCATCACTAACGGCACCCTGCGCTGCGCGGAGAATGTCCTCGCCGACACCCCCGCCTTTGCCCCCGTGGGCGGGTTGTTGGAACTCTACGGGCCAACCGCCGCCACACTGCGGCAAGTTCCGGGCAGCAGCTTCCCCAGCCTGCTCGTCAACAAGACCGGAACCACCTTGGCCAACATGACCACCAACCTCACCATCACCGGCAACGTGGAGCTCCGCTCCGGCGTGTTGAAGGCGAACACCTACACGCTCAATGTGGCGGGCAATTGGACCAACGGGGTCGGCTCGGCGGCGTTCAGTGAGGACACCGGCACCGTGCGCTTCATGGGCGACACCGCCGCTGGCATCCAGAGCGATGAAACCTTCTACCGGCTGGAGTTGGACAAGACCTATGCGGCGGCCGACGGGCTGGTGCTGGCGAACCGGGTGCAAGTGCTCAACGATTTGGTCCTCACCGACGGCACGCTGCGACTCAGGAACGGCAGCGCGCTGCTCGTGGCCCGCGACCTCCTGATTGCGAACGGCGCCGGCCTGAACGCCCGAGATCGCGGCGCGAAGGAGATTCACGTGGGCCGGCACTGGTCGAACCTCAATACGGGCTTCGCCAGCACGTACGGTTTCGATCCCGGCTATGATTCGCTCGTCGTCTTCGATGGCGGCGCGGTGACCGGCGAGATGAACACCGCCGCGGCAGTGGAGACCTTCGACGCCGTGCGCATTGACCGGCCGGGCGGGACCTTGCGCGTGCTCGACCCTGTGTTGTTGCGCGACGACCTGACGATCCTCAACGGCAGCTTCTCCTACGCGGGCGGCCCCTTCACCCATCGGTTGCGCGGCAACCTCACCATCGAAACCGGCGGCGCGTGGTATGACACGGCCTCGACGGTCATCTTCGACGGCACCGTGGGCCAGAACCTCAGTCACAAGAGCATGAACGGCTGGTTCAAGCATTTGGTCGTCGAGAAGAGCACCGGCATTGGCATCGTTCCGCTCACGCTGCAAACGAACGTGTTGTTGTTGGGGGGTGGCACGCTGACCGTTCGGGAGGGATACATGGACCTGAACGGATATTATGTCCGCTGCACGGGCAACGTCACCGTCGAGGACGGCGGCAAACTGCTGGTGAACGAGGGGGCGGCGCTGGAAGTGGGGCAAACGACGCTCGAAATCCAAGGCGGCGGCTTGCTGGACGTGCGCGGCACGGCGACCCAACCGGCCACAGTGCAGGCTTGGAACGGGGGATCGGGCAACCGCTACGCCTTCCTGCTGCGCAGCAACGCCGTGTTGCGGGCCCAGCATGCCGTCTTCGAGCACTTGGACGCCGGCGGCGTGCAGGTTCAAGCCGGGGCCGTGGTCGAAGAACCGTTTACCTTCCACAACTGCGTCTTCCGCAACGGCACCTCGGGGGGGCGGTTGCTCGATTTGCAAAACGCGCAGGCGCTCACCATCTACAACGCCAGCTTCCCGTCGAACCCGGGCGGCGGCGCCAGCAACGTCCGCAAAGGCAAACTCGGCCGGGCTGATTTCGTCAATGCCACCGGCGCCTTCGCCGGCGAACTCTACGACGACGACACCTTCAACCTGGTTGACTGGCACACCGGCGGGTTGACCCGCGTCAGCCTCGCCGGGCCCACGACCGCCACGTTGGGCGGCAAATACGCATACACCGCCACCGCCACGGGCGACATACCGCTCCCACCGCTCACCTATTACTGGACGGTCACGGATCACACCCCGGTCACGCATTCAAGCAGCAGCCTGACCGACGTTCTGGCCGACCGCCAATGGTCCACCGCCGGCGGCAAGTCCGTGCAAGTGATCGTCTCCAACCTCTTGGGCACCGCGCAGGCGAACTTGAGCGTGAACGTGCAGCCGCTGGACCTGGCGATCCTCGGTCGCCAGTGGGTCGGCGCGACGAACGCCGTGAACCTGTTGCTCAAAGGCACGAGCGCCGCCTCCACCTACCAGGTCCAATACCGCACCAACCTCACGCAAGGCTTCTGGTCCAACGCCATCCCGGACGGGGTCAGCATCCCGGGGCTGAACGGCCAAACAGCCTGGCAGGATTTGGGCGGCCCTGGCCGCAACGTGACGACCGCCACGCAGTTGTTCTACCGCGTCGTGCTGCCGTCGCCATAGACTCCAGCCGGTTGGCAAAACTCCAAGGCCGGTCCCAGGGTCACGACGTGCCAACACCCGGTCCGGTCCTGTTCCGGTGAATCCGCGTCTCCGTCCCGCGAGCCGCTGGGACAATTTCATGATGCACCTGCAACATGAAATGGTCCGGGCGTCCGTGGGGAGTTGAAACCGGAAGGGCGGGACCCGGCTCTCAGAACAATGATCCGGCCTCCGGGCGCGTCGGCACGGGCCACGGCCAGTCCTTGATTGTTTCCTTCGGCTTGGTCCGGAACACGCCGCCATCGTCCCGGCCATCGTCACCGATGCTGTAGAGCTGGAACCAACCGTCGTTGGTGCGGCGATAGCGGAACGGCTGGCCGGTCATCGGATCGGCCAGGGGCTTGGGCAGATGAGCCGGCGCAAGCGCCTCCAAGGTTTCCGGGTAGCCGCCGTGCGCGAGGCGATGTCGCTCCAGCGCGCACGCCACGGTGGCCAGGTGGATGGTCGTCTGCATCCGGGCGGCTTTGGCTTTGGCGTTGGCAAGCGCCGGCGTCAGCATTCGCGCCAGCACCATGAACGGCGAGTAGCGTTTGATCCGTTCGTCTTCTGTCCGCGCGGGGTGGGTGATGTGTTCGATCTTTGACGTGGCGGCGGCGTATGCCCGAACATCGGCCAACAGGGCGGTATGCCGCTGCACCAAGATCACTTGGTTCTCCCGCAGCACCCCCAGCGGAACAATCATGGCCGCCCGGCGAATGGCGCCGCCACCGCCCGGCGAGCCGAGTTGATCCCGCCCGGCGATCAAGTCGTCCACGAACACAATGCCGCCGGCGCGCTCGCCTTCAAGCGCAGTGACCAGGCCGGCCAGATAGTCCAGTCGCCCCAGCCGTTCCTGAAACACCGCAAGCTGCGCGTCGGTCCAGCGGTGTTCCGCCAAGCCCTGCCAGAGAGTCCGCGTCGCGATGGCCCCTTGGGCCATGCGGACCAACTGCGAGATCAACAGCGGTTCCTCGCGCAGCAGTTCCGCGACGTTCAACGCGTTCGTGGCATCGGCAAACGCGGCCTCCAATTCCCCCGCGCCGAGATGCGCGGCACAGCGCAACATCAGGTTCTGTTGAGCGCTCTTCAACACCGGCAGGTGCGTCAACAGGACGAGGCAGCCATCATCCCAGCGCAACGGGAACTGCGATCGCGGACGCGCCGCGGCGGCGCAAATCTCGGTCAGAACGGGGTTCGCCACACTCAGGCCCGCCAGCACGTCGCGCGCGGGATCGCCCGGCGGTGGCAGTTTGAACTCGGGCGTCCCTGCCGGTCCCTCGGTGCGCGGCGAGGCGGCGAGTTTTCGATACGCGAACGACCAGGCGACCAGGTTCTCCTTTGGCGAGATCGGCGCGTCCTTTGGGTTCTTCGGCAAATCCCCCGCCGGCAGATTCAGGAGGGCTTGGACGCGGGCGACCGCGTTGCTCGACTCCGGGCGCAGCCGGTGGCTGCCGGCCGGCGCTGCGTTCACGCCGCCGGGCGAATAATCGAAGAACGGGGCGAAGATGGGGGCCGCGCCGGCGTTCTGCTCGGCGGGGATTTCCGGACCGAGGATTTCGCGGTAGTTCAGCCGTTCACCCTGTGCAACCAGCCGGACCTTCTCACGCTGCCAGGCGATTTGGCCATAGACGTTCTGGATCGTCACCACCATCGCCAGCGGCGTGATCGCGGCGAGCACGACGAAGTAAACCAGCCCGAGCATCCAGCGGAAAACGGGATAACGCGCCGGCGGCAATCGCTGCGGGAGGTTCGGATTTTCCTTCAACCTGGCCGCGCGTTGGTTCCAACACAACGCCGTCAGGCCATAGCCGACAATTCCCTGGCAGGCGCTCATCCAGCCCAGGGCCCAGAAGATCCAACCCACCGGCTGGCGGAAGAGCAACAGGGACAGCCCCCCAGCGACCGCCAAACCAGCTACGACTTGTGCAATCGTCAAAGTGATTACTCGCGCAAACGACCACCGCGCATCCGGGGCGGGCAGAACGAGTCTCTTGAGGCCCAGCCAAACCAGATTGCTTTCGGCGTAGGCGAGGAGGAAAGCGGGAAGTGTCATGGGTATCTCCTTTCAGTTAGACGATAAGATCAAACGCGGAATCCGGTTGCGTCTCGCCCACCTCCGCGCCCCGCCGGCGTTCGCTGCGCGGGCGGACGGGGACTTCCTGCCCCTTGGTCGCGGGCAAGGCTTGGGAAGCCGGCGTGGGAGGTTCGCTCAAAGGTCCGAATTCCACCGGCTGAACCTCCCACGCCAACAGTGACTCCAACTCGGCGGAGGCCGAACTTGGTTCGGCCATGCAAACCATCGGGCTGGGCAGCATCAGATTCACCCCGATCAGCGCCATCCACAGCGCGGCCAGCGAAGCCCAGGCGAGCGGCAACCGGGCAAAGGGCAAGCGCCAGCCGGCGAACCAGCCTTCCGTTGGCACGCCAGCGTTCTGGAGTGCGGCAGCCCTCTGCCGCTTTTCCAACTCGCCGACGCGGCGCGCTTGCTTGAGGATTTCCTCGCGCCACGCCGTCGGCACCGGCCGCAGCGGTTGGCGGCGGAGACGTTGCTCGAATGGATCGTGCTCGTTCATTGAATCTCTTCGTAGATGGGACGCAGCCGCGCGCGCAATTTGTCTAGGCCGTAACGGTAGCGGCTGGCGGCGGTGTTCAGCGGGATGCCGAGCGTCTCGGCGATGCGCTCAAAGGTCAACCTCTCCCACAGCTTGAGGTGGACGACGGCGCGCTGTTCAGGTGGAAGTTCCCCCAGCGCCGCAGACAACTCGGCACGAAACGCCGCTTCATCAGGTTCATCCGCCGGCGCGAACGGGGAGAGGATTTCCGCATCCAGCCCAAGCGCCTCATGGTATTTGTCGCGCGTGGTCCGCCGGCGCATCTGGTCAATCGCCGCGTTGTGCGCCAAGCGGAGCAGAAACGCCCGTTCGTCCCGCACGCCGCGCAGCAAGTCCGGCTGCCGGGCGAGCTTGATGAAAACCTCCTGCAGCACATCCCGCGTGTCGTCCTCGTCACGTGTGAGATTGAGCAGGAAGGCGAACAACGCCTGGGCGTGTTCGTCATACCACCGCTCGAATGCGCTGTCAGCCAGCATTGTTCCTGTCTCCATGACGCGCCCCCGGCCCGGCTTTGTCTAACCGGGTTCGCAACCGCCAGCCGGCCTCAGAGTGGCGCTCCATCGTTTGAACAGACCAGACACGTGCGATTGGCTCACGCGACCGCCCGCCGAACCGCGCCCCGAGCGAAACTTTTGCGTGCCTTTCGCCGCGTTCGCGGTTTAATCTTTTGCCCATGCGAACACTCCTTATCGGCATTGACAGCGGTACCCAATCCACCAAAGCGCTCGTCGTCGAGGCTAAGTCCGGCAAAGTCCTCGGCGCGGCTTCGGCAGGCTACGATTTGATCCCCAACCTTCCGCCCGGCGCGAAGGAACAACACCCGCACACGTGGCGCGAAGCCACCGCCAAAGCCATCAAGGGCGCACTGAAGCAGGCGAAGGCCACGGCCGCCGAAGTCGTTGCTATCGGCGTGAGCGGCCAGCAGCACGGCTTCGTGCCGCTCGACAAGGCCGGCGAAGTCATCCGCCCGGCCAAGCTTTGGTGCGACACCACCACCGCCGCCGAGTGCGAAGAGATCATGGCGGCGCACGGCGGGCTCAAGTCCACGATCAAGGCGCAGGGCATCGGCGTGTTGCCCGGCTTCACCGCCTCGAAAATCCTGTGGCTCAAGAAACATGAACCCAAGAATTTCGCCAAACTCGCCACAGTCCTCCTGCCGCACGACTACCTGAACTTCTGGCTGACCGGCGAACGCGTCATGGAATACGGCGACGCCAGCGGCACCGCGTTGCTCGATGTGCGCCAGCGTCAGTGGTGCGAGAAGACGCTCAAGGCGATTGACGCCGATCTCGCCGGGAAACTCCCCCCGCTGATTTCCAGCGACAAACCGGCGGGCTTCCTGCAAGCCGCGACAGCAAAGGCCCTAGGCTTGAATCCCGGCGTGCTCGTCAGCGCTGGCGGCGGCGACAACATGATGGGCGCCATCGGCACGGGTAACACCCGGCAGGGCATCATCACGGCGAGCTTCGGCACGAGTGGGACCATTTACGCCTGTGCCAACAAGCCGGTCGTGGACCCGGTGGGCGAGATCGCGGCGTTTTGCGACTCGACGAACCACTGGCTGCCGCTCCTCTGCACGATGAACGTCACCGTCGCCACCGAAATGGTGCGGAACGATTTCGGCATGGACCACGCGACGTTCGAGAAGACCGCCGCCAAAGCGCCGCCGGGCAGCGAGGGGCTGATCCTGCTGCCCTACCTGGAAGGCGAGCGCACGCCGAACGTGCCCGAGGGCACCGGCGTTCTTCTGGGTGTGAACACCCGCACCTTCGCCGCGCCGCACTTCGCCCGCGCGGCGATGGAGGGTGTGACGCTCGGCATGAACTACGGCCTGCGCCGGCTCGCACAACTGGGCGTGAAAGCGACCCAAATCCGCGCCACCGGCGGCGGGGCGAACTCGAAGCTCTGGCGGCAGATCATGGCGGACATCTTCAACGCCGAAGTCGTGACGCTGAAAGTCGGCGAAG
>CAZJTM010000196.1:0-11686 GCA_964548925.1 uncultured Verrucomicrobiota bacterium | reverse complement strand
AGCCGCGACCCATGCTTGCGGACACCAGCGTTGGGCCGCTCCGTCGCGGTTGGTCAACCAACCGGCACCGCGGCAAGCCAGGCCGGCGAGCCACGCCAGCAGCAGCCCCACCGCGGCGCTCATCGGCACGCCCCCGACGCCCAGCCAGAACAAGACATCGGCATCCAGGTCCACGCCAAGCAAACGATGGCCGAAGAGCAGAAACCAACCGAACAGGACGGATGGCGACAGGAAAGCCGCTCCGATCGCCAGGAATGAGACGCCATCGGATCGCCCGCAACGATCCGGCAAAACGAGCTTGTACGCGCCCACCAAGATTCCAAGAACGCTCAAACCCCAAACAAACGGGAGATGCAACGCAAGCCCGGCCGGCAGGCCGAGCGCGCTGACGACAAGGCCATACCAGAGCATGGCCTTTCGCCGCCGGTCAGGCGCCTCCAGCCGGGGTTCGGCTGGGGGCTTCGGGCTGGGGGCTTCGGGCGGTGCGGCACCGGTTGCGATTGTCTCCAGGTCTGTCTTCACTTCGCTCGCGTGCTGGTAGCGTCGTTCCGGCTCCTTCTCCAGCGCATGCAACACCACTTCGTCCAAGCGCAGGTCCACCCGGACCTTCTTCGATGGCGGCGGGAATTTCCCCAGTGGCAACTCGCCCGTGAGCATTTCGTAGAACACGACGCCGAGCGAATAGATGTCGGCGCGATGATCCACGGTCGCAGGCTTCTCAACTTGTTCCGGGGCCATGTAATGCGGTGTGCCCAGCACCTTGCCGGCGTCGGTCAGGTCGTGTAGGACAGGCGTCGCGCCTGTCTCCGTCTTTTCCGGTCGGCCTTGCGGCACGGACGGTTCTGATGTTTGAGACAGGCGTGACGCCTGTCCTACGATTTTCGCGATGCCGAAGTCGGCAATCTTCACCCGGCCCTGTTTGTCCAACAGCACGTTCTCCGGCTTGATGTCGCGATGCACCACGCCCTGGTCGTGCGCGAACTGGAGCGCCTCGCAAATCTTCGGCACGATGGCCAGCGCTTCCTCGGGTTTCATGCGGCCTTCGCGCATCGTCTGGCGCAGACTCACGCCATCCACAAATTCCATCAGCAGGAAGAACATGCCATCCGCCTCGCCGAAGTCGTGGACCGTGACGATGTTCGGGTGGCTCAACTTGGCGAGGGCAAGGGCTTCGCGCTGGAAACGCTCGGCAAACTTCGGGTCGGCCCCGCGCTCCGGGGCGAGAATCTTGAGCGCGACGAGCCGGTTGAGTTTCGGCTGGCGTGCTTTGTACACCACGCCCATGCCGCCGCGCCCGAGGCATTCCATGATTTCCAGTTGAGGAAAGTGGCGGGCGATTTCCTCCGGCGAGGGCGCCGGTTTCAGGACGCGAGTGCCGTGCGGGCCGAATTCGTCGGGCGCTTCCGTTTGTGTGGCCAGTCCCACGCCCATGACACACCGCGGGCAAAGGCCCTGCGGCGAGTCGGCAGGCAACAGCGCGCCGCAATGCGGACAGGTGGCGGCCGGACGGGAAGGAAGGGCAGTGGCGCTATGACCCGGAAGTGAAGTTCCGCCCTTCCCTTCGCGACGCCGCAGCAACCAAACCAGCAGCACGGCTGCGGTTGCGGCCATGAGAGCCATGGCCAGCAACACCACCAAGATCAACAAAACCTCCGGCCAACCCAGAAACGCAAGCATGCACTTGTTCATACACCGGTTACTACCGGAACCCGACTCCAAAGTTACTGCGGGTGTCCGTCGGACTTCTCGAACCGGTCGGAAGAGTCCGACGGTTTTGACTCGCTCACCCGCCCAGAGCCGCAAACAACTGCCGCAACTCCGCTTCCACCTCCTCCGGTCCGGCCACCGTTTGCGCGATTTCCTCGCGCAACAGTTCGCGGTAACGCTGCCGCAGGCGGTGCGCTGCCACCTTCACCGCTCCTTCGCTCAAGGCCAGCCGCGCGCCCAGTTCGCGATACGGGATTTCCGAGCGTCCGCCGGACAGGCTTTCCTTCAGGGCGAGAAACAGATCGTCCCGGCCACAATCCGCGTATTCCTTTCTCAGCCGGCGCAACACGAGGTCCAAGAGCGCGAGCGCCCATTGCCGGTCGTAAGCCTGATCCGGTGAACTCCCCGGAGCAGCGGGCTGGACGCACCGGGATTCAGCCGTGTCGAGGTCGAGCGAGAGGATTTGCGACCGGCCGCCCCGTTTCTGCGCGCGGGCCTTCTCCCATTCGTGGGAGAGAAAGTTCTTCAACGACGCGAGCAGGAAGGAGCGAAACCGTCCCCGCTCGGGATCGGCCCTGGCGACCATCCGGTTCTCCAGCAACCGCGCGAAGAATTCCTGCGTCAGGTCCTGGGCGTCGTGCGGCGAATGGCCGAGCCGCCGCACGTAGGCATAGAGCGGCGGCCAGTAGTTGCGGCAAAGCTGTTCCAACGCGCTTCGTGATTGCGCGGTGTCGCGGCGTCCAGCGGACAGCACGGCGGACCACTGTGTCGTCACAAATGCGGATCGCCTGGGCGATTCCCCCGGCGTCATCGGTGTGACCGTGCGATCCACTTGGCTGGTGCTCACCCCACGAGCGTATCGCGGGCGGTGCGAAGCGCAAGCATCCCGCGGCGGCTCCAGAATCCCGTTGGCAGACGCGGCACGCTTGAGCACACTGCGGCGCATGAATACGAAATTGCTGTTCTCGCTTCTGTCGCGGAGCCGGCGTGCGCCGGCCTTTACCTTTGCCCTCTTTCTGCTGGCGCTTCCGGGCGCACACGGGCAGGGAGTTCGTCCGCCCGAACCCGCGGGCAAAGCCCCCACGGCCAAGATGCTGCCCGGCAAGGGCCCGGCCCAAAAGGGGGATTGGTTCGACAAGGTCTGGACGCAGCGGCGCGCGGAGTTCCGGGCCAACAAGGCGGCGAGCAAGGGGGCGCTCGTGTTCCTGGGCGATTCCATCACGCAAGGCTGGGGCGATCCGCAGAAGTATTTCCCCGAGTACCGCTGCGCCAACCGCGGCATCAGCGGCGACACAACCCGCGGCATCCTCTACCGGCTTCAGGAAGACGTGGTGGAATTGAAGCCCGCCGCCGTCGTGCTGCTCATTGGCACGAATGACATCGGCATCGGCGCGGAACCGGAGGACGCGGCGGAGAACGTGCAGGCCATCTTGGCGGCCCTGAAGAAGTCCAATCGAAAGCTGCCCGTGATCCTGTGCAGGGTGATGCCGAGCGACGCGAGCAAACAGCGGCCCGCCGACAAGATCCAGCGGCTCAACGCGCTGCTGGACAAGCTGGCCAAGGCCAACAAGCAATGCGTCCTTTGCGACACGTATGGCCTCTTCGCCGACGCCGCCGGCAACGCGAAACCCGAGGAGTTCCCGGATTTGCTCCACCCGAACGCCGCCGGCTACGCCAAATGGGTCGCCGCGCTGAGACCTCTGCTCGAGAAGCTGGACCTGAAGACGGCAAGAATCGGCGGAAACAAGTGACTCTGGTTCAAGGCAGGTGAATCGGCTTGAGGCCCTGGGAAAGCTCATGGGCTGTACCGACGATTGCGAATCGCGCATTGGACCCTGAACCGGGCGGAATCCCCCAGGAATTCCAAGCGTTCAGGGATTCGATCCCGGTCAACCTTGGACGCTCGGGGTTTCTGGTAGGCATCCGAGTCTCTTTGGTTTTCGGTCTGGAGACAAGCGGTTGACAGCGGGCGGCAGGCTCCGGATTGTTAGGCTACGACAATGCCGTTGTACGAATACGAACTTTGTGAAGGTGACTGCGTGGTGTGCGGCGGACGATTCACGCTGATGCGCCCGCTCAGTGCCAAGGAGTTGACCCATTGCCCGGCCTGCAAGAAGCCGGTGCGCAAGGTCATTACCGCCTTCAACACGCCCACCAAGCTCAAGCCGCTGTCCATCACCGACGCGAAGAAGGCCGGGTTCAGCGTGTTCAAGCGGCTCGGCAAAGGCGAATACGAGCGGCAGTAGGCGGCGGTCTCGCGAGGCGCTAAGGCCGCGCTCCGAACACGCTGTCGAAGATGACTTCCTTGGTTTTCCAAAGCAGCGCCATCGTCATCGCCAGGGGCAGGAGCACGAGCAGGATCACCAGCCAGATTCCGGCCCGGTCCAGAAACGTCAGCAAGTGACCCGCGAGCAGGATGTGGTGGGCCAGCCGTTGCAGGCTCAGGTGGAGCACAGCCAACACCAACGCGAGCAGCAGCAAGATGCGATTGAGTGGCGTGAACTGCCGGGCCTCCTGGCGCAGGGTTTCGTCAGGCAGCATGGCGCTCAGGCGCAACAGAACCACATTCAGGTAGTCCAGAAACACGAGCGCGCTGAAGCCCAGGAGCGCGACCATTGTGACGAAGAATTCGTTCAATGGAAACTTGTTCCACCAGCAGAGGAACGGGCTGAGTCCGAAGTTGACGAGGGCCGCCAGTTTCGCGCGGTCAAGCGCGCGTTGCCAGACGCGTTCCTGCTTCTGAAACTGGCCCACGTGCCACAGGCCGTAGAGCAGCAGGCCGGTGGCGACCACGGGCGGCACGAACCCGAGCGGCCGCAGCCAGTCGGTCCGAGCCGTGTGGAAGCAAACCACCAGCGCGAGCGGAAGTCCCCAGAACAAGGTGGAAAGCCCGCGCACCAACCGCCCCAGCGTGCGCATCAACTCGGCGTTGGGCGGAGCGTCAGGCATGGGGGGAAGGGAGAGGGGAGCAGGGAGAAAGGAGAAGGCCGAGCCAAATCCGAAATCCGAAATCCGAAATCCGAAACAAATCCGAAACATAAAATCCAAAACCCCAATCAAACCCGAGATCCGAAATCCGGACCCCAGGAGGATGGTGCCGGTCGGAGCGCCCGGCGCGCGGCTGTCTCAGCCGCAGCAAGCCCCTTCGGCCCGCTGGCCAGTGTCTGTAGGGGCGTTGATTTCGGGGCGCCAGCGTCCTGGAGTGCGCCGGCCCTTCGGCGTTTTCGCCCAGTCCCAGCCCCCAAAGCGGCGGAGGACTGCCGCTGTCCGAGACTTGGCGGTCTGTTCTGGGACTTCGGGCTTTGGATTTGTTTCGGATTTCGGATTTCGGATTTCGGATTTCCGAATCGGCGCTTCGACCGAGAGAGGAAAGGAAATCGGGTCCTTGCATTCGGTCCTTTGCCCTAGAACGACAAATACGTGTAAGCCTTCAGCCCGCGCTCGTAATCGTCGAGCAGGCGCATGGCTTCGGACGGCTTCATGCGGTCGGACTTGATGGCCTCGTCCATCTGCGCCTTCATTTGCCGCTTGAGTTCGTTCTCGTCGTATTGCACCGACGCCAGCGATTGCACGATGGTCGAGCCTTCGATGATTTCCTCGATGTAGTAACCCGCGGGTTCGTCGGGTTCGAGGAAGACGTGGACCTCGTTGACGCGGCCGAAGAGGTTGTGCAGGTCGCCCATGATGTCCTGGTAGGCGCCCATGAGGAAGAAGCCGAGGTAGTAAGGCTCGGGCACCGCAACCTTGCCCGCTTCGCCGCTGCCGCCGCCGTTGGCGTTGCCGTTGCGCCGGGGCAGGTCGTGGAGGGTCAGCGTGTCGCGCACGTCGCGGAGGTCAATGAACTTGTTCACCTGCCCGTCCGAATCGCAGGTGATGTCCACCAGCGTGGCCTCGCGCGTGGGGCGCTCGTTGAGCCGATGGATCGGCATGATGGGGAACAAGTGGCCGAGCGCCCAGTGGTCCAGCAGCGATTGGAAAACGGAAAAGTTGCAGAGGTACTGGTCGCCGAGGCTGTCTTCGAGTTTGCGGATTTCCTCCGGTACGTAAGCCTGGCCCTTGAAGCTCTCGACGACTTCGCGGCTGATGTCCCAGTACAGGCTCTCGATCTTGGCCTTGTCCGGCAGGTCCATCATGCCGAGCGTGAACATGTGCTGGGCGTCCTCGCGCCGCTCCTGGGCGTCGTGGAAGGCTTCCAGCTTGTTCAACTTGGCAAGGTTCTTCTGCATGTCGAGCAACTCGCGCACAAGCGGATGCTCGTTGTCGCCATAAGTGAACTTCGCTTCCGGCGGCGACTTCTCAATCGCGCCGAACACTTCCACGATGAGCACGCTATGATGCGCCACCAGCGCCCGGCCGCTTTCGCTGACGAGGTCCGGGTGCGGCACCTTTTCCGCGTTGCAGACGTCGGCGACGTAATAAACGATGTCGTTCGTGTACTCCTGAAGCGTATAGTTGGTGGAACTGTCGAAGGCCGAGCGGCTGCCGTCGTAATCCACGCCCAAACCGCCGCCCACGTCGAGATGCTCAATGGCGAACCCCATCTTATGCAGCTTCGCGTAAAACCGTGCCGCCTCCTGCACCGCCTTCTTGATCGTGAGAATGTCCGGCACCTGCGAGCCAATGTGGAAGTGCAGGAGCTTGAGACAATGACTCAGGTTCTCCGCGCGCAGCAGTTCGCACGCGGCGAGGATTTCCACCGTGCTGAGACCGAACTTCGCATCCTCGCCGCCACTCTCCGCCCAGCGCCCCGCGCCCTTGGCCAGCAAGCGCACGCGCAAGCCCACCTGCGGTTCGACGCCGAGTTGTTTCGAGATCGCGATGATCTGGCGCAGCTCCTCCAGCTTCTCGATCACCATGATGACCTTCTTGCCCAGCTTGATCCCGAGCAGCGCCATTTTGATGAATTCCGCGTCCTTGTAACCGTTGCAAATGATGAGGCTGCCCACCTGCGCCTGGAGCGCCAGCCCCGCGAACAATTCCGGCTTGCTGCCCACTTCCAGCCCAAATTCGTACGGCTTCCCGGCGTCCAGGATTTCCTCCACGACCTCGCGAAGCTGGTTCACCTTGATCGGAAACACGCCGCGGTAACGGCCCTGGTAGTTGAACTCCGTGATGGAATTGCGGAACGCCTGGTTCAGTGACTCGACCCGGTGTCGCAGGATGTCCTGAAAGCGGATGAGCACCGGAAACTTCAACCCCCGGCTGCGCGCCTCCTCGACCACATCAGTCAGGTCCACCACGGCACCGGCTTCCTGGAGCGGCGTGGCAACGACGTGGCCCTCGTCGTTAATGTCAAAATACTTCGCGCCCCAGCGGTGAATGTTATAGAGGTTGCGCGCCGCGGTGATGTTCCACGGCTCGGTCGGCTCAGTCGGATTGCTCATTGCTGCGATTCAGACGGGAGGCACTATAGGAATTGGCGCGGGGAATTCAATAGGGCTTGTGAGAAGATTTTTCGCCGGCCTGGTTCCGCACGGTGAATCCCGGCTCGACAGGTGAAACCCGTCCCGTCAAAGTGACGTGCGATTGGCAGGAGTAGGGATATGAAACGACTTTTGAGCCTTCATCCGCTGGCGTTGGCCGCGCTGGCGCTCCACTTTGCTGTTGCTCCACCAGTCAACGCGACCGGTTGGCTGACCAACAGCCCGATGGCGACGTCACGCGAGTGGCACACAGCAACCCTCTTGCTTGATGGCAGGTTGTTGGTCGCGGGAGGCGTGATTGGCGATTGGTCTGGCGTGATGGAGATCATAACCGCCGAGCTATTTGATCCTGCCGCAGGCCGCTGGACTACAACATCCACAATGAATAGACCGCATTATTGGCACAGCGCCACGTTGCTCCCCAATGGCAAAGTCCTCCTCGCGGGCGGCTTAGGTGGAAACAACTCCACTGCCACGGAGTTGTTCGACCCCATGTGCAAAACTTGGATCACCGGGGACTCTCTCAAGCATCGACGATACTGGCACAGTGCGACCCTGCTTCACAATGGCAAGGTGATGGTTGTGGGGGGGCAGGGAATCAATGGTGCTCTGTCTGCTGCGGAGTTGTATGACCCAGCCACAGACGGATGGACAGAAACCGGAGGCATGATTACACCACGCAGATTCCATACAGCGACCTTGTTGGCGGACGGAAGACTCCTCGTCATCGGGGGCGAGGACGGAAACCACTGGATTTCGAGCGCGGAGTCGTATGATCCAGAAACCGGTAGTTGGTCGGAAACCGGCGCGTTGGCCACTGCCCGCAGTTGGCACACGACCACCCTGTTGCCCAACGGACTGGTACTGGTAGTCGGGGGGGATCAATTCGACCGTCGGAGTCGTCAGTAGCGC
Organism: uncultured Verrucomicrobiota bacterium; assembly: GCA_964548925.1. GTDB lineage: Bacteria > Verrucomicrobiota > Verrucomicrobiia > Limisphaerales > MWDV01 > MWDV01. Next base: position 3,644 of record CAZJTM010000196.1, on the reverse strand, counting down.
TGAACTCTTCAACCCTGCCACCGGCAGGAGCGTGGAAACCGCCCAACCGAGATGGCCCCGCTATGATCACACTGCCGATTTGCTGGCCAACGGCCAAGTACTGGTCACTGGCGGATTCGGCACAACGAATTGGCTTGCGGCAGCAGAACTTTTTGACCCTGTCACCAAAACGTGGACTGAGGTTGAAGCGCTAAGCAATGCGCGCGAAGGACACACAAGCACCCGGCTAATCGGCGGGCAGGTATTGGCAGTTGGCGGCAACTTTGGGGGGACTTCTCTCGCCAGCACCGAGATCTATGCCTCGGCCAAGGCCACACGGGCAAACACTGGCGCGATGAACACCGGGCGCTACTGGCACGCGACCACGTTGCTGTCCAATGGAAATGTGCTGGTTACCGGAGGTTTCACGAACAATATCTACCTGGCCTCATGCGAGGTTTACAGCCCCACGGCCGGCACGTGGACAATGACCGGTGGATTGCTCACCCGGCGTCGGAGTCACACCACTACCTTGCTGTCCAACGGCAAAGTGCTGGCTGCCGGGGGTCAAAATAGCGATGAGAAGACCGCCGTGGCCAGCGCCGAGCTCTATGATCCAAGCGGAACCTGGATGGAAACCGGGAAGCTGCTCACCGCACGCTGGTACCATACGGCGACCTTGCTGCCCAACGGCAAGGTGTTGGTGGCAGGTGGCGAGGACAGCGACGAAAACCCCATTGCCAGTGCCGAACTGTATGATCCAGTCGTCGGAAGCTGGTCCGCAACCTGCGCGATGACCGCCGCCCGAGATCGCCACACGGCAACGTTACTCCCCAATGGGCAAGTGCTGGTCGCCGGGGGGCGAGACGACACTGGCTCGCTTTCCAGTGCAGAGTTGTACGATCCGGCCACCGGTGCGTGGACAGCGACCACCCCCCTGAACATTGCACGATACGAACACACGGCCACTTTGCTCCCGTCGGGCAAGGTGTTGGTTGCCGGAGGGGTGCAAAACGCCCCTGGCTCGGTTCCCAACGCGGAGCTGTACGATCCAGTCACCGGAGCGTGGACGGCGACCGGCTCTCTGAAAACGGCCCGCTCGGATCACACGGCGACTTTGTTCCCAGGCGGGTGGGTGCTGGTCAGCGGAGGCTTCGACTCCATCAATGGTGCCTGGGTTCAGCTCTCCAGCACAGAGCTCTATGATCCCATAACCGGCAAGTGGATCGCGGGCAGTTCGCTCGGCATCGGTCGTTCCCATCACACCGCCACCTTGCTGCCGGACGGGAAAGTGCTGCTGGCAAGTGGTGTTGGTGCCGGCGACACTGCGGAGTTGTATGATGCCGACCTGGGCTTCAGTGAATCCTGGCGACCCCAGATAGCCAACGTCACCTCGCCGCTCATTCTGGGTAACAGCCTGACCATAGCTGGTTCAGGATTTCGCGGGGTTTCCGGCGGTTCGAGCGGCAATACTCAGGACTCCTCGACTGACTACCCGCTGGTCCAACTGCGCAGCATCGAAAGCGGGCAAACCATGTTCCTGTCTTCCACGAGCTGGTCCACAAACTCGTTCACATCACTGCCGGTTTGGAACTTCCCGTCCGGTTGGGCGATGGCCACCGTGTTCGTCAACGGCATCCCCAGCACCAGCAGCATCGTCAACATCACCGTCCCCGTGCTGACCGAAACCACGTTGACCGACTCCAAGACTTTGACCAACGGTACGTTCCAGTTCAGTTTCACGAACAGCGTGGGCGCGTTGTTTGGCGTGCTGGCGACGACGAATCCGGCATTGCCCCCGAGCAACTGGACCGCGCTCGGCGGCGTCACGGAACTCGCGCCCGGCCAGTTCCAGTTCAGCGATCCGCAGGCGGCGAACTTCCCGCAGCGTTTCTATCGTTTGCGCTCGCCATAGCCAGCAGCACAAACCTCTACGTCGAAAGCCGGAGCAGCTTACCACCTCGGCGGCGAGGGGAATAGTCAACGCCCGGGCGTTCCAGTCACGTCAGACACGCTGGGGAAAGTCACATCCACCGCCATGCCGGCGCGGAGTTCGCCGCTCGACGCATCCAGCCGCACCTTGACGGGAAACACCTGTTTCACGCGCTCCGCCACGGTCTGCACGTTGCGCGGCGTGAACTCGGCGGCGCGTCCGATGAACTCCACCTGCCCCTCGAATTCCCGGCCCGGAAACGCGTCCACGCGCACCGTCACCTTGTCACCCAACTTGATCCGCCCCAGCCACGGCTCGGGCACGAAGACGCGGGCATACGTGTGGCCCGTGAAGAGGACCGTCACCACCTCGCGGTTCGGCGCGAGCACGTCGCCCAGCTTCACGCTCAGCACTTCCAGCACGCAGTTCGTCGGCGCAACGACGCGCGTCTCGCGCAATTGCGTCTCCAGTTCGGCCAGTTGCGCCTTCACCTGCGCGATGCGCTCGGGCCGTGTGCCGGCAAGCAGCAGGTCGTATCGGCTCCGCGCGGCAGCCACCCCTTTTTCCAAGGCTTGGGCTCGGGTGGCGGCGCGGTCGAGGTCGGCTTCGGGAATGGTCTGCTCGGCAAACAACCGGTCGGCGCGCTTGCGGTCAGCTTGAGCAAAGTCCAATTCGGCCACTTGCGCTTCCCATTCGGCCTTGGCGGCGGCGATTTCCTGCGGGCGCGGGCCGGCTTCCAGTTCGGCCAGCAACGCGCCGACCTGGTCGCGTCGCGCGCGAAGTTCGGCGGCATCGAGCTCCACGATGGCCTGCCCGTTCGCCAGCGATTCGCCTTCCTGTGCGAAGATGCGTTCGACGCGTCCGCCGTAACGCGAAGCCAGGTGGGCTTCGTCCGTTTCGATCGTGCCGGAGACCGATGCCGTTTCGGCAACAGGTTTGCAGGAAGCCGCCACCGCTCCGAGAGCGAGGACGCATGCCAGACTGAGGAAGTTCTTGTCCACGCCGGGCGAGCGTATCACCCGGCGCCAACCGCGCAAGCGCAGCCGCGCCGGGGCAGCCGCGCTTTCACAAATGCGGCTACGACCGATCAGGAATTGTCCCCGTCCAGCAAGCGCCCGAGTCCCCCGAGTACCGAGCCTTCCTCGCGTCCGCCCTTGCCCACGCCGGGGGTGGCGGCGGCAATGCGGCCGGCGAGCCGGCTCAATGGCAGCGATTGCAGCCAAACCTTCCCCGGCCCGCGCAACGTGGCGAAGAACAGTCCTTCGCCTCCGAACAAGGCCGACTTGATCCCACCCACCATTTGGATGTCGTAGTCCACCGTCGGCTGGAAGGCGACAATGCAGCCGGTATCCACCCGAATCAATTCGCCGGGCGCGAGCATGCGTTCGTAGATCGTCCCGCCGGCGTGCATGAACGCCCAGCCGTCGCCCTGGAGGCGTTCCATGATAAACCCCTCGCCGCCGAAGAAGCCCGCGCCGATGCGCTTGTTGAACGCGATCCCCACGCTCACGCCCTTGGCCGCGCACAGGAACGAGTCCTTTTGCGCCCAAACCTCCCCGCCAATCTCAGCGAGATGCACCGGGATGATCTTGCCCGGATACGGCGCGCCGAACGCGATGTGGCGCTTGCCCTCGTAAGCACTGGTGAAATGCGTCATAAAGAGCGACTCGCCCGTGATGACGCGCTTGCCCACATCCAGCACCTTGTCGAAGAAACCGGAGCTGGGCTTGGA
>CAZJTM010000195.1:0-12052 GCA_964548925.1 uncultured Verrucomicrobiota bacterium | reverse complement strand
GCGGTCAATACACCAGCAAGGAAGCCGGAGAAACCACTCACCACAGTGTCAGCACGCTGTCGCTCGAACTGACCAAGCGTCTCGACTTGGATGTCTCCCTCGTCTGGGATCGCATCGCCCAACCCAAGGTGGGGGCGAATGGCATCCAGCCCAAGCCCGATGACTTCCGCCTTGTCGTCGGCCTGGGCGTGGATTTTTGAGTCCCCGCATGGCCGCGGAGGCGCTGATGCTCGCGAGGATCAAAAGGACGGTCTTCAATGCGGCGGGCGTGTTCTGGGGCGCGGCGACGAGGGGGTAAGAACAGGCCGTATCGTTGCTAGCCAGCAGGCTAAAGCATGCAGCGTAACCAAAGCGACACCCATGTTTTGGGGATGGGCCTAAGCTTGCAAACCAAGGCGCGCGAAGTTGAACTCAGTCAGGGTGTATTGTGCAACCGACGACAAGCAAAATGATGGGAAGAACCGAAAGAGATCGGCGGGCTTCGGCTTGAGGCTGACTCTCGTCGGCGCGCTCGTGCTGGCGGCCTGCAGCGCGTCGGTTGCCGCAAAGGCCGGGGAACCCAACAGTAGCGTTGACGCAGCGAGGCTTGAACAACTGTTCGCGTCACCGCCAGACTGGGCCAAGCCGTCCGGGTATTGGTGGTGGCTCAATGGGCGGATTGACAAGGAGGGCATCAGCCGTGATTTGCAGGAGTTCCGGGCCAAAGGATTGGGCGGGGTGTTGCTGGTCTGTTCCTCTTCCGGTGGATATGGCGGCGATCCTGTGCCCGAGGGGCCGGTGACCTTTCTCTCGCCGGAATGGCGGAAGCTGTTTCGATTCGCCTTGGATGAGGCGCATCGCTTGGGCCTCGAAGTGGGCGTCAACCTGTGCGGCGGCTGGGCGATGGGCGGGCCGTGGATCACGCCGGAGAATTCGGGGCGTTGGTTGTTGCAGTCCGAGTTGACCGTCACCGGGCCGCGCAAATTCTCCGACGTGTTGCCATTGCCGGGACCAAGGGACGGTTACGACTCCCCGCCGCAGTTGAACGTGAAGAAAGTCATCGGCCTGCCGCTGGACCAGGTGGATTATCGGGACACGACGGTGGTCGCGTTTCGCGAACCGGGCGACGGAAATCGCTTGAGCGGCGACCGAAAGCGCGAGCTGGCCCCGAAAAGCAACCGGCTGGACGGGGATTGCTTCACGCCCGCGCGCCAAGTGATGGACCAGACCTTGACGCCGTGGACAACGCAGCCCGGCGATGTGCCGATTGCCCCGGCGGAGGTTGTGGACCTGACCGCAAAACTCAGCGCCGGCGGACGGTTGGAATGGGACGTGCCGGAAGGCACCTGGACGATCATTCGCACGGGACATCGGATGACCGGCATTCAGGTCAGCCTGCCGATGCCCGGCAGCGAGGGGCTGGAGTTGGATTGGTTCAGCACCGAGGCGGTGGATCAGCACTGGAATCATCTCGGCAGGATTCTGCTTGAGGAGGCGGGGCCGCACGTCGGCAAGACGCTGCGCTATTTTCTGACGGACAGTTTTGAGGCCGGTTATCCCAACTGGACCGCCCGTATGCTGGAAGCGTTCCGCACCTATCGCGGCTATGACGCGACGCCGTATTTGCCGGTGTTCCGCGGACGATTGGTTGGAAGCGCCGAGATCTCGGATCGGTTTCTGCACGACTATCGCAAGACCGTCGCGGACTGCATGGCCGACCGGAATTACGGCTACTTCGCTGAACTGGCGCAGCGGCACGGCATGGTGATCGCCTGCGAGGCCGGCGGCCCGAGTTGGTCAGGCACGTTGTGCATGGACGCGCTCAAGAACTTGGGGCGCTGCGCGATGCCCCAGGGCGAGTTCTGGCAAAGCTGGCATTTCGTGACCAACAACCAGAACCAGGTCGGCAAACAAACCGCCTCGGCGGCGCACACGTATGGCCGGCCCACTGCGTCCGCGGAGGCTTTCACGTCCATCGGGCCGCAATGGGAGGAATCGCCCGCATCCTTGAAACCCACCGCTGACCGCGCGTTTTGCGAGGGCATCAATCGCCTGGTGTTTCACACCCTCACGGCGACGCGACCGCAGGACGGGCTGCCCGGCTACGAGTATGGCGCCGGCACACACTTCAATCCGAACATCACCTGGTGGCAACAGGCCGCCGGGCCGTGGCTCAGTTACGTGGGCCGCTGCCAAGCTTTGTTGCAGAGCGGCGTGTTTGTGGCCGACGTGCTCTACTACAACGGCGATTGGGCGCCGAACCTCGTCGAGCCGAAACACACCGACCCGTCGTTGGGCAAGGGCTATGACTACGACGTCTGCAACGCGGAAGTGCTGCTGACGCGCCTGTCGGTCAAGGACAGCCGGCTCGTCTTGCCGGAGGGAATCGGCTACCGGCTGCTGGTGCTCCCGGACACCACGCGGATGCCCGCGGAAGTGGCGCGGAAGATTCACGGCCTCGTTGCCGCCGGCGCCACCGTCGTCGGGCCGAAGCCGCAATCCGATCCCGGACTGAAGAACTATCCCGACTGCGATGCCGAGGTGCGCCGGATTGCGGACGAGGTTTGGGGAAATTGCAACGGCAAAACGGTCACGCACCATGCTTTCGGCAAAGGCCGGGTTTTCTGGGGCAAGGCGCGGCGGGAGATTTTGCGGGACGATGGCATCGCGCCGGACCTTGCACATTCCGGGGGCGACGCTTTCATAGATTTCATCCATCGTCGCGTCGGCGAAGCGGACATTTACTTTCTGGCAAATCGCAAGGATCGCCCGGAGTCCGTGGTCTGCGAATTTCGCGTGAGCGGCCGGCAGCCGGAACTTTGGGATCCTGTCAGCGGCGGGCGACGCGACCTGCCGCAATTCTCGTCGTGCAACGGCGTCACGTCCGTGCCGCTTGAGTTCGAACCGCACGGCTCGATGTTTGTCGTGTTCCGCCGCGTTGCCACCTCTCCAACCGGGAAAGCCGGAGAGAATTTCCCCAAGTTCACGCCCATCATGGAACTGACCGGCGCATGGCAAATGTCGTTCGACCCAGACTGGTTTTATCCCACAAACGGACTCAGTGGCGAGGCCGCCAAAGGCGTGGTGACATTTGATCGGCTGGAGGACTGGTCGAAGCGGCCGGAGCCGGCCATCCGCCATTTCAGCGGCACCGCGACCTACCGGAAGACGTTTGAAGCCCCGCACGCCACGCGCAACAAATCCGTGTATCTCGACCTGGGCGCGGTCAAGGAAACGGCGCGGGTCCGGATCAACGGCAAGGAGCTTGGCGTCGTCTGGTGCGCCCCTTGGCGAGTGGAGATCACCGACACGCTGAAGCCGGGGGAAAACCTGCTGGAAATCGAAGTGGTGAATCTCTGGCCCAACCGGCTGGTTGGCGACGCGGGCCTGCCGACCGAAGCGCAGCGGACACGGACGAACATCCGCACGTTCAAGAAAACCAGCCCGCTTCGTTCTTCCGGCTTGCTCGGCCCGGTCACCATTCAAACGACGGACCGGACCGCCGCACGTCGCTGATCCCCTTCACTCAATCGCTCATTTCCCGGGCGCGCTCGAAAATCGGACCGTTTCAAGTCGTTTGCCGGTGGCAGGCGAAACGAGCCGAAAAAAACATCCGCCGTTTTCCCGACGGTATCGGTGTTCGGGATAGGCGCTCCAGATCAGGACGATGGTGTTCGGGCCTTTCCGCAATCGCGCCGGGCCGTGGGTGACGTTTTCATTGTTCAAGATGATCGCGCGGATGCTGTTCGTGTCGCAGAGGAATCCGACCGGCTGCGTCTTCTCTGAGTGAATCGTGCTTTGCAGGACATAGTGGATCGGCTCGGTGCAGAGCCACTTGTCCGCGCTGGCGCCGTCCCGCAGCTTGATGACCTCGGCATCCAGCAAGGGCAGCCCCTGCAACTCGTTGTCGGTCTTTTTGTGCCACGTCAACTGCGTGCCGTTGGGTAAGGTCCAAGGCGCGTCGAGCGAGGCCTGCTTGCCCGCCTGTGCCTGGGCGGTCTGGATCAACTGCTCCAGCGTCGCGCTGCCGGCCGGAATCGCGGCGGATCGCAGGAAGCCGTTTTGCGGATAGGAAAAGTCCCGCCGGCCCAGGTCCGTCTCGCAGGTGGCGTAGAGCCTGGCCGGGGCAGCCTCGCAGCGGAAATCCACTTGGGCGAGGAACAGGGTTTTTCCACCGGTGTATTTGTAATCGTCGGTTACGGCCTTCGGCTTGCAGGTGATGGTCCTGGTCGAATGTGCCGGAATTCGACCAACGCTGAATCGTTTGACGCCGTCTTTGAAGGCCAGCGGCATCCGGAAGACGATGCTCAAATCGCTGAGGTCGGTTGCTCCCTCATTGGCGATGGTCAGCCGCAATGAACCCTTCTCGAAGGAGAGCCAGGTGGCGATGTTCGGAAAATCCGCATCCCGCTTCGAAGGCGGCGCTTGGGGTTGATTGTCGCGATTCTCAATCAGCCCGATCTTCCTGGGCAGCGCTTTGGTCCGGTCGTGGGCCACATTCACGATCACCCGGTCCGTGCCGAGTCCCCGGACTTCGCAATCGGCGGTGGGGCAGGAGATGGACTCGACGAGTCTGGCGTGTGGACCTTCGACCAGCAGAGAGATGGGCACGGCGTCGTTCAGGTCCAGCAGCTCGGGGCGTTTCAGCGTCAGGTTCAGCGTCCGTTGGCCGGCAGTTTTTTGTGTTAACTGTGCATGGCGGTATTGAAAGCGGTAGGCAGCATACTGGTTCTGGTTGCAATACCACCAATCCGGTTTGCTGGTGTATTTCGCGAGTTGCGACTCGAATTTGGCCCACGCTTCTGGGGTCGTGTACCAGACGTGCATGGCGAAGGTGAGGAGCGGATGTTCCTGCTTGTAATACGGGTCTCGCAGGGCCTCCTGCGCGAAGTCGTCAATTTCGAGGCCATCAATGGGCATGAACGGACACAAGATCATGTCGGTCTTGAACCGCTTGTGATAATAGCCGTTGGCGATGCTGAAATACCCGGCGCGAAACAGGGTGCGGGTGATGTCCTTTTGCACGCGGTCGCCTTCCAGATCGTTTCGATGTTCCTCGAAGGAAAAGGCGTGGGACAGGACGCAGGAATCTGAGACGGCCTCCCACCGCGCCCGCGCTAGTGCCACCTCGCGAAACATCTGGTTGCGGTTGACGTAGCTGATCATCGGATGCGTCAACGTATGGCCGCCGAAGGAGTTGCCGCCCTCCAGCAGCCGCGCGCTGTTAGCCGTGAACTCCGGCGACGCGTAGGGGTCGTTCACATACCACGTCGCCTTGCAGTTGTAGCGGGCGAGCACGTCCCGCATTTGCAGGCCCGAAAGGTTGTTGTCATCCCAACGACTCGACACGGCCCAGTCATAACCGTTGAAGATGGGCAAAATGGAAACCTTCACCTGCGCGGGGTCTGCGCCGACCGCGAGACGCAGAGCAATCTTCTGGTTGTAAACCCGCATGGGCTGGTCCATGGCCACGTATTCCATGTTGGTCGCGGTGCTGGGTTCGGGATAATTGAACGCAACTGTATAGGGCGGTTTGGCGCTCGATGCGTTGCTCACGAGCATGGCCGCAGCAATCAGAACCGAAACTGTGGCGCGGAGAGGGAACGCCTCCGTCGGCATCGAGGCACGCGGCCAACGGTAATCCGTCATGCAAGTCATGGTGTACTCATGGCATTTCTGTGATCCGACGGGCGGATTCCGCTTGGTGGGGCGATAAACTCATTTCACAGGCTTCGCCGCCCCCGGCCATGGGTAGTCATTCTGCCCGGCGGTGGGATCAAGCGGCCCGGGCGGCAGCGTCGCCTGCCAGTCGAGCGCCTGCTTGGCCAGCGCCGAAACCCGGTCGGGGTATTTGTCTGCCAGGTTGTTCAACTCGGTGGGGTCGTGCGAAAGGTCGTAAAGCTCCATGCGGCTGCGGTCCGGATTCAACAGCAGCTTCCAGTCGCCGTCGCGGATGGCGAGGATGGGGCTGCGATGGAACGGCTCACCAAAGATGTGGAAACGCCATTCCCACAGGAGCGGTGTCTTTCGCGGGCGCGAGTGGCCCAACAGGATGTCGCTTACGTCCTCGCCGTCGAGCACGTGACCGGGCGGGGCTTTGACTCCGGCGAGCTGGCAAACCGTGGGCAGCCAATCCACACCGGTCACGACCGATTGCGAGTCCACCCGGCCAGCGGGAATTTTCCCCGGCCAGCGCACGATGAATGGCATCCGCACCCCGCCCTCGTAGAGGCTGCGCTTGCGTCCACGGAACGGTCCGGCCGAACCGACGCCGCTGTGGCCGGCCTCGGTCAGGTGAATGTCCTCCGGACCGTTGTCGCTGGAAAACATCACCACGGTGTTGGTGGCCAGTCCAAGATCATCGAGTTCCTTGAGCAGCCGACCGACCTGCGCATCGAGGTCGCCGACGCTGGCGAAGTAAATCGTGGCCGCGCTTTTGTTGTACTTGCCGTTGGCCCAGGAAAGCCAGTTGTAGGGGGCCATCTGCTCGTCGGTGGGATTGAGCGGCGCGTGGGGCAGGAGCGTCCAGAGGTTCACGTAGAACGGCTGGTGGCGGTTGGTTCGGATGAAACGCAACGTCTCATCCACAAACGCCGCCGTGGATTTGGCGAAGAATGTTTCGACGGGCTCGCTCCAGCCCGGCCCGTTCGCGCCATAGGCCCGCGCGTCATCAAAACCATACTCCGTCGGCGGGGGCGCGCCTTCGCCGCTGCCCAGATGCCACTTGCCGAAATGCGCCGTGGCGTACCCGGCGGATTTCAGCAGGGCGGCGACGTTGGGCACTTTGGGATCGAGCCAGTCCGACATGCCGCGTTTGGCGTTCTGTTCATGCGTGGCATAATGGCCGTGAATCCGTTGGCTCGCCGGGTATTGGCCGGTCAGAAACGCGGCGCGGCTGGGGGAGCAAACGGAGCCGTTGACGTAGAACTGGGTGAACAAAGTACCCTGCTTCGCCAACCGGTCCAGATTCGGTGTCTTGATCTGCTTGTTGCCGTAGCAACTGAGGTCGCCCCAGCCGAGGTCGTCGGCAAGGATGAAGAGGATGTTGGGGCGGTGAATTGACTCCGCCGCGCGAGCGCTCGGAGCAAGACAGCCGGACGCGACAAGAGCAAGCGTGGAAATGATGGCGATCACGTGCTGCATACTACGGGAAACTCATGGGCAGCGGTATCATCAAACTCCAAACCGCTGCGGGACATCACCTGTCTCATGTTTGGGAATGAGCCGTTGAGCCGGCAGTCCCGCTCCAATCCCGGCGATTCCACACCCATTTCACCAGACTTGTCCGCGACCTTCCTCGGCGGACTCTTACATGACGCGGTTACCGCCCGGTGGTCGTTCCGGGCACGGTGGCCGCCGAGTCTTGTGAAATGTTCAACTCATCAATGTAGCGCTTGCGGGTCACCCATGCCGAATGGCCATCCGCGTAGGCGGCGAACGCTCCCTCCGCGCCGTGATTGTCGGCCGCGTCGGGGTAGTTGTTGAAATGGGTTGGCGCGGTGGGTTGGCCATCGTCCGCATCGGTCAGAAGCCAGACGCGCACCGGGCCGGGCCGTGTGCCGATGTAACCCGGCGCCTTCTGGAGCACGTAGGTGTTCACCACGTTCTCGGTCTTTCGTGAACCGCCCATGGTCCCAAAAGTTTCGTAACTGTGTCCGTAGCCGGCCGCCCGCCCGTTGGGGGCATTGTCCTTGAGGTCCTTGTAAAGTTGCGGTTCGCCCGGCAACGCGGGCAGGCGCAGATCACGCACCTCGTTCAAGGTACTGGGGCAGACAAACGACTTGAGGTTGGGAATGTAGCTGCTCTGCAACCAATTCAGGTCATCATCATACGAATCGCGGATGCCCGGTTTGCCAACCGTATCGGCCATGAAGAAGCCGCGGTTCTCCTGCGCGTACATGGCGCAGGCCAATCCCATTTGGCGCAGGTTGTTCACGCAGGCCATCCGCCGGGCCTTGTCTTTGGCCTTGCTCAACGCGGGCAGCAACATGCCCGCCAGGATGGCGATGATGGCGATGACGACGAGTAGTTCGATCAGAGTGAAGGCGCTGCCCTGACTCTGCGAAGTTCGTTTCGATGTTTGGTGCATTTTCATGTCTCAAGCTTTAGAAAGATGTGAAGTCGTTGTTTCGGTCAGGGAGGCGAGAGCCGGAAGAACACGGTGTCGTTGGCCTGGTCTATCGGCACGATCACTCCGCTGGTGTTGCCGCCGGGATACGTGAACCAGTTGTTGCTGAGGCCCACGCTCAGGCTGTTCGTCTGCGCCTGGAGTTTGTAGTTGCCGTCCCAGGTGAACTGGAGATTGTTACCCACCCGGGCCACCTTCAGCGTCGGCGGAGCGAGCACGCCCGTCACGCGAATGGTCCCGTCCACAAGCAATTGGGTCGTGTCCCACTCGTAGCCTGCGGGCATCTGGATTTCGGCAAAGCTGCCAGCCGGTGCGGCGTTCGGGGAATCATACAACTTGAACGTGTCGTTGATCGCTAACGGCGTGGCGCCGGTCAGCACAACCTTCAGCACGCCGCCGTAAGTCAAGTAGCCGCCCACGACAACGCGGTCGCTGGCAAGGCCGCCGTCCTTGGTGATCTTGAAGATGTTCGTGCCGGCCAGAGAGAGATTGTAGCCAATCCCCAGCCATCCGAGGGCATTCCCGCTGCCAGGGGCAATGGTGCCATTGGCGTCCAGGTTCCCATTGACATTTCCGCCGCCGGTCAGGGTTTGGTGCGCTTCGAGCGTCCACGCCGGCAGCACGTTATACACGTCCAGCCCTGCGCCGGGGGCAATGTGGATGTTCGCGGAGTTGGCGATCGACCCCACCGGGAAGGCGCTTGAGTGACTAAACAACTCCAGCACCCCGTTGCTGATGATGGTATTGCCCGTGTAGGTGTTCACCGCCTCCAACGCGAGATAGCCGCCGCCGGTCTTGATCAGGTCGCCCGGCCCGGTGATTTCGCCGCTGACCGTGCCGACCCGATCCGGCTCAATCAGGAACGTGCCCGCCGCACCCAGCGTGATGGTGCCGAGGAAACGGTTGTTGGCGGGCTGGGCGTTGGCGACGACGTGAACGGTGCCATTCGTGAAGAAGACAGGCCGGTCAATAGGCGTGGCCACCGAACCCATCCGCAACGTCCCGCCATTGAGAACGAGCGGGCTGCCGTTGGTGGCGATCCGGGTGCTGCCAAAGGTTTGCAGCACACCGTCACGGACCTCGATTTCGCCGACGTTGATGAACGCATCCTCGAATTGGAACCAACCGCCGCCAACCTTGGTCAGCTTGTGCAGTCCGCCAATGCAATCCAGCGTGGCGGAGGGGTCGGTAAACCCAAAGCGGGAACCAGTCGGCGCGCCGACGGTCGTGTCGCCCAACAACCGCACGTAGCGGAAGCTGTCAATGTCAGTCAGGCTGGGGTTGTCCGAATAGAGCGCGCCCATGCCGCCAAATCCCGCGCCGCTGACATAAATCGGCTCCACGCGGCCAGCCAACGCGATGCTGCTCATGTTCAAGGACGCGCCGTTGCTGACGTACGTGCCGCCCGACGTCCCGCCCAGGGCGCTGGCGTGGGCGAGCTTCAGAATACCCTCTTTGACGATGACGTCGCCGGCGAAGTCATTGGCCCCGCCAAGCGTCAGCAGGTTCGTGCCCTCCTTGACAAGGGCCACCGGAACTTCGCTGCTGATCCGTCCGCTGCCGCTGGCGGCAATAGAATACGCCTTGGCCGTGTTGCTGATCTGCACCAACCCCGGGATGAGCTGCGAGACCATCAAGACATCGGCGTTCGCCGCGGAATCGTCAAACCTCACCAAGTTGCCGTTCTGGAAGGCGGCGGGCGAACCGCTGAAAGTCCAGTTCGCGGAAACACCCACGTCCCAGGAGTTCGTGGGCGTGCCGGTCCACACCAGCGGCGCAATGCTGGTGACGGTCAGTTCGATGGTCTTGGTGGCGGTGTTGTTGACGATGGTCCCCACCACGCCGCCGGGCAGGTTTGCAACCACGGTGCCAGCGCCGCTCAGGTTGACGTAGCGGATCAGCGGAATTGGCGTCGTCGTGATCGTGAAATTGGGCAGGGCCACTGACACTGGAATCGTCCCATGGAGCGTCAGGTTGGTGATGTAACCGGCCGGGACGTTGGGGTTGCCGGTCTGGCCGGTGAACCAGGCGTGCAGGCCGGCGCCCGAAGAACCGCCCAGCGTGGCCGAACCGAGTCGGGCGCTCACTCCGGCGGAATCGGACCACAGTCCCAGCGTCGCCCCATCGGCAACTGTGACGGTGCTGACGCCGCGATAGGCCGATCCGATGCGCAACTCACCCGCGCTGACCGTCGTGGCGCCGGTATAAGTGTTCGTGCCGTTGAGCGTGAGCGTGCCGGCGCCCATCTTGGTCAACCCGCCGCTTCCGCCGCCGTTCAGCAGGTTCTGGGCGATGGCAACGTCATTGCCGGCGGTGTCCACCGTCAGGCCGTTGCCCAAAATTCTTGCCTCATCTATGCCTTGGAAGAACGCGGTGCTGCTCGCGCGGGCGCGCAGTGTGCCGCCGTTGATGTTGAACTGCGCAAAGCCGCTGTCGGCGACCTCTTTCTCGATGGAGTTCAAAGCGACCTCGCCGCCGGACAGGAGATTGACGATGGCAATCGTGCCACCACCGCTCATGCGAATGCGCCCGTCGCCGAGCAACCAGACCTTGCCGCTGATGTCCGCCTGATTGGTGGCCGAGGTATCGCCATTGACACCCAAGCGCAACCAGGCGGAACTGCCCGTCAAGGTGACGGTGGAAGCCGAATCCACCGTTACCTTCGCCAAACCGGACGGGATTGTGCAATTGGGCACGAGGGCGCCGGCATTGGTGAAGGTCGCGCTGTTCAGGGTAATCAACCCCTCCCGGATGGCGCAGCCGCCACTCCAGTCGTGCCAACCACTGAGCGTGAGCGTGCCGGGACCGGACTTGGCGCTGAAGTAGCCATTGGCCGACACGCCGTTGATCGTCGTGGCCGTATTGCACCGCACGGATCGTCCACCCCAGCGAAGATCCACCGGGCCGGACAGGGTCAACGCCCCGGCGCCGGCATCCGTACCGAGGGTCACCGTGGTGTTGACATCGTTGTAGAAACTGACGGCATTGGTGAGCGTGCGCGGGCTGCCGCTGTCGGAAGACAGCGTTCCCCCAAACAGTGTGACCGGTCCGACGCCCAACGCCAGGTTGTTGCCCAGCAGCAACTCTCCGCCCCGCAACGTGGTGCCGCCGCTGTAATCATTGACCGTGGTGATATGCAACGGGGCGCTATTGTTCTTCACCAGCACCGCGCCGCCGCTCAGTTTGCCCGCGCCACTGAAGCGGTATGGGTAAAACGCGCTGTCCACTTTCACCGAGGCCGGTTGCAGGGCCGTGGTCAGGACAATGTTTGTGCTTGGCGGACTGACGAAGTCGTTGAACAGGTTGTCGTCGAACGTCACCGCGTTGCCGTCCGCATAGCGGGCGGTGCCGAAATCCCAGTTAAGGGTGGACGCATCCCAGTTGGCGCTGGTTTGGCCGTACCAGGTCAAGCCGGTGGGAACACTGATGCTGTTCAGATAACCATTGATCTGCGCCTCCGTAAGCGCCGTGTTGTAGAAGTAGTATTCGTCCACAATCGTGTTGGGAGCCGCTTGCGTGCCGCCCGACGTGGCGCCGAATCTCAAGGGGCGGGCTACGGCCGTCGGATCCAGCGTCGTCGAGCCGGCGCCGAGGGCGAGTGGCTGGCCATCGAGATACACCTGCCAGGTTGCGGTCGTTCCCGATTTCCTGCCGACGACGGCCACATGCATCCACCGCGCCAAGGGCGACGGCGAAATCTCGCTACTCGTTTGCGAGCCCGTGCTGCCGAAGACTTGGAGGTCGCTGGGACGAAGCACCGTGCGGAAATAGGTGGTGGGGGAAGCCGTCTGGCTCTGCTTGCTGACCATGACCGTGAAGCCCAAGGGAAGCGAGCCCGGCACCCGAATCCAATACATCACCGTGAAGGCATCCGTTCCGGCGTAGGTGAACGGGTCCATCGTGCCCGATTGGATGTAGCTGCTCGAATTGTCCAGCCGCAGTCCG
>CAZJTM010000194.1:0-12149 GCA_964548925.1 uncultured Verrucomicrobiota bacterium | reverse complement strand
GTAAGGCACGATGACGTCGAGCACGTATGGCGCGTCGGCGTCGAGCATGCGCTGCATTGCGGCGCGGAGGTCTTTCTTGAACATGACCCGCTCGCACTTGACGTTAAAACTGGCGCACATGGCCACGTAGTCCGGGTAGATCAGCTTCCGGCGGTCTGGGTCGCCGAGGTAGGTGTGGCCGCGATTGCCGCCGTAAAATCTGTCTTCCCACTGCATCACCATGCCGAGGTGCTGATTGTTCAGGATGATGGCCTTGGCATTGATCTTCTCGACGTGCGCCGTGGCGAGTTCCTGCACGTTCTGCCCGCGGAGCATGAGCCAATTCGCCGACACCCAGCGGCAGTTGCTCGCGAGCCCCGGTGGGCCGACCAACTGGCACTTGTTGACGCTCTCGTTCGATCCCGCGTTCGACGCCCCCGCGGTGCTGAAGGCCTACGGCGCCAGCCACGGCCAGAACCCGCGGCACTGGACGCTGGCCACCGGCGCACTGGTGGATATCACGGCCATCGCGGAGCAATTCGGTCTGACGTTTTGGAGCGAAGACGGCGGCATCAGCCACAACCTTCGCACGGCGGTGATTGACCCGTCCGGACGCGTGCAAAGGGTCTTCGCTGGCAACCAGTGGACCAGCGACGAGCTGACTGCGGAAATCCTGAAGGCGGCGGCCCTTGCGCGACAATGAGGCTGGAGTTGAAAGCAGCAATTCTCATTATGGACCAGAGAGGGACGCCGGGTGAGGGTACCCGGCCTACAACCGGGCGGTTTTGTGCGGATGCAGGCCGGGTGCCCTCGCCCGGCGGAGATGGACACCGTCATAATGAGAATTGCTGAGTTGAAAGAGATGCCAGGCAGGAAGCGCTTGTCTGGCGGGCGAATTCAACTTGGTATGGATCACCTGATCGTGGAGGCTTTCGGAAAGATCGCCTGAACGGGAACACGATCTCGGTGCCAGTGACACAACCGATTTGTGCCTTGATCTTCACGATCGTGTGCTTGCCAACGTCGCACCCATCGCAGCAGTAGCGGGCAGCAGGCATGGCTTGCGTCATGCCTCGCCGACAGCGAAGCCTGCTGACGAACGGACGATCCAACACCGGATCATGCGGGACAGTGGAACAAGATTCTTGATTGATCAGCGAGGCGACGGACGGCCACGATTTCCTCTCTCCGTAACGTCCAGTCGCAGACGCCGAAACCGTCCTGGAACAAAGACTCCATTTGCGGCAATGCGATGAGGAACGATCCCTGAGCGCGGACATCGCAAAGCCACAAGGGCGCCCCGGCCGGCTTGCACGCCGCATACGTCATTTTCGCCGAATCGCGCTCGTTCAACTTGCCAGCCGCCAATTGGGAGACGGAAATACCGCCACCCGGCAAATCGCCGTGAGCAACACTGCCGCCGGGTCGTGCGCGCGAACGAACCAAATGGCGGGGGTTTTCCGTCGGATCACCTGATTCCAAACGATGCGGACTTGCCCGGCCAACACGGCGCTTTGTGCTGCGTTCTCCAATTTCAGAACCTCGATTGGAGCGCCGGTCTCACGTCATAGCGTATTGCCGGACAACTCTGGGTTCGTGCCGGGTCGGTGACTGGCACTCCGGTTCAAGGCGACGCGTGGTCCCGATTCCAGGAAAGAGCGACCGCCACTGGCAAACACGGCTTCCATCAGGTCAGCGGTTTGCATCACCACAGGTCTGACCGGCACAAACACCCCCTCGTTGCTCCGTGTAAATGGCACGCGCAGCAGATTCATTCGCTCCCTGTTCATCGTCAGTATTCACGCCGCGGGCGATCACGCCGCCGGCACGGCCATGCAGGCCGGCTGCCCTCAGCCGGCGATTCGGATTCCTGACGGTGTATGGGGTGATTCCACGGGGTGGCCCAGCTCATGCACAATTCATCGAAATCCGGCTCGTGGGTGAACATCTCGTGAAGATTGGGCAAATACGACTCCACGCACCAGAGCACCTGCCGCATCGGAGAATCGCACTGCTGGGACACCGGCTGATCCCCCACCAGCAAGTGCGTCAGGCGGTAGGACACCAGCCCCGTGATGCTGATGAACGAAGCCGCGCCGCAAGCGGAGCACGCGTTGCGCGAGCTTTTCAATGGCCGGCGGGGGTTGGTGCGGACCGGCAGTTCTTGGCGGCTGATGCCGCATGATTTGCCGCCGTGGCCTGCGGTGTATCAACAGACCCGCCCTGGGGGCGCGCAAGATGTTTTGAAGCGCTGGCGAAAGCCTTGCGGACGCTGCTGCGCAGGCGGGTCAGACGTGACGCCGCCCGCAGCGCGATGATCCTGGCCGTCGGATGATGCAATCCACGCCCGACAGTGGCGGGCGTGCCGGCTATGACGGGGCACAGAAAAGCCAAGGGAGCAAGGTGCTTGCGGCGGTGGATACGCTGGGCCATTTGTTGGCACTCAAAGTCACCGCCGCCAACGAACAAAACAGGGAACAAGTGGAGCCTTGGCGCAAACAGAACAGCAAGCCACCGGAGAGAATGTGCAACTGGCGTATGTGGATCAGGGGGACACCGGCGAGCGTGTGGCGCACGCGCCCCAAGCACACAGGATCAAACTGGAAGCGGTCACACTCCAAGAGGTCAAGCGCGGCTTTGGCCTGCTGCCGCGCCGATGGGGGGCGAACGGTCGTTCGGCTGGGCCGCGCGATTACGAACGCTTGGCCGCCACCTTGAGCGGTTACCACTGGCTCGCATTCGTGTTGCTCATGCCCAAAACCTTCACCCTCAAAAAAGCATGACAGGGTCTAAAGATTTTATGGCCCAAGTTCCACCCTGATGCAATGCGCGTTTAGACACAGAACCCGTCTGGAGATATGGGGCATGTAGGCGAAGTGGAACGAAATGACGCGCCTGATTCATCGGGTCAAGAAAGGGCACGTTGCCCATCCCACAGACGCCCGCCTCTAATTGTGCCCAGTCCGAGCCAAACGCATTGTGTACATCCAACCTTCAACCACCTTTTTGTCACCCTCCCCTATCCGCTGGGCGAGAAGAAACACGCGCGCGTGCTCCAGCCTTTCCGTAATCTTCGCCAGGATGCTGTCGCCGAAGGGCCGGATTTGGAGCGGCTGTTGGACGCATACTTTGGCGAACGCAACCACGGGTGTGTGGCGCTGGTTGTTTGGCCCGCAGAAGGTGTATGAGGTCTGCCGCCCGGTTGATTCGCACAGAGCCGCCGGCGCGTTCACGCGGGACGGCTTGCCGAGCAAGTTCTCGATCCAGACACCGGTCGTGCAGGGTCAATTACCCGCTTCTTCGAAGGCGATCTTGGGATCGGGGAACAGCGTGCCCGCCATGACGCAGCGCGTGCCGTCGAAGTGGATTGTCTCCGGGTGCGGATGGCTGATGAACGCGCTCTTGCCGCCGCCGATGAATCCGACATTGGGAGGTCTGGCCATAGGCCCGTGGTGTTCGGAGTGGTGTTGTTGCCTGAACACAATGGTGCGCTTCAGCAAACGTGTCGAGGACTCGCGTCCTGCGGGCGCAGCATGAAGTGCAGCCGCCCGCGTTTCACCAAGCAATTCGTTCAGCGGCGCCCAGAGAGTCCGAATGCCGCCGCTTTGCTGTGGCGAGAGCGAAGCGTCCTGGTTTCCGCGCTCAGGGCGAGCATGCACCCAAAAAACTCGAACCTTGGGCTCAGGAGGACTCAGGAGGCCAGCGGTCTGCCGACGCCGATGTTGTGCTTGAGGCAATACGCCGCGTTCTTCACGTACTTCTCAGCCATCCCTCTCAAACTGGCGCGCTCCTGCGGCGTCAACTCGCGCACCACACGGGCGGGGGCGCCGAGCACCATCGAACCGGGGGGGATTTTCATCCCCTGTGTGACCAGCGCTCGCGCGCCGATGATGCACTGCGGCCCGATCTCCGCTCCGTCCAGCAGGACCGCGCCCATGCCCACCAGCACTTCGTCGCCCACCGTGCAGGCGTGAACGATCGCGCTGTGGCCGACCGTGACATGGTTGCCCAAGATGCACCCGTGGTCATCCGAAAGATGGAGCACGGCGTTGTCCTGGACGTTCGTGTGGTGGCCCACGACGATCCGGTTGATGTCGCCTCGCAGCACCGCGCCGTACCAGATGTTCGCATAATGGCCGAGCGCCACGTCGCCCACCACGGTGGCGCCGGCGGCGATGAAGACACTCTTACCCAGCCGGGGGGAGCGGCGGAGAAACGTGTCGAGTTGTTGGGGCAAATCCCGCATGAGAATCGTTTACTCCTTTCCGGCGGGGGCGGAAACAAAAAACCCGCCCGGTTCGCACCAGGCAGGTTTTCGGTTCCTCCGTTCCGGGTTACCGGCACCCAGGTCCACCATACCCACGAAAATGATGCGGCCGGTGACCGAAGCCGAACTGAACACTCACCACCGGGGCGGGCCGCCAGCAAACCGGCGCCGAATAGACAACGACCGGCGGGGGCGGCGGGGCACACACTACCGGCGCCGGCGCGTAAACCACGGCGGGCGGCGCGGGGGCATACACCACCGGTGCGGGAGCGGGAGCGTAAACGACGGGAGGCGGCGCGGTGTAAACGTAGGTTGGCTGCGGCTGGAGCGCCTGCACAAGGGCCGCGCCCGCAATGACGCCCGTCAGCACCTTGCCGGCGGTGGCCCACTCCCGATCCCCGGCCCGCGCCGTTTGCGTGAGGGCGAGCGTGACTGCCAGAACCATCAGACCTGTCATCAGTTTTTTCATCGCAAACCTTTCGTTCATTTGTCCTGCCACAACCGACGCGCGGGTTTGTCTTTTATTCAACCTCGGCGTATGAATAGAGCCGGTCCGGGACATGACGAAGCCGCATTCGCAACATCCAGTGTACCGTCGCGCGCGGCGCGTGCCGCGGTCGTTCCGCGAACTCACGCCCTCGAAGGCGTTCAACCCGCGCACGTTTTTCCGCGAGATGGTGTGGAAGGCGTTGCTCACGCGACGCACCGGCTGGCACAAGCGGCCGGCGTTCCCCAAACTTACCCACGGCCAGTTGGCCCTCACGTGGATCGGCCACGCCTCGTTCCTCGTTCAGTTCACGGATTTGAACGTGCTGATTGACCCAAACTTCGCGAACTGGCTCTTCCTCCTGAAGCGCGTCCGGCGGTCGGGTTTGAAGCTCGAACACCTGCCGCCGATTGATCTCGTGCTGCTCACGCACGCACACTTCGATCACTTCCACAAACCCACCCTGCGCCGCCTGCCGCATCCGAAGATTGCCGTGATGCCTTGGGGCATGGCCGACCTGGCGCGCGACCTGGGCTTCGAACGCATCGTCGAACTCGAATGGTGGGACAGCTTCACGCATCGCGACTGGACGGTGACGCTGACGCCATGCCGGCACTGGGGCGCGCGCATGTTGCGCGATGATCACCGCGGTTACGGCGGTTTCCTCCTCGAACACCAGGGCCGCCGCGTCTATCACGCCGGCGACAGCGCGTACTTCGACGGCTTCAAGGAAATCGGGCTGCATCACCCGCCGGAGATTGCCTTGCTGCCTATTGGCGCCTACCAACCGGAGTCGTTCCGCAACGTCCACATGGGACCGGACGAAGCCCTGAAAGTGTTCAAGGACCTGCACGCCCAGTGGATGATCCCCATGCACTACGGCACATTCAAACTCTCGTTCGAAGCGATGGACGAGCCGCCCCGCTGGCTGCGCCAGCTCGCGCACGAGCAAGACCTGCTGGATCACGTCCGGTTCTTGGAAGAAGGCGTACCGGCGGTGTTCTAAACCCTCCGGGGCAGCCCGGACACGCGGAGACGGTTTCCGCAGCTTGGACTTTCGGACAAAAGTCTCTATGTTCCGCCTCCACATCTGCGACGTGAGATGAGCGTGAACACACTATTGTCGAAACCCGTCTGGCAAGGTCAGGACCTCGGCCAGCCACTGCCCGATTCCGTCCACGCCGTGTCGGTCGCACTGCCGCGCTGGCAGGATGTCGTGGGGTACGAGGAGAAACGTCCCGAAGTGATGACCCGCCTGCGGGCGGGCTATCCGCGTTTTGTGATTCATCCGCTGATTCAGGAGTTGGGCCGGCGCATTGGGGGCAGCCAACCGTGTCTGCCGTTTCCCTCGGCCCGCGTAGCCGAACAGTGCGTGGCGTTCATTCGCCAACAGGGCGGCGATCCGGCGGAAGTCCGCGCGCACAACGGCGTCGCGGGCGTGGTGACCACGGAACCGGGACAGGCGGCGTTGCGCGCCTTTTGGCAGCACACCGGCTACATTGTTCCCACACGCCAAGCCGAGGCCGCGCTGGCCGGGCGCAAGGAGGAAATCGGTGCGGCGGCGGCGCGCGAAGCGTTGCGACAGCGCTTGGCGGGTTTTTACGACTGCCGGGCGGAGGACGTGTTCCTCACCCCCACCGGCATGGCCGCACAGTTTGCCGCGTTGCAAGCCGTGATGGCCCGCCGCCCGAACCAAGCGACAGCGCAACTCGGCTTCCCATACGTGGACACCCTGAAGCTGCAACAGAAGTTCGGGCGCGGCGGCATCCTGTTGCACAACCTGGACACCCTCACGGAGGACTTGCGCGCGTTGCTCCACCAGCAGCCGCTGGCCGCCTGTTTCTGCGAGATTCCCGGCAACCCGCTGCTCGGCTCGGCGGACGTGCGGCGCATCGCTCCGTTGCTGCGCCGGCACGGCGTGCCGCTGGTCGCCGACGACGTGGTCGCCACTCCGGTGAACGTGGACCTGAGCTACCACGCCGACTTGATTGCCACGAGCCTCACCAAGTTCGTGGCCGGCACCTGTGATGTCATGGGCGGCGCGCTGATCTGCAATCCGCACTCGCCGCTCCACGACGAACTCCAGCCGCTCATTCGCGCTTGGCACGAGGAACTGCTCTGGGGCGAGGACGCGCGGCTGCTGGACCAGCGCGCAATCAGCTTCCCGCACCGCATGCGCCGGCACAACTTCAACGGCCAGTTCATCGCGGAACGGCTGCGGCGGCATCCGGCGGTCGAGCGCGTTTGGTATCCGAAGTGGGAATTCCACGACGTCTATGAATCCGTGCGCAAGCCCCTGGGCGGTTGGGGCTCGCTGGTGACGTTTCTGCTGAAGGACGCGGAGACGACCGCCCCGCGCTGCTATGACCGTTTGGAAATCTGCAAGGGACCGAGCCTGGGGACAATCTTCACGCTGGCCTGCCCGTTCACGCTGCTGGCGCACTACACGGAGCTCGACTGGGCGGAATCCTGCGGCGTGCCGCGGCACTTGATCCGTCTCTCCGTCGGGTTGGAAGAGCCGCAGGAGTTGTGGCGGCGGATCGAGCGCGCCCTGGACGGGGCGGGCTAGGCGGGCAATGAACAACCGCAACGAGCAGCGCGCCGGGATCGCGGGGCAACGCCAAGTCCAGTTGTCCCGGGCAGAGGCCGCCGCGGCGTTGCGGCAGCGCCCGCTCCTGCGCGGGTTGCTGGCGGTCGGCGCGGGCTATTGCCCAAAAGCCGCCGGGCACCGGTGCCGCCGCCCCGGAGGCGACGGTCGCACGGTCTTCCTTTACTGCGTCAAGGGCGGCGGCTGGTGCGAATTGGCCGGGCAGCTTCATCCCGTTCGCGCGGGAGACTTTCTGGTGCTGCCGCCCGACGTGCCCCATGCGTACGGAGCGCACGCCTCCGATCCGTGGACTCTCCACTGGGTCCAAGCCACCGGCGGGCATCTGCGCGAGTACCTGGACGCGCTGGGCGTGTCCGCGAGTTCTCCGGTCGTTTGGCGGGGCGAAGACCTGCAACTGATGCTCCTGTTCAACGAAGTGGCCAACGCCCTGGAAGGCGGAACCGGGTTTCTCAACCTGCTGCACGCGTCGCACACGCTGGCGCACTTGTTGGCGCTGCTCATCCGCCATCGCCAGGAGCGGCCTCCGGGGGTCTCGGACGCGGCGCGGAAGGTGGCCCAGAGCATCATCTACATGAGCGAACACCTGGATCAGCCCTTGCGGGTCACGGCGCTGGCCGCGCTCGCCAACCTTTCGCCGGCGCACTTCGCCGTCCTCTTCAAGCAGCAGACCGGTTGCTCCCCGCGCGACTATCTCCGCCTGCTGCGCATCCATCGCGCTTGCCAATGGCTCCGGCAACCGGACTTGAGCGTGAAGGAGATCGCTAGCCGGCTCGGCTATCAGGACCCGTTCCATTTCTCGCGCCAGTTCAAGGCCTTCCAAGGCGTCTCGCCCAGCGACTACCGCGCCGCCTGAGCCGCCGCGCGCCGGGCGGGCGGCATCATGGATTTCTTCATGCCAATCCGGGATTCGTTCATTCCCCGGTTCCGGGCTGATCCGTTAAGTTCAACCGCCAAAACATAGCCGGCGCCGCGCGCCTCTTCGGCAACACAGGCGTTCCGAACAGCGTCCGCCGGCATGTCCCCGCGCGGGGCAGAACACATTGAACCTTGAATCATGGACAACTGGAAGCAACTCACCGAGGCCGTCTTGAACGGCGACGCCAAGGCCGCCAAGGAAGTCACCGGCCAGGCGTTGGCCGCGGGCGCCGACCCGTTGAAACTGGTGCAAGACTTCATGATGCCGGCGATGGCGGAGGTGGGCCGGCGCTTTGAATGCAACGAGTATTTCGTGCCCGAACTGCTGATCTCGGCGCGGGCAATGAAGGCGGCGCTCGATTTGCTCCGCCCCTTGCTCGCGGCGCGCGGCGATGAACCCGTGGGCCGCGCCGCCGTCGGCACCGTGAAGGGCGACCTGCACGACATCGGCAAGAACCTCGTCGCGGCCATGCTGGAAGGCGGCGGGTTCGAGGTCATTGACCTCGGCGTGAACGTGGCGCCGGAGCAATTCATCGCCGCCGTGCGCGAGAAGAAAGCCAACCTCGTCGCCATGTCCGCGCTTCTGACGACAACCATGCCGGCGATGCGAATCACCATCGAGGCTCTGATGCAGGCGGGCGTGCGGGCCCAAGTCAAGGTGCTCGTGGGCGGCGCGCCGATCACGCAACGTTACGCGGACGAAATCGGCGCGGACGGTTACAGTGAGTCCGCTGCCGGCGCCGTGGCGGCCGCCCGGAAGGCCCTGAACGTCTGATTCCCAATCGCCCGCATCCCCAAGTCACGATGAACCACTTCACACAGCTTGCCATTGCCAATCCCGCCGAGTTGCGCTTCGGCGTGGCCCCCAACCCCTTGCGTACGCGCCGCGGCCTGACGATCGGCGGCGGGACGGTTTATCCCGAATTGAATTTCACCTTGCCGCCCATGTTTGTGGACGAAACCACGATGCCGGAGGTGCGGGCGCAGTACCGGCAAATCATCTCCGGCGCATTGCAGCGGGCGGTCGAGCTGGAGGCGCACGGCCTCGTCGTTGAGTTTGAGACGCTGCCGCCCATGACGGAGCATCCCGCTTGGGGCATCGAACTGACACGACTGCTCGTGGACCACCTGGAGGAGGCCCACGCCAAACACGGCCTCCAGAGCGTCCTGCGCATCACCCCCAACGACACGCGCGAGATGGAGCGTCCGCCGCGCATGCGCGGCGGCCCGCTTTACGAAGCGATGCTGGCGACCTTCGACGGCTGCGCCGCCGCGGGCGCCGAACTGCTGAGCATCGAATCCGTCGGCGGCAAGGAAGTCCACGACGAGGCGCTGATGCTGGGCGACCTCCGGGCGGTCCTCTTCGGGCTCTGCGTGCTCGGCGTGCGCGACATGCGCTTTCTCTGGACCGAGTTGAACCAGATCGCGCGCAAGCACGGCGTTCATTGCGCCGGTGACACCGCTTGCGGCTTCGCCAACACCGCCATGGTGCTGGCCGAACAGCGGATGATCCCGCGCGTCTTCGCCGCTGTCGTACGCGCCGTGTCCGCGGTGCGCACGCTGGTCTGCTACGAATGCGGCGCGGTCGGGCCGGGCAAGGATTGTGGCTACGAGAATCCGATTTTGAAGGCGATCACGGGTTTCCCGATGGCGATGGAGGGCAAGACCGCCGCGTGCGCGCATCTCAGTCCGCTCGGCAACATCGCCGCCGCCGCCTGCGACACCTGGAGCAACGAGTCCGTGCAGAACCTCAAGCTCCTCGGCGGCATGGCGCCCACCTGCTATTTGGAACAACTCATTTACGACTGTCGGCTGATGAACGAGGCGCTCGCCAACGGGCGCGACGCCGCACTGCTCTATCGGAAATGGATGATTGCCTCCGACGCGCACCGCGATCCGCAGGCGTACATCCTGGCGCCGGAAAGCGCCATCGCCATCGCGCAAGCCATCGTGAGCGCCCCCACGCCGTACGACGCGGGCAAGTGCGCCGCGCTCGCCGCGCTGCGATTGATGCGCGAAGGACACCGGGACGGCGCGCTCAAATTGAGCCCGCGCGAAGTCCCCTATCTCGACCGCCTTCGGAAGACTGTGGAAGAGTTGCCCGCGAAGGAAACCGAGTTCATCGCCGCGATGATGGGGCGGGTGGACACGACGAGATTCGTCGCTGCCGATTACGGAATTGGCTGACGCCGGGTTGGAAGCGCCGCCCTCCCAGACCACGCACCCGGCCCGGTTCGCAGCACGCGGCCGCCATCCGCAGCGCGCGGGAATCCGAGTGCGGGTTGTCAATGATGCGCGCTACGACCGGCGGCCGATCCGCGCTACCTTGGGGGGTGAGAAAGCGTTCCGATCCGGGTCGCGGTATTTTGGCATTGCGCTGGGCCGGCTTCCTCGCTTCGCTGTGGCGGAATTATGAGAAACAAAACTGTGCTGATCTTCTTTGTGACCCTCGCAACTCTCGCCCTTCATCCGCCTGCGTCCACCGCCGGCCCGGTGCCCGAACCGAAGGTCGAACCGCGCGTCATCAACCCCGGCCCGCCTCCTTCGGACGCCATCGTGCTGTTCGACGGCAAGGACCTGAGCCAGTGGGAGGGCGACAGCGGCGGCCCGGCGAGGTGGAGACTCGATGAAGGCGCAATGGTCGTGAACGGCACCGGCGGCATCCGCACGAAACGGGGCTTCGGTGATTGCCAGTTGCACATTGAGTGGGCGACGCCCGCAAAGGTCGAGGGCCACGACCAGGGCCGCGGCAACAGCGGCGTCTTCCTGATGGAGCGTTACGAAGTGCAGGTCCTCGACTCCTACGAGAACAAGACCTATTACCACGGGCAGGCCGGTGCGATCTACAAACAGTCCGCCCCGCTCGTCAACGCCTGCCGCAAGCCCGGAGAATGGCAGGCCTACGACATCATTTTCCACACGCCGAAACGCGATGCCGCCGGCAAGGTCGTCAAGCCCGCCACCATCACCGTCCTGCATAACGGCGTGCTCATTCAGGATCACTTCGAGATTCTGGGCACGACCTACCACGATCAAGACCCCCGCTATGACGCGCACGCGGACAAATTGCCGATCGCACTGCAAGATCACGGCAATCCGGTGCGCTATCGCAACATCTGGATTCGCGAGTTGTAGGCGCGGCCTCGCCACCCTTCGCCGTTTCCAAGCCGCAGGATAAGCTTCCAGCCTCTCCCCAACTTCAGCGGAACCACTCCGTTGCTTGTGCGTGCGGGTCCGACCGCGCGTCACCATGTGGTGATTGAGCCGGCGAAATATGGAGACAGGCTGGAAGCCTGTCCTACGCCACCGCGCACGCGCCGCCCACAGAACCAACTGCAAGCATCCGGATTAACTCCCGTTTGTGGCGACAGCCGGCGCTCGCGGAGCCGGTGTGGGCGGCAGCGGCGGCGGCGGGCCGCCGTAGAAATCTGGCGGCAGCGGCGGCATCTCCGGCAACTTGCGCACGAGATTCCGCCACGTTTCGCGCTCGGCCGGGGACATTGCGCTCCACCGCGCCGCGTTTTGCAGGAAGCCCTGCCGCTCGGCGGCGGTCATGCTGGCGAACTTCTCGAACGAGCGCACGCCCTGAATCCGCTGCTCCCGTGTCAGTTTGGCGAACGCGCTCAACGTCCGCTCCATCTGTTCGCGCTCGGTGGCCGTCAAGGTCGCTTTGGCCTTCTCCTGCTCCTTCGGGGTCAGGTCGAAAAACTTGTTCACGCGATCGAAGAGCTGCTGTCGTTCGGCCGGCGGCATGGCTTCCCAGCGTTGAATGGCCCCTTCAAGTTGCTGGCGCTGGGCTGGCGGCAGGCTCGCCTGGGTGAAGTAGTCCACGGCGAGTTCGTTTTCCAACAGCTCGCGTTGGGCTTCGGACGGGAGCAAATCCCATTGCTCCA
>CAZJTM010000193.1:0-12201 GCA_964548925.1 uncultured Verrucomicrobiota bacterium | reverse complement strand
CGCGCGCCCGGGCTGTGCCGACGGGCGCGCGCGCGACGCTGCGGGTGGACGCCCTGGGCTGGCCACCCCCCGCGTATCAGTGGAGACAGGAGGGGGTGGAGCTTTCGGGCGCGACCACATCCTCGCTTACGTTGAGCAACTTTGCGCCTCCGCTCGCGGGAGATTATCAGGTGGTGGTCAGCAACGCCGCGGGCGTCGTCACGAGCGCGGTGGCCCGCGTCGCGGGTTACTGGACCAACCTGCCGGCCATCCTGGCCGATCCGGTGTCCTTGGTGCGTCCGGCGGGGGAACGGGCGGTCTTCGAGGTCACGGCAGTCAGTGCCTCACCCATGAGCTACCGCTGGACGTTCAACGGGGCGCCCGTGGATAGCCCGTCAGCCACCAACGCCGCGCTTGTTCTCACCAAGCTCACACTGCCCCAAGCGGGCGATTACGCGGTGATCGTCAGCAACGCCGTCGGCCCGGTGACCAGCCGCGTGGCCCGCTTGACGGTGCTGGTGACCAACACCACCTACGCGCTCGTCACCACCGGAGCGGCGTGGCGATACCATGATCTCGGTCAGGACCTGGGCATGGCCTGGCGCGAGACGTGGTATGACGACTCAGCGTGGCCCGCCGGACCGGCACAACTGGGTTTTGGCGACGGTGACGAGGCCACCGTGATTGGCCTGGGCCAAGGCGACAGCGACGCGGCGCCCACATTCTATTTCCGCCACTCTTTCCCCTTCGCCCAAGCCACCCTGCGCTTTCCGTTGACCGGACGAGTGCTGTGCGACGACGGCGCGGTGGTTTATCTGAACGGCACGGAGGTGTTTCGGACCAACCTGCCCGGCGGGCCGGTGACTTACGGGACTCCGGCCATCGCCGTGGTGGACGGAGCCGCGGAGTCCCGCTTCCACACCTTCTCGGTGCCGCCCGAAACGCTCCGTCCGGGCACGAACGTCGTGGCCGTCGAAGTGCATCAGAGCGCCGGCGAATTCGCGCAGCTTGGACGGGTGGACGCGGCCTGGGCGTTTGAGGAATCGGGTTCACCGTGGAACGACAGTGTCGGGACCAACAGTTTTTCCGCCGTGGGGACGAATGTGCTGGCCTGGGCGGGCAGAGTGGGCGGGAGCGTTTCCAACGCCGGGGCCGCGAGTGATTACCTGGTGGCGGCGGACTCGCCCGAACTGAGGTACTCCGGCCCCTTCACCGTGGGCGGTTGGTTTGCCTTCGGTTTGGGAACGGCGGCGCCGGCCGCGGGCCTGGAGAAAGCCGGTGAGTTCAGCCTCCATTACGCGGGCACCGCGCTCAATCGCTATCGCTTTCAAGTCGGCGGAGTCTATGTGCAAGACGCGACCTGCTGCACCACGGCCGGACAATGGCGCTTCGTGGTGGGTTGGTTCGACGGCACGAACGTCAACATTCAAGTGGACAATGGCACGGTCTATTCCGCTCCGGCAAACCCGCCGACCGCGACCACCAATCCCCTGGTCGCCCTCAAGCTCCTGAGCAGCGCGGGCGGACTGGCTGCGGACGAACTGTTCCTGTGCAAACGTGTCCTCTCCGCCGCCGAGCGCGCGATTCGCTTTCAGGCCCGGACGGAAACCAATCACCATCGCGACCTGAGCTTTGACTTCGCCCTGACGGCCACAGGCGGACAGTTGCCGCAACTCCTGTCCAATCCGGCAAGTCAGGTCCGCCGCGCGGGAGACTCCGTCGCGTTCACCGTGGAGGCCGCGAGCGCCACGCCCCTGGGCTATCAATGGAATTTCAACGGCGTCCCCCTGGCGGGAGCGACTAATGGCGTCCTCTTCCTCAGTCAGCTCACCGCCGACCGAGCGGGTCACTACTCGGTCACCGTGACCAACGCGGCCGGCGGCGCCACCACTCCACCCGCCACGCTGAGCGTCATCGGCACGCCGGAAATCCGCGCCCTGGTCACGGCGGGCGGATCGGGATGCCTGCTGCAAATCCCGGGTTACGGCGTGCCCGCGACGGTGCTGGTCTCCACAAACCTCGTGGATTGGAGCGACCTGCTCCGGCTTCCCGCGTCGCTGGCTTCGACCAACATCTCCGACTTGGGAGCCACAAACGCGCCTGTCCGCTTCTATCGGCTGCGGCTCGATTTGTAGTTGCCGCAGGCCTCGCTGCCCCCGGTCCGGTGTCGGCGATGGACGTTGGCGGCGGTGGCATTCCCGGCTTGCGCAGGCCGCAGTTTTCGTCCAAAGATGCCGCATGTTATGGCGAACTGAGCGCGTGTATCCGGCGGAGCCCGTCCTGCTGACGGCCCCGCAGGTCGAAGGTTTGAGCCGCGAGCTCGGACTGGTGCGCCGGGAAATCGGCAATTACATCCTCCGCCTCCGGGCCTTCTTGGAACAACCCCCGGTCCAAACGGACGAGACATTGGAGCGCTTCTTCGCTTGGGCGGCCGACGGCTTGGGGCAACAGGCGCAACCGGTGAGATTGACCGTGGCGCAGATGGAGGAACTGAACGAAAGCCTCGCGAACATGCGGCATGATATCAACGGCCAGAGTTCGGTGGTCCTGGCTGCCCTCGAACTCTTAAAGCTCAGGCCGGGAGATCGGGCGCGTCATGTGGCCAGGCTTGTGGGTGTCCCGGTGAGAATGCAGACGATCATGGACGATTTCTGCGGCAAATTCGCGAAGACCTTGGCCCCCGAGCTTCTGCAGTCCGTGGCGGAGACTGTCGTCGAGCCCATGCCGCGCAGCGAAAGTTGTCCGCCGGAACCTCGACTCTCCCCCGGTGCCGATGACATGGCGGTGTTGAGCAGGTCTCCCAACGCCATCAAGGAATTCATGACCCGGTTCTCCCTCGAGTTCGAGAAGACGCTCGGGATCACCCAGCGCCCGGCGGGTTCGTCCCCGTTCCCGGGCCGTTCCGGCGGCCCGTAGAGCCAGGTCGTCGAAAGTCGCTTCCCCATCCCTCGAACCCAATGGACAATTCTGTGTTGCATATGCAACACGAAAGTGTCCGTTCACAATTGGATGTTCATGGACAAGAGAGCGTGGATTCCACCCGCAGAGATACCAAGAGTGCCGTAATCTTGGAATGCAAGCGGCGGGAGGACTTTACATCGCCGGGTAGGGCAGGGAAACTCCCGGCGAATCACATGGCGATCACGCCCGAAGTTGTTGTCAAACCGCTGGCCCGGCACGGAAAGGACTTGGATCGTTTCCTGCGCCTCAGCTACGACATTTACGCGAAAGACCCGCTCTGGGTGGCGCCGCTGCTGGGCGATTTGAAGAAGACCTTCGCCGATGCGAACCCACTCTTCGAGCATGCGGAGATGCAGTTGTGGATCGCCGAACGCGGCGGGCGCGACGTGGGCCGCATCGCCGGGTTGATTGACCGGAACTTCAACGAGTTTCACCACGACCGTACCGCGTCCTTTGGCTACTTTGAGTGCATCAACGACCGGGCCGTGAGCCAGGCGCTGCTCACCACAGCTCAAGACTGGGCGCGAGCCAAGGGCATGCAGCGCATCCTCGGTCCGTTGAACCCGACCACCAACGATGAGAGTGGCCTGCTCATCCACGGCTTTGATTCCTCGCCGGTGTTCATGATGATGTACAACCCGCCTTACTACGCGGACCTGGTCACGGCGGCGGGGTTTGCGAAGGCAAAGGACCTTTACGCCTACAACTTTGACCTCACCAACGCGCCGAAAGACCGCTTCGAGCGGATCGCGGCGAAGTTCAAGGAGCGGCATCCGAACCTGCACATCAACGCGGTGAGCCGGCGCAACCTCGAACCCGCACTGGCTCAGGTGAAGGAGGTTTACAACGAGGCGTGGAAGAAGAACTGGGGCTTCGTGCCGATGACAGAGGCCGAGATCAATTTCATGGCGGATCGCCTGAAGCCGCTGTTGACCGAGGGGTTGGCCTATGTGGCCACTAACGCACACGAGCCGGTGGGGTTTCTGCTGGCGATGCCGGATTTTAACCAAGCCTTCAAGTCGCTCAAGGGCCGTTTGCTCACGCCACGCTTCCTGAAATTTCTACCCTACTTGCTCGGCTGGAAGGTGCCGGATGCCTGCCGCGTGGTCACGTTGGGCGTCAAGGCAAGTTACCGCGGGCGCGGCATCGAAACCGCGATGCTCGCGGAAGGTCTGAAGACTGGTTTCAAGTTGGGCTTCAAATCGGTCGAGGCCTCGTGGATTTTGGAGGACAACACCGCCGTGCAACGCATCATCAAACTGTTCGGCGGCGAACCCTACAAGACTTATCGCATTTACGAACGGGCGCTCTGAGCGTTCGCTCCCGCGCCGGACGCTGCTGCTTCAGGTTGGAGCGGCTCTTGAAATCTGGCATAGAGCCAGTTGCCCGCCGGCACGAGAATCGCCGCCGTCAGAATTCCCGCCACGACATCCACCACATAATGATAGCGGCCATAAACCGTGGAAACACACAACAGCACGACCATGATGGCGTGAAACCACCGAATGCGCCGGAGGTACCGAAATGAGAACCAAAGGGTGGTGATGGCCACCGCCACATGGCTGCTGGGGAACGCCGCGCCCAAAGCTTCGAAGTTCTCATAGATCCATGCCATGAGTCGGAAGATCGGACCTGATTCGACAGTTGCCGGAACCGCCGGAATCATCGCCGGCACCACGTCAGCCGGGAGCGTGTAGCCCGGGATGGTCCGGTAGAGAATCCGCGGCCCTACCACCGGGATGATGATGTAGGCGAGGTAGCAAACGTAGAACACGAACGAGACGACCGAGACATAATGGAAGAACTGCCGCCGGTCGCGCAGGAACAACGCCAGCCCCACGCCCGCGATCATGAGGTAATAGGAGAAATACGCCGCGTAGAGCGGTTCGCTTACCCAGAGGTATGGCAGCGATTCCATGAACGCGAGGCTTGGCTGCAGGCCAAACAACCGTTCCTCCAAGCGGAAGAACATCGGATCCAAATAGCCTGTGATGAACATCTGGTTCAACTCCTCGGTTTCGCGATAGAAGCCGGTGTAGAGCAGTACCGGATAGAAATGCCGCAGGAAATCCAGCACCCGGTTTGCGGGGCGCCGCGCCTGAGCTTGAATCAGCCAGTGAACCACGGCCATGCCGCCCACGTGTGCCGCGACCAGCCAAGGCCACGATGGAACGGTCGTCCCGTGGAAAAGCAGGATCAACACAGCCACCATGGCCATGTAGCCCTGCGTGGCGTAATCCACGAAGACATAGTGCTTCATCCGCCCGCAGAGTACGTTCCAAGGCGCGCCGGCTCAATCCTTCGCCACTGGCGTTCTGGTTTCCCGGCAAAGCGCCCCCAGGGCTGCATGCACGATGCTTCCCGCATCCGGCCCGCAGGAATTCACTTCGCCATAGACATGGCCCTTCGAGCCGTAAAGGTAAGGCGGTTTCACATCCCATTCGCTTTTGGGGATCATGTAGCCCAATTCGTCGTTCGCGAGGCCGATGACGAATTTGATCCTGCCCGGCATGAGTTCGCGCAGCGGCGGCACTTCGACCGGCGCGATGTCGAAGTCTGCACCCTCAGGATGCTCGATACCGCCGTTGATGATCTCCGGGTAAATCTCGCCCGGCACGCAGGCGATGCTCGCCTCGCCCACGGTCACCAGCGCCACCTCCGTGCGCATCGTGCTCCAGCGGACGTGCCCCCGATCAATCAGCCCCAAATACGCCGCCGCCAGGAAACCCTTGTTCGTGACCGGCATCTCGATGGTGCGGGCGCGAATACGGATCGGCGCGATGGTTGTTGCCTCGGGATTTGCTTCGGCAAGCTTGGGGAGGATGGCGGCGGCCAGCCGGTGCGCGACTGCGCGGGACTTCTCGTGGCTGGGCTCCTTGAAATCTTTCTCCAACCAAGGATCGCGGACGGTCACGCTGGGATGTGTGGTCATCAGGCCGCCCACCGCACCGTTGACGTAAAGATGGATGCCGCCCATGCCTGTGGCCAATGCACGTCCTTCGTGGGTGAAGCCGCGCTCCAGCGTGTCCCGCAGGTATCCGCAAAAGTCGGCTGTGATCTCGGTGTTCTTGCCCCACGGCGTCTCCGGATGATTCGCCCAACCGACGATTGTGCCGAGGGTCGCCCCGTTGGCTGGACTCGTGAAGTTCATCACGCGCACGTCGGGATCGAACACGATTGGCTTGCGCGTGTCCGCCACCAACCCCTCGGGGGACATCGGGATTTCATGGAATGCCACCCGGGCCGGTTGCAGCGCGGCGACTGCGTCGCCCAGTGCCTTGGCGGCGGCTGCGATGACTTGCCGGCGATACTGCGGGTCAACTCCCGTGCGCAGGATGTTTGGCCCCCAGAGCCCCATCAGGTCGGGCGTGGAGTGGTTGTGCGTCGAGCAGACGATGGCATAGTCCAGCTTCCACTCGGCCGCACAGGCACGCCGAACCGCCACAACGTCGTCATGGAAGAAGCCGATGGCGTCCAACCCCACGATGCCCACGCGCGCGTGCCCATCGTCAAGCACACAGGCAATCGCCCAGAGATCGTCGTGGATCGCCGTGGCCGCGCGGTTCTGGCTGAAGCCGGCCACCCAGACCGGGCGTTTGGGGTCGGAGAGATCGGGATTGATCTTGACGCGGCCGAAGCCCACCCGCAGCGGATGCGGGTCGGCTTGGGACTTGGCCGGATCAATCTTCAAATCCAACACGTACCCCGGCGAGCGGTCGCGGAAGACGTAAAGCCCGCGCGCAACGGCGGCGACCAGCGCCACCAGGAGCAGCACGGCGGCCCAACGCAGGATTCGCAGCAGAGACTTTCTCATGGCAAAGGGACAATGATTGAGTTCTGGAACGGTGGGATTCTTGCGGTCAGTGCGAGGGCTGTCAATCGGGCATTGCTCCCGCCGTGGTCTTCGCTATCGTCGAGGTGGAACCACGCGACGTTTCCACCATGCGACGAAGAGATTTCCTGGCCCTGGCCGGCGCCACCGCCGGTTACACGGTGTTGATCCGCGCCGACGGCCTCACCGCCGCCCATACCGCGCCGCCTTCGCGCGAAGAAACTTCCCACGCTTTCAGTGCGATTGCCCCGCCCCAACCCGCCGCGACCCGGCTGGCCGGCGAGCCGCACATGATGTTAGTGGACCTGGCGTGCGATGTCTTCGTGGCGGGCGGTGGCATGGCGGGCGTCTGCGCGGCCATTGCGGCGGCGCGGCACGGCGCGAAGGTGGTGTTGGCGCAGGACCGCTCGCGCCTCGGCGGCAACGCCAGCAGCGAGGTCAAGATGCACATCGTGGGCGCAGATTGCCACGGCGGGCGGGCGGGCTGGCGCGAGGGCGGGCTGATCGAGGAATTGCGTCTGGATGACGCTGTCCACAACCCGCAGCGCAGCTTCGAGCTTTGGGACTTGTTGCTCTACGACAAGGTGCGGAGCGAGCCCAACATCACGTTGTTGCTCGACGCGCCGCTGTTCGCCGCCGAGACAAAGGAGAACACCATCCAACAGGTGCTGGTGCGGTGCGACAAGTCGGAACATCTCTACCGCATCACGGCGAAACAATACCTCGATTGCACGGGCGACAGCCGGCTCGCGTTGGAAGCCGGCGCGAAAATGCGCCAGGGACGCGAAGCCAAGAGCGAGTTCCAGGAATCACTGGCGCTGGACGCCGCCGACCGGCAGACGCTCGGGTCGAGCCTCCTGTTCACCGCGCGCGATTACGGAAAGCCGGTGGCCTTCACACCGCCGAGTTGGGCGCGCAAGGTCACCAGGGAGCAACTCCAGTTTCGCGGCGTCAATTCCTGGGAGTACGGCTACTGGTGGATCGAATGGGGCGGCCAGCTCGACACCATCCGCGACCATGAGCGTATCCGGTTCGAGTTGCTGGCCATCGTCATGGGCGTGTGGGACTACATCAAGAACAGCGGCGACAAACCATCCAGCGCACACTGGGGCATGGACTGGGTGGGCATGGTGCCCGGCAAGCGCGAGTCGCGGCGCCTCGTGGGCGATCACCTGCTCACGCAGCATGACCTCACCCGGAGCGAGGCGCTATTCAACGACGCCGTGTGCATCGGCGGCTGGCCGATGGACGATCATCCGCCCAGCGGCTTCGATCGCTGGGGCGAGAAACCCGCCGTCCAGATTCGGCCGCCCGAACCGTACAACATCCCGCTGCGTTCGCTCTACAGCCGGAACATTCGCAACTTGCTGATGGCCGGGCGGAACATCAGTGCCAGCCATGTGGCGTTCACCTCCACGCGCGTCATGGCCACATGCGCGGTCATGGGGCAGGCGGCGGGCACGGCGGCGGCGCTTTGCGCCAGCACGGGCCTCACACCGCGGCAGCTCGCGCAAGACTCGGCGCGGCTCGCGGAGCTGCAACAGATGCTCTTGCGCGACGACCAGACTATCTGCCGCGTCCGAAACACCGACCCGAAGGACTTGGCGCGCGCCGCGCAGGTCACAGCTTCCGCCGCACTCGACGGCGCCGACGCCGCGCACGTCATCAATGGTTACGTGCGGGATCTGCCCGGAAAGACGGACAACCTCTGGGCGGCCAAGCTGACCGCCGACGGCGCGTGGGTGGAGCTTTCCTGGCCGCAACCGCAACGGCTCAGTCAGATCCAGATCACATTTGACACCGGCTTCCAACGCCAGCTCACGCTCACCGCCCAGGACAGCCAAAACCGGCACATCATCCGCGCCCCGCAACCAGAAACCGTGCGCGACTATGAACTCTGGTGGACCGATGCCGCGGGCCGGTCGCGGACCTTGGCCACAGTGAGAGGCAATTATCAACGATTGAACCGCCACACCTTCGCCCCTGTGGAGGCGAAAGCCATCCGCCTGCGCGTCACCGCCACCAACGGCGCGGACACGGCGCGGGTTTACGAGATACGGTGTTACTGAGAGCCTGTTTGAAAACTCCAGCAAAACGCCGTGTGGGGACACACGGCCTACAAAACTTGGCAGTAATCAGGGCTGATTGTTGGCCCGGTGCCCTCACCGGGCGGGTTTTCAAACAGGCTCTGAGGAGGTTGCGGGACGAACGACAATTTAGCGTGGCGCAGGATGGAATTCGGATGGAATCCCGCGCCATGCGCTCGCGTGATCGGTAGCGTCCAGCTTGCACTCGAGTCAGCGTTACCCGGAGGGGGCGGTGGGGTCATCCAATACGGCGAGCTGGGCGGTGTGGACCACACTTGCCTCGGCGTGCGAGACTCGTATCGTAGGGGCATGGATCAAGCCATTCTTGAACGTGAAGCGATGAAGCTGTCGCTGGCGGATCGTGCCTTGCTCGCAGACGCTTTGCTCTCCAGCTTGGATGACGCCGCGTCCCACGAAGTTCAAAGTGAGTGGTCGCGTCTGGCCGAAGAACGCTACGCAAACTACAAAGCCGGCAAGCTGCCCTCCTGTGACGGCCCGGAAGTCATTCGCACACTCCGCGAGCGCCATCTCCAGTGACTTATCGCTTCCTTTCGCCGGCGGAACAGGACCTCGCTGAAGCGGTGAGCTACTACGAACTCGCCGAACGCGGCCTAGGCCTCGCGTTTCTCGAGGAGGTGGAGCGCACGGTTCGCCGTATCCTGCTCAATCCCCAAGCATGGACGAAGGTTTCGGCGAACCACCGTCGCTGCCGCACTCGGCGATTCCCGTTCGGATTGATCTACACCATCGAGGAAGAAACCATTGTCATCTCTGCCGTGGCG
Source organism: uncultured Verrucomicrobiota bacterium (assembly GCA_964548925.1). Taxonomy (GTDB): domain Bacteria; phylum Verrucomicrobiota; class Verrucomicrobiia; order Limisphaerales; family MWDV01; genus MWDV01. Next base: position 2,560 of record CAZJTM010000193.1, on the reverse strand, counting down.
CACCTGAGCCGGCGGCCGGACTGGTGGCAATCAAGGACGTGACAGGGGGAAGCTCTCGTGCGCCGTCTCCGAATGAGGCCGTTTTGCGGGGGGTCGCTTGGTGACTGGCGAGACTCCTTGAAGATAGCTGCGCTTTGCCAGGTTTCCGGGATGCTGCTGGCCGGCACTGTGCTTGATACGGGTGAGTTTGGCGTGCGTTGGCTTCTCTTCTGTGTTGCATTTTGGGCATGGGTCCTGTGGCGGGTCGTTACCCACAAGCCTCCAAGAAGATGCGAGCGAGTTCTTGTTTCTACTGGGCCGCTACTCATCTTTGGGTTGCTGTACGTGTGTGCGCTCGCTTTCGGGACCTGGTGGAGTTGACCATGACGACAAGTCCGACTATTCGCCCAGAAACGACACCGTGCCTGCGATGAGAACGACCAGATTGATTCATTCACGCCCGACAAATGCTGCGTTGCTTAATCTATTGTTGACCGCGATCTGGGGCATGACCGCCACAACGAACCGCGCCGCCATCAACCCCGGCACCCCGTGGCCCGCCACTGACGCGCTCGGGCGCGCCTTGCCGCTGGAGCAGCAGGTCGGCCCCCCGCGCGCGGATCGCTTCGTCGGCATCTTCTATTTCCTGTGGCACAACAACCCGGGCGGCAAGAGCCCCCACTGGAACGGCCCTTACGACATCGCCCGTATCCTGGCCCAGGACCCGGACGCGCTCACGAAACCGGCGTCGCCGCTCTGGGGCCCCATCGGCATGTATCACTACTGGGGTGAACCGCTTTTCGGCTACTATCACAGCGCGGACGAATGGGTCCTCCGCCGCCATGCGCAACTGCTCGCCGACGCCGGCGTGGACACGCTGATCTTCGACACAACCAACGCCAAAACCTATCCCGAGGTTTACCTGAAACTCTGCGAGGTCTTCCGCCGCGTCCGCCAAGCCGGCGGCCGCACGCCGCATGTCGCGTTCATGGTCAATACCGAAGCCGGCAAGACCGCCCAACGGCTTTACGAACACCTCTACCAGCCCGGCCTTTACCCGGAACTCTGGTTTCACTGGCAGGGTAAGCCGCTGCTGATCTGCGATCCCGCCGAGGCGTCTCCCGAGTTGCGCGCGTTCTTCACGCTGCGCCGCGCGCACTGGCCCTTCACCCTGACCAACACGCCCTACGCCTGGCATTGGGAAGCCACTTATCCGCAGCCTTACGGTTACACCGACGATCCGCAACAGCCCGAACAGGTCAACGTCTCCGTGGCGCAGAACCTCCGGCGGCAGGACGGCAAAGTGACCAACATGAGCGCCGGCGACGCCCGCGGACGCAGCTTTCACCAGGATCGCGTGGAGCGCGCAACCGGCGCGGTGACCCACGGCTACAACTTCCAGGAGCAATGGCAGCGCGCCTTCGACCTCACCCCACCGTTCGTGATGGTCACCGGCTGGAACGAGTGGATCGCCGGACGCTGGGGCAAGCCCGACGGTCCGCTGGTCTTCGTGGACCAATTCGACGCCGAGCACAGCCGCGACATCGAGCCCGTGAAGGGCGGGCACGGCGACAATTATTACTGGCAACTCGTGGCCAACGTCCGCCGCTACAAGGGCGTGCCCGCCTTGCCGCCGGTTTCGGCACCCAAGACCATCCGCCTCGCGCGCGGCTTTGACCAATGGCGCGACGTTGGGCCCGAGTTCGCCGATCACGTGGGCGAAACGGAGCCGCGCGATCACGTCGGCGCGGCCGGGCTGCACTACACCAACTCCACCGGACGCAACGACCTGACGACCTGCAAAATCGCGCTCGAGTCCCGGAACGTCTATTTCCACGTCCGCACCCGCCAGCCCATCACCCCGTCCAACGGCACGAATTGGATGTGGCTCTTGATTGACGCCGACCAAAACCCGGCCACAGGCTGGGCAGGCTACGATTACATCGTCAACCGCACTGTGGACCACGACGGCCAATCGTGGCTCGAGAAGAACGACGGCGGCTGGCGCTGGCGGAAAGTCGCGCCGGTGGAGTTTCGCGTGGAAGCTAACGAACTGCACCTGGCCATACCGCGCCAGTCCCTCGGCTGGACAAGACGCGGCGACCGTCTGTCTTTCGACTTCAAGTGGGCGGATCACCTTCAGCAACCCGGCGACGTCATGGACTTCTACCTGAGCGGCGACGTCGCGCCGGAGGGGCGGTTCAACTACCGCTTCCGGGAGTAGCAAGGCAGAACGCTTCGTTTCGGGCAGTTCGTTTCAATCCGCGCCCCGCACTCGGGTGCGGGGCGACCAATTTCGACGTGCGGGCGCACTTGGCTGAGTTTCGTTTCAATCCGCGCCCCGCACTGGGGTGCGGGGCGACACGTTCTTTGGCGATCTTATGATTGAGCTTTTCGCAGTTTCAATCCGCGCCCCGCACTGGGGTGCGGGGCGACGCCAGCAGGCCCGCCGCAGGCATCCCGCCCGCGCGGTTTCAATCCGCGCCCCGCACTGGGGTGCGGGGCGACTTCGTAAATGTCGCGTGGCCGCTGCCCGCAGCCGAGTTTCAATCCGCGCCCCGCACTGGGGTGCGGGGCGACC
>CAZJTM010000192.1:11203-12265 GCA_964548925.1 uncultured Verrucomicrobiota bacterium | reverse complement strand
AAGTCGTTGCCGTTAAACCGTCGGCATGAACTCCACCAGCACGAGCGTGCTTCACCCGGCGGGTGAAGCCGTTTTCACCTTTCCCACCTGCGGCGGCAACGTCCGCCTCTGTCCGACCGACGATGCCCTGACGCCTTTCGGGGGCCTCGTTCCCTGGGCCGCGTTCCAGAAGCAGTGCGGGCTGATCGAGGCGCTGGCCGCCACCTGTCCGGTGACGCGCACCAGCCCCAATGCCGCGCCAGTATATGATGTGTTGACTAGTTTCGGCCTGACCGTGCTCTGTGACGGGCGGCGCTTCGCCCACGTGCAGCGGTTGCGCGAAGACCCCACGCTCAACGAGCTCTTCGGTCTGGAGGGCGTGGTCGGCGACGACACGTTGCGGCGCTTTGCGGCGAGCGTGCCGGAAGCGGAGGGCGCGACGTGGGTGGCCGGCGTCGCGCAACGGCTTTGGGGCGCGCTGCCCGCCAAGCTCATCCTGGACTGGGACTCGACGGTGCAAACGAAGTATGGGCAGCAGGAAGGAGCGGCCGTCGGTTACAACCCGCAGAAGCGCGGGCGCAAGAGCTTTCATCCGCTGCTGGCGGTGGCGGCGGGGACGCGGCTCTGTCCGTATTACCGGTTCCGCAGTGGCGACACGGTGACGGCCACCCAATGGGAAAGCGCGATGGAGGAATGCCAGGCGTGGCTGGGCAAGGCCCAAGTGTGGCTGAACCGGGGCGATCTGGGGCTGGGCCACGAGCGGGTGTGCGCGTGGCATGAAGCCCAAGCGGGCCGGCCGCACTATCTGTTCCGGCTCAAGCTGACGGCCAACGTGAAGCGGGCGATCGCCGCCGTGCCGGCCCAAGCCTGGCAAGGTCCGGCGCGCTTGGGCGTGTTGCAGGTGGCGGAGCTGAACTTGCGTTTGCCCGACTGGAGCGGCGCGCGGCGGGTGGTGGTGGGGCGGCGGTGTCTGGGTGAGGTGAGCAAGGACGTGGCGGGCACTTTCTGGGATGAAGCGAAGATTGAGTTCGAGGCGTATGTGACGAGCCTGCCGGCGGGCGAAGTCAACGCCTGGCAGATCAT
>CAZJTM010000192.1:8006-11103 GCA_964548925.1 uncultured Verrucomicrobiota bacterium | reverse complement strand
GCCGCGCCCGCCGGAAATCGGCGGTGCAACCGCATGAAAACTCACCCCCAACTGCGGAATTTAGGTTCATCGATCGGGCCAATTCTGGAGTCGGCCCGGGGACGAAGCGCCGATGTGTTTGGAAATCTACTGGCGCATTGGTCGTTGGCGCGTGCTCTTCCCCCATGTCCCGACTGCTTTCAATCTCTCCAAGAATTGAGATGCTCCCAATTTCGTCGGAATGGGCAAGAATTGAGTGTGATCAATCGCAAGGAACCTGTGATTCAGGTGAGTATTCCGCCAACAATGTGGCCGGGATTGAAAGAGCGTCCTCCTTGTCGGATTACCTCAGAGGTGAGGTGAAACACAGGCTCGCCACCACTTCGACTGGCTCGTTAGAGGCGATTCTCCGTGGTGGTGAATGCCGAATCGAGGCGTGAAATCAACCATTTCAAAGGTGTCACTTAAACCTGAGGCCGGAAAACAGGCATTGAACTGCGCTTGAGGCTTGCGAGCCGTCTATGAGTCCACTTTCGACGACTTTTTGCCGTCGTTTTTCTACCAATTTTCCCCGAGAGTTAACGATTTCGTAATTTGTGGGAATTTTTCCTTGCCGCCCAATCTGTAGTGGGTAGTGTCGGGTCGTTGTCCCACTAATTGGATAACCCCAGGGCTTCCGGCAGGAAGCCCTGATTTGCTCAGGAGCCGAAAAGTTTTGAAATAGCAGCGTCTCGTGCCCGGTTCGGTCAGTCGAATCAGGATGGGGCGCGGGATTTGTATTCTTGAAGAGTAAGTGGCCATGATTGACGTACAACAGCAAGTCTTGTCGCCGGCTGCCCCCCGTCGGGCACGCCGGACTACCGTCGCCAGCAAGCGGAGTTTGAAGTCGGCCGCCGAAGCGGCGAAGAAATCGCTGCCGTGGGAGCGGGTGTTCAGCGACGCCAAAGTGAAGCCTGCCGATCAAATCGAGTGGGAGCTTCGCACCGCCGAGATCACAGACGATTGCCGCAAGGTTATCTTCCGGCAGGAAAACGTGGAAGTCCCCAAATCGTGGTCCCTGCTCGCCACAAAGGTGGTTGTCTCGAAGTACTTTTACGGCGAGCAGAACACCCCCGAGCGCGAAACCTCGGTGAAGCAACTGATCCATCGCATTTGCCGCACGATCGCCGATTGGGGCGTCAAGGACGGCTATTTCAGCGCGGCGGACGGCGAGGTGTTCTACGATGAGTTGACCTGGCTCTGCTTGAACCAATACGGCGCGTTCAATTCGCCCGTTTGGTTCAATGTTGGCTTGCACCACCAGTACCACATCGGTAACAAGTCGGCGAAGGGCAACTGGTATTACAACCCCGCCACCGGCGAGGCCGAACGCGCCGCCACACAATACGAATACCCGCAGTGCAGCGCCTGCTTCATCCAGTCCGTCGAAGACAACATGGAGTCCATCATGAAGCTGGCCCACGCCGAGGCCATGCTTTTCAAGTTCGGTTCGGGCACTGGATCGGACCTTTCGCCCATCCGTTCCAGCAAGGAGAAACTCAGCGGCGGCGGGCGGCCCAGCGGCCCGCTGAGCTTCCTCAAGGTCTATGACCAGGTCGCCAACGTCGTCAAATCCGGCGGCAAGACCCGCCGGGCGGCGAAGATGAACACCTTGCGCGACTGGCACGGCGACATCGAAGAGTTCATTGACGCCAAGCAGAAGGAAGAGAAGAAGGCTTGGGCGCTGATCGAGCAGGGCTACGACGGCAGCTACAATGGCGACGCCTACGGCAGCGTCATGTACCAGAACGAGAACCTTTCCGTCCGCGTCAGCGACGAGTTTATGGACGCCGCGCTGAACGGTCGTGAATGGTGGACCCGCGCTGTCACCACCGGCAAGCCGCTGGAGAAGAAGGATGCCGCCAAGCTGCTTTGGAAGATCGCCGAAGGCACGTGGATTTGCGGCGACCCCGGCCTCCAATACGACGGTGCCATCCAGAAATGGCACACCTGCAAAGGCACGGAGCCCATCCACTCCACCAATCCCTGCTCCGAATACGTCTTCCTCAACAACACCGCCTGCAATCTGGCGTCGCTGAACCTGATGAAATTCAAGCAGCCGGATGGGCGATTCAATGTCGAGCGATACAAAGCCGCCGTGCGCATCTTCATCACCGCGCAGGACATCCTCGTGGACAACGCGAGTTATCCCACCAAGGAAATCGCCGAGAACTCCCACCTCTTCCGCACGCTGGGCCTCGGCTTCGCCAACCTCGGATCGCTCATCATGAGCTACGGTTTTCCGTACGACTCCGACGCCGGACGCGCCCTCGCCGGCGCCTTGGCGGCGATCATGACGGGCCAAGCCTACGAGCAATCGGCGGCGTTGGCCGAAGTCGAGGGGCCGTTTGCCGGTTTTCGCGACGCCCGTTGCGCGCACGTTTCCAAGCCTCTCAAGGCCGACAACGTGGAATCCATGCTCGGCGTGATGAAACTACATCGCGAGGCCGTGGAGCAAATCCAAGCCAGCGCCGAGTTTGACTACCTCAAGGAAGAAGCGCGGCGTTGCTGGGATCGGGCCCTCGCTCGCGGCCGGGAAGCCGGCTACCGTAACGCCCAGGTCACCGTACTCGCGCCCACCGGCACGATTGCGTTCGCCATGGACTGCGACACCACGGGCATCGAACCCGACATCGCGCTGGTGAAATACAAACTCCTCGCCGGCGGCGGCATGTTGAAAATCGTCAATCGCACCGTGCCCGAAGCCTTGCGCCGGCTCGGCTACGACGAAAAGCAGATTGAGGCGATCATCGCCCACGTGGACAAATTCGACACCATTGAAGACGTCGAGGAAGACGGCAAAACCATTGCCAGCGGGTTGCGGCCGGAGCACCTGCCAGTGTTCGATTGCGCCTTCAAGCCCGCGCGCGGCCAACGCTCGATCCACTATCTGGCCCACCTGAAGATGATGGGCGCCGCGCAGCCGTTCATCAGCGGCGCGATCTCCAAGACGGTCAACATGCCCAACGCCTGCACCGTGGAGGACGTGCGCGACGCTTATGTGCAAGCCTGGAAGATGGGATTGAAGTGCGTGGCGATTTACCGCGACGGCTCCAAACGCTCCCAGCCCCTCAACACG
>CAZJTM010000192.1:0-7996 GCA_964548925.1 uncultured Verrucomicrobiota bacterium | reverse complement strand
AATACCACCAAGACCAACGAAGGTGGGGACAAGACCATGGCCGCCGTCGCTGCCATCGCCGAGCGGGCCAAGGAACTGGAATCCGAGATCGCCAAACTCCGGCAGCAGGCGGTCCAACCGCTGCGCCGTCGCCTGCCCGAGACGCGTACCGCCGTCACGCACAAATTCGAAATCGCCGGCCACGAGGGCTACCTCACTGTCGGCTTGTTCGAAGACAACGCGCCCGGCGAACTCTTCATCACGATGGCCAAGGAAGGTTCCACGATCGGCGGCCTGATGGACGCCATTGGCACCTTGACCAGCATGGCGCTGCAATATGGCGTGCCCCTCGAAGCCCTCGTGAAGAAGTTCGCGCACCAGCGCTTTGAGCCCAGTGGCTTCACCAAACACCCGGAAATCCGCAACGCCTCCTCCATCACCGACTACGTGTTCCGCTGGATGGCCATCCAGTTCCTCTCCGGCTATCGCGAGGCCCACGCGCAAAACCGCAACCAGCCCGAACTGGCGATCCCAGGGTTGTTGGAAGAACTGAAGAAAAAGATCAACCGGCCCGTGCCCGAGTTGCTGCAAATCACCGGCGACGACACGGACATGATTGAAGCCAAGCCCAAGAACGGCGGCAGCGGCAACGGGAAGCACGGCCAGGCCACCGCCGCCACGCACACCGTCACCAGCCTCAACGACGCGGTGGCGCATTTCCAACAAGACGCGCCCACCTGCCCCAATTGCGGCCATGTTGCCGTGCGCAACGGCGCCTGCTACAAGTGCCTCAATTGCGGCGAGAGCCTCGGTTGTTCTTGAGGGGCCGGGAGGATTCGTCAAACGGGCCGGAGCGCAACTTGGGTCTCCGGCCCGTTTCTTCTTTGATGATCTTTTCCCGCCTCTCCAGTTCTGCCAAGTTCTGCCGGTTCAGCCTGGCCCGTGTGGCTTCATCGGCAAAGACCGCGGCCGAGTCCGCTTGACCAATACCTTGCTGAATCTGGCGATGATCCGGCGCGCCACGGTCAGCCAGGCGGTTCATCGGATCGCTGATTGCCACAACCAACTTCCAGCGACCCTGCAGGGGTTTTGCGGTTCCTTGGCCGCTCCGAATGCCCGAAACGCCTTCGCCTTCGTGTCCACCTACAAACCTCCTTGGTTACCTCCATGAGAAACCCGCGCGGGCAGCCCGTGCGACCCGCGTTTTTGGTTGGCCGCCAATCGTGATTGCGCTACCGTGCGGTGCGGCGGATGAAGATCGAGCCCGGACAAACAGTCTTGCTCACCGGCGCCTCCGGCGGGCTGGGCACTGTTATGACCCGCGCCTTTGCGGAGTGCGGGTTCAGGCAAGCGTTGGTGGCCTTTCCGGGAATTGAATTGGAGGACTTGGCTTCCGCAGTCCGCGATCGTGGCACAGAGGTGCTGACGTTTGCTTCGGACTTGCAGGATCCTGAACAGCGCCGGCACGTGGTGCGAGAGGTTCAACACCGGTTTGGTAAGATCGACATTCTCGTGAACAATGCCGGCGTGGAGTACAACTCCTTCTACCATGAATTGAGCGAAGCTCGGATCAACGAAGTGCTCAATGTCAACCTGACGGCGGCGATGATCTTGAGCCGCTTGGTCCTGCCGGGGATGCTGGAGAGAAAGCAGGGACATATCATCAGCATTTCATCGCTGGCGGGCAAATCGGGTCCGGCATTTCAGGAACCTTACGCCGCCTCGAAGGCGGCTTTGGTCGCATTCACGATGTCGCTAAGGGCGACGTACCGTGAACTGGGGGTTAGCGCCTCGGTCGTGGTTCCCGGCTTTGTCGAGGCGGGAATCTACTCGCGCCTCAAGCAGACGGCGGGACGACCTGCCCCGCGACTGCTGGGTGCGTGTTCTCCAGAACGTGTCGCCCAGGCCGTGCTGCGAGCCCTCAGGCGGGATGTCTCGGAGATCATCGTCAATCGTTACCCCATTCGGCCCGTGTTGATGCTGACCGCGCTTTCACCCAGTCTGGGTGCCTGGCTGTCGTCCAAGTTCGGGACGAACGAGTTCTTTCGAGCCGCGGTTTTGGCGCAGAAGCGCGAGTCCGGATCGTGAAGCCGGCTGTGGCAGCCTCCCGCACGATCGGCGGCAAGCAAAGTGCTTTTCCGCTGGCGATCCGAGTCGCACGTCGTTCGGTGCGACCCTGGTCACAGTCATTTGCGGTGAACACTCAAGACAATGATCGCAAACAACAATCTATGAAAACCACGCAAGGTCTGCTGCAACTTTCAACGCTGGCGCTCTGGGCCTCCTCGATTTGGGTCGTTCAGGCCACCGGTTTCCGCCTGCCGGATCAAGACGCCTTTGCGACGGCGCGGGGGGAAGCCTTTGCCGCAACGGCAGACAATCCCTCTGCTATCTATTACAATCCCGCGGGGATTTCCCAACTCGAAGGCCACCATGTTCGTGGAGGCGCCTACGGCATCTACCTTCATCCGACTTACGAGTCCGGTGGGACGAGTTACGACAACGAGAGGGAGTGGCATGGTATTCCACAACTGTTCTACACGTATGGCCCGAAAGATTACCCGTTGAGCTTTGGCTTGGGATTGTATTCTCCTTACGGCTTGAGTTTGCGCTGGCCCCAAGACACCGGATTCCGCACAGTCGCCACGGAAGCCAGTTTGAGCTACTTCACCATCAACCCCGTGGTGGCTTGGCGGCTGTGCCCGCAACTGTCGCTGGCCGCAGGGGTCACGGTGAATCGTGCAGAGGTGGACATGAGACAAGGGTTGGTATGGCCGACGCAGCCGTTCGATGGCTTCCGTTTCAAGGGAGATGGCTGGGATGTGGGCTACAATGTTGGATTGTTGTGGAAGCCGTTTGAGAAGATTTCGCTCGGCGTCGCTTTGCGGAGCACAACGACAGTGAACTTGAAAGGGAGCACCGAGTCTTTCAACGATGTTGCCATTCCGGGCGTGGTTCCGGCTTCTCCCTTGGAGAAGGTCCACGCGGAGACAGAGATGCCGTTCCCGCTGAACGTGGTCTGCGGCTTGTCTTTCCGGCCGACCCCGGCCTGGAACCTTGAGTTCAACGCCGACTACACCGATTGGGGCCGGTTGGGCACGGTGACCGTGCATCAGGAGCGGAGGCCGGTCCTGCTGCCGGCTCAAGACGTGCCGCTCAGCTTCAATTGGGAGGGGAGTTGGTACTACGAATTCGGCGTCACTCGCTACCTCAACGAGCACTGGTCGCTCAGCGCCGGGTACATCTTCAACGAAAACTCTGTGCCGGACGCGAACTATTGGCCTGTGGTCGCGGATTTGGATCGGCACTTCTTCAGCGCGGGCACCGGGTTCAAGGGCGAGCACCTGACGTTCGATGTGGCCTATCAATTCGGCTATGGCCCCACGCGCACGGTCAGCGGCAGTGCCAAGTCGGCGACGGGGCAGTCTGCCGATGGGGATTATGAATATCTTAGCCATGCTCTGCTGCTTTCGTTCGGATGGCGGTTTTGAGTGTGTCGCCCCTTCTGCGGTCGCCAGGTCGAACATTCGGGAACGACCCCGGCGACGGACCTCGAGGTGGCAGGGCCGCGTCAGAGGCGAAAACGCCGCTTCCGCTAGGATGGTTGACTCAATCCAAAGAAACGGCATGTCGGCAGTTGGCAAGGTGGCTCTGGCTGTAGGGCATACCTCTCGTGAAGCCGGACTTGCGGATGGAATAATGACATTATGGCCGAACCTCAGAACAAAGAAAGCTTGGTGCTTTTCCGGGCAAGCCGGGACGTCGAGTTGCGGGGAAGACCGTTGCAGTTGACTCGCTTCGCCGTCGCGTTTGAACTATACGGAGCCGCAGATGAGTTGCGGCTCTCCGAATCACTCCGCTGCTTCCGCATCATGGTGCGGGGGCGCACCCTCTATGCGGGACGTGCCGTGGTGCGCAGTCTGGTGGAAACGGGGCCGGCGCTGGTCTGCGAAGCGGCCTTGGACGAAACGGCTTGGCGGGATTTGGAGTTCACCGCCGCCATGGCGTGGGACGGCCGGTTGAGCGAGCAGTTCGGCTTCTTCCTAGAGGAGTGGCAAAAGGCCTACCTGGTCCGACCCGAATACAAAGTGATCATCGCGGACATGCAGACCTTCTTCGCGGACCTCCGCCTGTGGCTGCAGCAGGTCGAGTTGGGAATTCGAGCCGAACCAGAGGCGGATCGGGCGCAGTTGGAGTTGGCGGCTGCGGAAGCGGTCGCGGCAAGAACCGTTCCGTGCGTGAACACGCTGTTCGAGCAATTCGAGAGCTTCGCCGGATCGCTGCCCAGCGAGAGCCTGCCGGCTCATCGCAGTTACATGCGCCGGCAACTCCATCCGCTGGTGCTGTGTTCCCCATTCGCGCATCGCACATTCTACAAGCCTCTCGGCTACGCGGGCGATTACGAAATGGTGAACATGATCCTGCGGAACGGCTGGGAGGGAGATTCCATCTTCGCCAAGGTCATCAATACCTGGTTTCTGCGCCAACCTCCGGCCCAAGCGCACCGCAACCGGATCGCCTATTTGACCGACCGGCTTCAAGACGAATCCCTGCGCGTCCGGCGGGCAGGCCGGTTGGCGAGGATCTTCAATCTGGCCTGCGGGCCGGCCCATGAAGTGCAACGATTCATAAACGACTCGGCTCTCAGTGAGTCGGCCGCCTTCACACTGCTGGACTTTAACGATGAAACACTGCGCTACGTTCAAACGATCTTGGACACCATCAAGACGCGGACCGGTCGGCGGACCCCGGTGACCTACATCCACAAGTCCGTCAACCAACTGCTCAAAGAAAGCGTCCGCCCGGCCCGTCAATCAACCCAGGAGACGTATGACTTCGTCTATTGCGCCGGATTGTTCGATTATTTGTCCGACCAGGTCTGTCGGCGATTGATGGATCTCATGTACGCCTGGCTGGAGCCGGGAGGATTGCTGGTCGCCACCAACGTCGAACCCGCCAACCCGTTGCGGAATGGCATGGAGCACCTGCTGGACTGGCATCTCATTTACCGCACCGGACCGGAGTTGGCGCAGCTCCGGCCACGGGAAGCCGCCCCTGACCAGGTGCGCTCGTTTGCCGACGCGACCGGCGCGAACGTGTTTCTTGAGGTAAGGAAGCTGCCGCATGGCTGAGAGTACTTCCAACGTCCGCGATGCCGGTTTCAAAGCCGCCTTTGCAACGCACGAACTGGAAGCGCGGGTGAACACCGGCAAGGTCGCCGCCCTATTGGTGGCAATCTTGATGCCCTTTGGGGCCAGCCTCGATTTCGCGGTCTATGATAAGCGGTGGGGGTTCTTCCTCATCTTGCGCTTGTGCTGCGCGGTGCTGGCCGTTGGGATTTGGTTTCTCCTCACGCGACCGTTCGGGCGGCGTCACCACCAGTTGCTGGGTTTTCTCACCGCCTTGCTGCCGGCCTTTTTCATCACTTGGATGATTTACGACCAAGAGGGTCCATCCTCGCCCTATTACGCCGGGCTGAACTTGATCATTCTGGCCATCAGCGTGGTGGTGCGCTGGAGCGCGCTGGAGTCGTTGCTCATGGTCACGTGCGTGATCCTGATGTACGTGGCTGCCTGTGTTATTCACGGCCCGGTCAGCGACAAGAGCGGCCTTTTCGTGAGCAACTGCATTTTCATGGTGGAAACGGGCGTGATCGTGGTGGTCGGCAACCATTTCTTCAACCGCCTGCGTTTCCGGGAATTCGTGACCCGCTATGAGTTGAACGAACGGAAACAGGAGTTGGAGGAAGCCATCCGAAAACTGCGCGAAGCCGAGGCACAGCTCATCCAGCAGGAGAAGATGGCCTCCTTAGGCGTGATGAGCGCCGGCATCATCCATGAAATCAACAACCCGCTCAACTTCGCCGGCACCGGTCTCTTCACGCTGCGAAAGAAGAGCAAGCACGTCGCGCCGGAGCAGCAGGGTGCCTACCTGGAGTTGCTGACCGACGTCGAGGAGGGCATCAACCGCGTCAAGAGCATCGTCTCCGACCTGCGCATGTTCACCCACCCTGACACCGAAAGCGTGGACGACGTGGAGGTGGGCGAGGTTGTCACCTCCACCCTGCGCTTCCTGGCCAGCGAATTGACCGACAAGGTGCGGGTCGAACAAGACCTGCCCGCGAGATTGACGGTGCGCGCCAACAAGAACAAGCTCATCCACGTGCTGACCAATCTCGTCCAGAACTCGCTCGACGCCCTACGGCGCAAGTCGTTCAACGGCGAGTCGCCCACCATCCGGATCGAAGGCCGCGCCGAGCCCGACCGCGTAATCCTTCGGGTGCGCGACAACGGCCCGGGCATCACCCCGGAGAACCTGCCCAAGATCTTCGATCCCTTCTTCACCACCAAGGAAGTGGGCGAAGGCATGGGCCTGGGCCTCTGCATCTGTTATCGCCTGGTTCAAGAGTTCGGTGGGGAAATCACTGTGGACTCGCAGCCGGACCACTATTGCCAGTTCACCTTGGCCTTTCCCATTCGCAAACCCAACGGCACTGCCGCCTAGCCCCCGGTATGGACACCCCTTACGATTACCGCAAATACGCAATCCTCTACGTGGACGACGAGGAGAAATCCCTGAAGCTCTTCACCCGGGCGTTCGAGGAGGAATTCCGCATTCTGACCGCCAACAACGCCCCGGACGGCTTCAAGTTGCTGGAGCAGCACCGCGACGAAATCGGACTTCTCATGACCGACCAGAAGATGCCGGGCGAGAAGGGCGTCTGGCTGCTCGAGCAGGCCCGCCAACTCGAACCGCGCATCGTCCGGGTGCTGGCCACCGCCTATACCGATTACAAGGATGCCATCGAGGCCATCAACAGCGGCGCGATCTACAAGTACGTCAGCAAGCCCTGGGACCCCGCGCTGTTGGAACAGACCCTCAAGCGCGGGCTGGAGTTCTACATGGTCCAACGCGAGCGCGACGACCTGCTGCGCGAGAAACTCTCCGTGCTCCACAACATGATGATTGCGGACCGCATCATGAGCCTCGGCTTGCTGGCGGCGGGCCTAAGCCACCACATCCGCAATTCGCTCGTCGCCGTCAAAACCTTTCTGGACCTCGCCCCCTCCAAGCTCGCCGAGGAGAAGGTGGACCCGGACAGCCTCCGCAATCCGGATTTCTGGAAGGAGTATCACCAGAGCGTTCAGTCCCAAATTGAGAAGATCAACGACCTCCTGCGCGAACTCTGGAGCGCCTCGGAGAAGCCCACGCTGGAGTTTTCCGACTCCGTGCAACTGGGCGATGTGATCGGGGAGGCGAAGGCCAAGCTCCAGGAAGGCCTCGCCGCCAAACATCTGACGGTGGAAGCCAACCTGCCCGGCACGCTGCCACCGCTGCAAGTGGACAAGCCCCGGTTCAGCCGGTTGTTCGAGTTGCTCCTCAAGGACGAAATCGCGAGCCTGCCCGCCGGCAGCCGCGTGGAGATCACCGCCCGGCTTCTAAACGGCGGTCCAGCCGAAAAGGCCATTGTGGAAATTTGCGTCAGCGACAACGGTCCCGGTCTTCCCGCCGAGGCGTTGCGGCTGATGTTTGATCCGTTTGTGCTGCGCACCGAGAGCCCGGCGGAATTCGGAATCAACCTCATGGCCTGCTACTTCATTGTCCACCATCATGGCGGCACCATTCAAGCCACCAGCGATCCGGCGCGGGGCACGCAGTTCATTATTCGGCTTCCACTCAAACCCGCCCAGGCGTCACCCACCTCCACGGACACCGAGTTTCTCCGCAAGGCTGTCCTCAACGATGACTTGTGGCGCCGCCTGGCTGCGGCGGAGTGACGTCCCCGTAGCCCGCACATTTCACACTCCGGCCGACCGCATCGCACGCCCTTGGCTCGTGGCGCAGGTTTCCGACTCGTTATATCGCCGATTTACAGTCGGCAGGGGGCTACCGTTGCGTGGGCGGGCGACGGGTTGGAGACCCGCGATACGGCAAACTCGAAGTCTGCGCTACCTAGTGTCCGGCCGTAAGCGGTGTTGGGGCGACCCTCTGTTCTGCGGATGGAGGGCGTGGTAAG
>CAZJTM010000191.1:0-12322 GCA_964548925.1 uncultured Verrucomicrobiota bacterium | reverse complement strand
CCAATCCCGTCGAGTGGGTAAAAATGCCGCGCCTCGCAAGGCCATTGGGCATCCGCCGTGATCCGGCCAGCGGCTTGACCGCGGTCATCATGTCGCCGCCCACCGAAGCTTTTGCCCTTTGCACGCCGGAACAAACGGAAGGGCACTACTCGATGTACCTCTCGCTGTTCGGGCGCGATTTGAAAACCGGTGAAACCGCCCGGGCCCGGGCGCGGTTACTGATCGCGGAGAAGCTGTCGGATGCCGCAGCGCTGAAGCTCTATGACGGGTATCTGAAGGAACTGGCCGCGGAGTGAACGGTTGGTGGCCGCGCCTCGCCAACAGGCGGCTGTCCGCGAGCGGAAGCAGTTCACTTCCGCCCGACCTCGGTTCCCTCGGCATGCAGATTGCCGGTCGGCAAGCAGCTCGGAAACCGGCAAATCTCGCGAAGCGTCTGGAGTGCGGCGTCTTCAGCGCCGCTTTCGGGAGCGTGTTTCGGCTTCCCATTGCGACTTCCACTGCGCATCGTCATCCCATGAATCCCAACAGTGACGAGCCTGCCGACCTTGGGCCCGTTGCCCCGAAAACTTTCAAACTCCCGTCCGTGCGGCTCGTGGATTTGAAAGTCCAGCTCCCGCCCAAGGATTGGCCGCACGCACCAGTGCATCGGTTGGCGAACAACACCGTCTATTTCGTCACCGCCGGCACGCTGCACAAGGCGCTCCTGTTCGACACGCCTGAGAAACGTGACCTGCTGGAGAGACTACTGCTGACTTCTGCCAAGGAAGACGGCTGGCAGCTTGAGGCGTGGGCAGTGCTTGCCAACCACTATCACGTCGTCGCCCGCGGCCATCCGGATTCGCGCAACCTCGGCAACTTCCTCCACGACCTGCACGGCGTCTCGGCGCGTGAGTTGAACAAGCTGGACGGCGTGACGGGCCGGCAGGTGTGGTTCAACTTCCGCGACACGAAACTGACGATCCAGCACAGCCATCTGGCGCGGTTGAATTACGTCCACCAAAACGCGGTGAAGCACAAGTTGGTGGCGGTGGCGAGCCAATATCCGTGGTGTTCGGCGGCGTGGTTCGAGCGCACGGCGTCGCCGGCACAGGTGAGAATGATCTACGGCTTCAAGATTGACCGGGTGCAGGTGGAGGATGATTTCTGAGGTGCGGGGGAAAGCGGCGGTCAACCGCCGCAGTCCAGACGCTTCGCGAGGTTTGGAAGCGCTGGGAAAGTGGCGGCAGCGTTTGGAGCCACAGCAGCCTGCTGTTGAATAGTCTTCGGAACTCCAGTGGGCGCGTGAAGATATCGGTAGGCATCGTACGTCGCGAAGCGTTTGGAGTGCGTGTGTCTTCAGCACCGCTTTTGGAACGGTGACTTCTCCCCCGCCAGCACCCGCTCCAAACTCTGCATCTTCCGGCCTGCCAAAGCGGCGGTCAACCGCCGCAGTCCAGACGCTCCGCGAGGTTCGGGGGACGCTGGAATGTCGCGCCAGCGTTTGGAGTGCGCTCGATTCATCGGCGCTTTGGGACGCGCAGACGGGGTGGAATACCCGAACCCGGTCCGAAATCGGGCTCGAAAGCCGCTGGGGGTGCGCATAGCGTCGGGCCATGGGAAAGGACAGATGCCAAGCCAGACCGACTGGTATTCGCTAATCGGCGTCACGCACAATGAGAATTCTACCCGGCGTTGACCTTCTTGACCTGTTTCACTTCCTTTTCCACTTCCATGAGAAATGGGTGCTTGCGACGTTAGCGGGCGGAATCATCGCAGTCCTTCTCTGCATCCGATATCGGCACCCGCGAAGGATCGTTTCCTTGTGGTCACTACTCCTTGTGACCACGGGGGTGCATACGGGCTTGATTGGGTTGCTCTTTTTCGATCGGTCTACTGACTATGCTGCAGTGGGGGCGCTGTTTCTGGCGATGATTTCGTGGCCAGTCACATTCACATTCGTCGCCCTCTTGTTTGCATACCCGAAGAAGAGGAAATCCCAGACTCCGTCAGCCTAGTTCGAAGGCTGGCAAACGTCGCGCGTCAACCTTGAGCTCGCCGGGCGCTTCATTAATCCCCCACCGCGCACAAGCAGGCCGGTCATTGTGAGCTGGTTGTCGTTGGCTTCGTTGTCAGACTAGTCCTTTCCACCCCTTCAAACGTGATCTTCACCGGTTTGATGAAGCCCTGCTCGTCGAACTCCATCCGGTCCATGCAGGTCACGCGATGGTTGCCGTCGGTTTCGCCCAGCGGGCGGCGGTGATAGACGATGTAGTAAACGTCCCGCCCCGGCAGCTTGATCACGGAATGATGCCCCGCGCCGGTGGCGACCTGCGGGTCTTGCTGGAGAATCTTTGCGATCCGCTTGAATGGCCCGAGCGGCGAGTCCGCGATGGCGTAGGCCACCGAGTAGTTCGGACCGGTCCAGCCGCCCTCGGACCACATGAAGTAGTATTTGCCGCCGCGCAGGAACAGGAACGGCCCTTCCACGTAGCCCTCCGGCGTGATCTCCTTGAACACCGTGCCGTCAGGGAACGGATCAAAGCCGCGGAAGTCGTCCTTGAGCCGGGCGATGTTGCAGTGCCGCCAGCCGCCGTAGATGAGGTAGTGCTGGCCGTCGCGGTCGCGGAAGACGAACTGGTCAATCGGCTGCGCGCCGTTGTGGAAGCGGTCAATCAACGGCTTGCCGAGGTAATCCTTGAACGGACCTTCGGGCCGGTCGGCCACGGCCACGCCGATGCCGCCCAGTTCGCGGTCGCTCTGAATATCGTTCGCCCCGAAGAAGAAGTAATAGCGTCCGCCCTTCTCGATGATCGCCGGCGCCCACATTGCGCGCCGTGCCCAGGTCACCGCATTCGTGTCGAGGATGCGGCTGTGCTTGGTCCACGTAACGAGATCGGGCGACGAGAAGGCGTCGAAGAACACCTGCTGGCCGTACGGCGCGGAGTAGGTGGGATAGACCCAGAAGCGGTCGCCGAAGACGGCGCCCTCGGGGTCGGCATACCAGCCGGGGAAGATGGGGTTGCCGGATTTGGCGGGGGCGGTGGTGCCGGGTTGGTCCGCACGGAAACCAGTGAGCGCGCCGATCATTGCGGAGACGGCGGTGACTTGGGAGAGAATTCGTTTCATCGTGCGGGACAAGGTAGCGAAGCCAGCCCTCAAGGCGAACGGAAACTCAGCGTCGCCGCGGTTCGTGCCGTTCATCCCGGTGCGCCAACGTAGAATGGAAACCCTCAACCCTCGGGAATCCCCAATGAATTCGAAGCGTTCAAGGATGGGATCAAAGGCATCTCTCAACGCTTTGAATCCTTATCCCCGGGCAACGCAAGCTCCTTGCCGGCGCATCCATCTGGGGCTCGCAGAATGAACTCCTCAAGCCCGGTCGGTGGACAGAGGCAGTTCGAGCGTGAAAGTGGCTCCCTGACCCGGCCCGTCGCTGTGCGCGCGGAGGTCGCCAGCGAGATCCCGGGCCGCCAGGGCGGCGTTGTGCAATCCGAAGCCGTGCCCACCCTTGCGCGTCGTGAACCCGTGTTGAAACAGCCGCGGCATGTTCTGCGGCGCAATGCCCACCCCATTGTCGGCGACGGCGATCTGAACCCGGCCCTCCACCCGCGTCACGCTCACGGTCATCCGCTTGTCCTTCCGACCCGACTCGTCGCAGGCGTACTTGGCGTTGCGAATCAGGTTTACGAGGATTTGCAGCACCTTGTGCCGCTCGACCAGAATCTCCAGCGGGCCGCCGTCGGGGTTGTTCCGGACGAGTTGCACGCCGTGGCGCTCCAGCGCGCCGGCATTCATCCGCAACGCGTCGTCCACCAACTCGGTCACCACCACCCGCTCCACCACGCCGCCCACCCGCGCGTAACTCTGCTGCATGGCGACGATCTCCTTGATGTGTTCGATGTTCCGGGTGAGGGAGTCAATCTCCTGCAGCACGCCGGCCCGTTCCTCGACGAGGTGCTGGGCCAGTTGCTTCAGATAGGAAAGCACGTGGCGGCCCTTGGGATCGTGCCGCAAAAACTCCGCCAAGTCCGCCTCGTGTTCGGCCAACAACTCGGCGACCCGGGCGACATTAGGGACGCGGGACCCGCGCAACTTCTCGAAAACGACTCCGGCGGAGACGTTCACGCTGTTGAGCACGTTGCCCACGTTGTGCAAGACGCTTGTGGCCACCTCGGCCATGCCGGCCCGGTGCGAAGCAGAGACGAGTTGCTTGTGCATGCCTTCCAACTTACCCTCGGCGCGTTTGCGCTCCGTGATGTCGTGGCTGATGCCGATCAGGCCAACGATCGCGCTCGCGCTGTTGCGCAACGGCACTCTGGTGGTGGAGAGCCAGCGGGACTCGCCCGCCGCGTCTTTCACGGTTTCTTCCAAGTCGAACACGCCGACCCCTTCAGTGAGAACCTTCCGCTCCGCCTCGGCCGCGCGCGGTGACATCGCCATGGCAGGCAATTCCGCGGCGGTCGGTTCGGGCGTGCCATCCGGTGAGCGCAAGCCGTGAAACCGATTGTGTGCGGGATTGGTCAGGAGGAAACGCCCCGCCGCGTCCTTCACGAATACGTGGTCGGGCAGGTGGTCAATCAACGTGGCCAACAGGTTCTTCTCCCGGGCCAGGCTCTCGGCGAAGGTCTTTCCTTCCTCCAGCTTCTGGCGAATGACCTCGGTCTGCGTCCGAACCTGACGGCGCAGCGAGCCGACCCAGGCCAAGACGAAACCGATGACCCCCATGAGGCCGCCAGCCAGCATCAGCGTGTGCCGCGTGGACCACCAAGACGGGGCGCTCACCAATTTCACGGCGGCGGGTTGTGCCAGCAACAGACGGAAGGTTTCGGGCTCGTGGCCTTGCCCGCCCTGCACCGCACAAACTCCGGTCAGGCGCAGAACACTGCCCGATTTCAAACGCCTTAACATCTCCCCCGGCGACTGTCCCACGGCATGGGCGGTGAATATGATCGGCCCATCTTGGAGGACCAGCTTCGGGTGCGCCGCGCGCGGAACGTCCTGCACTAGGCGGGCTTCCATCTCCACCACCTGCCCATCGTGCCGGCCCTTGAGCAAAATCTCCTCGGCCGAGATTCTTTTCGGCATCGGCGGCGTACCCGGGCCCGTCCGGCGGAACGCGGCTTCTTCCAAGCAGGGGGAAAAATCGCCAATGGCCGGGAAACCCAACACCTCGACCGCGTCCCCAATCTGGAGCGAGTTTGTTTGCTGCGTGTTGACGCGGATGCCGGCCGACCCGTCCTGAAGGTAGAATCCCAATTGCGGAATGTTCAGGGTGACGACACCGCTCACCTTCACGCGGCGTCCGGCGAGACGGCTCGCGTCATAGGTGGAGACGGCGGCAATCGGGGTGGCGGGCGTGGCGAAGGGATCCGTGGGCACGGGATCGAGAATCTTGATTTGTTCCAGCCTTGGCACATGCAGATTGATGCCGCTCACCTGACCGCGCGAGTTCAAGGCCGCGCCGCACACACCTTGCACGCTCACCAACGCGTCCACGAGATGCGCAATCACGGCCGAGTCGCTGATCCCGGCCAGGATCGCCCGGAACTTCCCCTTGCGCGTGGTCAGGCTCAGATACGCATGGCCCCATTCGATCTCCGCCCGGCGGACGACGCCTTGCATCTCCACCCAGCGCGAATCCAGCCCGCCGTCGGCCAGATCATCGAGCGTCACCTTGACCGGGACCGGGAAATTGGTGGGGCCAAGCATCTTCACCACCCCTTCGTTGATCTGCGGCGCGAAACCGCCGCGATCCGTCACTCCTTTCAGTTCGACCCACTGCCCGGCCCGCACATCCGGCTGGGTCAGGTCCAGGAAAATGCCATCGTCTTCCTGTTGAAGGAATGCGACGCGGTGTTCGGAATCCGCGTAGGTGATGACGCCGCGCAACTCCACGGGGATGCGTTGCGCCAACACTTCGCGGGGCAACCGCTTGATGCTCGACACTTCCGTCAACACCGCCGGCAGATTGGTCAGGATGCTCGCGACGCCGGAGTCCAGCGGGGACGGGGGCGGGATCTCGGGAGGACTTACCAACTCGAAATAGGCATCCGTCAGCACCGCCTCCGTGGGAGTGACGGTCAGGAAACCCCAGAGGTCCACCCGTTCGTCCAATTGCGCCCGCGTCAACTGAATCACCTCCGCGCGGATTACGCCGGTCGGGTCGCGGATCACAATGGACTCGCCGGGCTTGTAGCTGGAGATCAGGCCGTTGAGGTGAACCAGGCGATTGGTCCAATCCCCCAGTTCACGGTTGAGCAGCGTGTCAATCGAAACCACGGGGATGGACGCCGGGACGACGGGTGTTCCCAGGATCTGGATTTCATTCGTCCCCGGCGCAAAGACGCACGCCTCTTCCAGCCGTCCATTGACGACCTTGCTCGCGTTGACGCCCCGAACGCGCACCTCGCAATCCACCAGCCGCTTGAAGTCGTACGAGCCGGACGGCCCCATCGCATAGACCAGGCAGCTCTGCCCCTTGTCATGCAGGGTCAGCCCCAAACGCCCGCGGCTGGTGTCCGCCCGCCGCACGCGTCCGCTGGTTTCCACCCACTGCCCGAAGTCCTGGGCGAGTTGCGCCACGGCGAGCCGCCTCGCCGCCGGGAGATCGCGCCGCCCCAGGATGGTCAAACTTAGATTGGTCAGACCGGCGGAGTTTTCCGCCGCAGCCGTGGCTCCGGTGATTTCGACGTGCTGCCCGACTTCCAAGTGCTGGGGAAAGGTCTGCGGAGTGAAGTACTGAACAAAGTCACCATCGTGAACGTAAAGTTGTCCCCACTCGCGATCGTAGCAGACCACCACAACATTGAACCGGACGGGGTGGCCCTTGGCCGCCTCCACCCGTGACATGGCGCCGAGTTGCCGAAAGGTGGTAATCTCGCTTGGCGTCGCCGGCTGGGCAAATCCCGCAGGCGCAAAACTCAGCCAGGTGGCGGCTCCAAGCGCCAGCCCGACCGGAAATCGCCGCCGCCTTCCGCTCGCCACGCCCTTGTCTGGGAATTCAGTGCGTCCCGGCGCCCTTCCCCAATTCCCGAACGCTTTGACTCCCTGGAAATTCCGCTCCGGCGACCGCAGCGACTTGGGCACGCGCACACGGCCGGCCAGAGCCGGTGGGCCTCTCCAATCGGATGTGAGTTCGCCGCTGTTCATGTACGCACCGAAACCGACACGCGCTGTGCGATCAACTGTATTTCGGCGAACTAGGGCCGGACTGAAGGAAAAAGACGGAGTGGAGGCCGTGTCAATGGCTCAGGGAACGGTCGCCAACCTCAGGCCCGCCGCCTCTTGATCATTGCGCACCAGCAGCCAATCGCCGGCGAGCGCGATGGGATTCCACGTCTTCGCGTTGAGCACGCGGAAGCGGGCCAGTTCGTGGGGCGCGTCCGGCGTGGGCCGCAGAAGCACGAGTTCGCCGGATTCTGCCATCAGCAGGTAAAGATCACCGACCAGCAAACCTTGGCCGTGCCCGTAGCGGCCTTCCTTCCAGCGTTGGGAGCCGTCTCGCAAATCCACGCAGGCGAACATGCCGTCATCCAGACCGAAGAGGCAACCCTCGCGGACGAACAGATGCGCGAATTTTGATTTCATGCGGATGGATTTCCAGAGGCGCCGCGCGGAAAGCTCGCCCGTCGCGGCGCGCGAGAGTTCAAACAAGTCCGTGCCCCGCCCGTAGCCGCTGGAGAAGAGCACGCGGTTCTCGCCGGCCACCACCGGTGCGGCGCACACCGCGTTGCCGCTTCCCCAGGCATGTTCCCACAACGTCGCGCCCGTGACTGGATCGTGGCCGGAAACAACGCTTTGGGTGAACGCCAGCACCTGGCGCACGCCGGCCAACGTCGCCAGCGCGGGGGAAGCGTAGCTGGGACTCGCCGTGCCGGCGGACCATGCCGGCTGGCCGTCTTCCGCGCGAAACGCCAAGAGCAACTTGCCCGCCCGCTCCCCGCTGTGGACGATCACCAACCCGTCCACGACCAGTGGCGAACTGGCGAAGCCCCATTCCGGCACCCTTCCGCCGGACTCGGTCACCACGTTACGCGTCCAAATCCGCCGCCCCGTTGCGAGATCGAAGCAGTTTAGAATGCCGGTCGAACCCGCCGTGAACACGCGGTTGCTGACCACCGTGGGCGTGGCGCGCGGACCTTCTCCGGCAATGGTCGTGTTGTAGCGTGCCGGGTCCGCATGCCGCCAAAGCTCCCGGCCCGTCGCCCGCTCCCGCGCCACCACGCACTCGTCTTCCCCCCACTGTTCCTGCGTGAGGCACAGAGGGCCGACGATGACAAAGCCGGACCACGCCGCGCCAACTTTCTGTCGCCACACGAGCGTCGGCGGAGACTGGGTCCAGTTGGTTTCCAGACGCGGCCCCGGCAACACCCCGGTACGATCCGGGCCGTAGAACTGGGGGAAGGAGTCGGTTGCCAAGTGGCGCAGTGGAAATTCGGAAACAAGATTCGTGGGCGTCGGCGAAGGTGGTTTGAAGGCAACCGCAGGTTGCGCCCAGCGAAACTCCAAGATCGGCACCAGGTCACCACTCACGCCGCGAATGCGAAAGAGCCCCACACTGGCGGCCACAAGGAGAATGCAACCCGCCGTGACACCCAGCCGCAGTCGCCAGCGGGCCCGTGAAAGAAGAACCCACCAACCCAACAACAGGGCCGCCGCGACGAACAGGATCGGCAGGGTGACGAGGTTGCGCCGCTGGAAGGCCCAGTCCGTTTGCGCCCGCACCCAGACCACCGCCGTCAGGGCGAGGACGAGAATGAGAATCGCCGGCCACCAACGGATGTGTTGCGGTGGCGGCTGCGAACTGGTCGGACGCGGCGCGAGCATACGGCCGCAAGATGCGCAAGCCCCGCCCGGAACTCAAACTCGTTTCCCGCGCCGCCACTTGCCCGAATCACACGCCCCCATCTGGGTGTTTCCACGAAGTTGTTTGCATGCCATTGGCTCTGAATCGGTGCGTTCGTCGCGCGTAGGACAGGCTTCCAGCATGTCTCCATCCGCGCTGCCTTGCGTTGACGGGCGGGCGCTTGGGTGGACAATAAGGGCGTGACTTCCGATCCCCGGCCCATTCGCGGACGCGGCGCGGCGGGCAATCCGCCCAACCGCTTCGAGCGCATTCAGCTTGAGCGCGACGTGGATTGGAATCCGGAGGACGACCCCCTGCCGCGCACGCAGTTCCTCAAGGACCGCAGCCAGACGATCATCGCCACGAACGAAAGCCCCGATGTCGGCTTCGAGGCGAGCATCAACCCGTATCGCGGCTGCGAACACGGCTGCATCTACTGCTACGCGCGGCCATTCCACGAGTACCTTGGGTTTTCGTCGGGGCTGGATTTCGAGTCGAAGATCATGGTGAAGGAAGACGCGCCGAAGCTGCTGCGGGCGGCGTTGTCCTCGCCGCAGTGGCAACCCAAGACGCTGGCGATGAGCGGCGTGACCGATCCGTATCAGCCGGTCGAGCGCCGGCTCAAGCTCACGCGCGGCTGCCTGGAGGTGCTGGCCGAGTTCCGCAACCCGGTCAGCATCGTGACGAAGAACCAGCTCGTGGCGCGGGACGCGGACCTGCTGGGCGAACTCGCGCGCTTCAACGCCGCCGCCGTGTTCCTCTCGCTGCCAACTCTGGATGCGGATTTGCGCAAGGTGATGGAGCCGCGCACGTCCACGCCAGCGGCCCGGCTCGCCACGATTGCTACGCTCGCCAAGGCCGGCATTCCGGTGGGGGTGCTGGTGGCGCCGGTGATTCCCGGTTTGACGGATCACGAAATCCCGGCGGCCCTTGAAGCCGCAGCCGAGGCTGGAGCGAGATTCGCGAGTTTCATTGCGCTGCGGTTGCCGCACGCCGTTGCCCCGCTGTTTGAGCAATGGCTGGCGACACATTTTCCGGAACGGAAGGACAAGGTGCTGAACCGGCTGCGGGCGATGCGTGGCGGCAGACTCTACGACAACAGTTTTGGCCGGCGCATGCGCGGCGAGGGCCTCTTCGCGGAGCAGATCGAGACACTGTTCGACGTGGCGCGGCGCAAAGCCGGGCTGGCCGGACATGGACCGGAACTTTCGGCAACGGCGTTCCGCCGGCCCGGCGGGGCGCAAATGTGCTTGTTCGGCTAGGCCGTGTCCATGCGATGGAATCCTCACTCGGCATTTCCGCGAACCTCCCCAGGATTCAGAACAATTCATGGTCGGGCTGGGGTATGCACGCTGGATTGCCGACGCCTCGTCCGGTAACTTTCTCCCAAGCAAACACGATCATGAAATATCGCTCCATTCGCTACTTGTTCCAAATCCTGTTGCTGCTCTTGACTGTTCTCGGCGCACAGGCCCAGCAAGTTCCGCCCGCGACGACCTTGGAGGAACTCCAGCAACGCCTTGCCGCGCACCTCCGCCAGCCCAAGTTCGCCGCGGCTTCGTGGGGCGTGAAGGTCGTGTCGCTCGATACCGGCAGGGTGTTGTTCGAGGAGACCCCGCGGAAGTTTTTCAGTCCGGCCTCGAATTCCAAGCTCTACACTGTGGCGCTCGCGCTCGACCGGTGCGGCGGCGATTACCGCATCAGGACGTCCCTCTACGCGAAAACCAAACCGAACCGCCGCGGCACGCTCAAGGGCGATCTCATCGTCTTTGGCCGTGGCGACCCGACGATCAACGCACGGCTCAACAGTAACGATATCCACCGGGCGCTCGCCCCGCTGGTCCGCGCCGTGACCAACGCTGGCATCAAGCGCGTCACGGGTGACCTCGTGGGCGATGAGAGCTTCTTCCGCGGGCCGCCGTTCGGGTCCGGGTGGGCGTGGGACGACCCGCAGTACTATTACGGCGCACCCATCTCGGCGCTCACGATCAATGACAACCGCATTGAAATCACCGTGAAGCCGGGGCCGCAGACCAACGCCCCGTGCCGGCTGATCATGCAGCCGCCGAACGGTTGGCTTGTCCTGAGCAATCGAACCATCACGGTCGCCAAAGGGGGGCGGCGCGGCATTTCCTTCTACCGGCCCCTCGACCAGCATGTGGTTTATGTCTTGGGCCAGTTGCCGCTCGACGACGCGGGTTACGTCGAAGATGTCACTGTGCCCAACCCCGCCGGCCTCTTCATGGCGTTCTTCAAGGAGGCGCTGGCGCGGCACGGCGTAAGGGTGTCCGGCAAGTTGCGCTCCGTGAACTGGCTCGACCGTGAAACCAGTCCGCTGGATTCCGGCCGATGGGTCGAAGTCGGTTTTGTCGAATCGCTGCCCCTGCGGGACCTCGCGCGCGAAGTGCAGAAGCCGTCGCAAAACCTCTACACCGACCTGCTGCTGGCGCACGTCGGCGCGGTGCGGGCGGCAATCCCCGCTCAAGCCCGCGAGACCTCCGAGGACGCGGGCATCCGCGAGTTGGGCAGGTTCTTGGCGGAAGCCGGCGTTCGCCCTGGCGACGTGCAATTCGAGGAGGGGTCCGGCTTGTCCCGCAACAACCTGACGACCCCTGACGCCACCGTCGCCCTGCTGCAGTTCATGGCCCGCCACCGCGAGGCGAACGCTTACACCAACGCGCTGCCGGTGGCGGGCGTGGACGGCACACTGCGGAACCGGATGAAGAACACCGCTGCCGTGGGCAACGTGCGCGCCAAGACGGGCACCCTGCGCTGGGCCAACGCGTTGTCCGGCTACGTGACCTCGGCGGCGGGCGAGCGGTTGGTGTTCTCCGTCATGCTGAACCGCTATCAGAGCCCCGATCCGGACCGCAGCGCGCGGACGGAGATTGACGCGGTGGCGGTGATGCTGGCGGAGTTCGCTGGCAGGACCGCTATCGAATGAGCGCGCCCTGCAATTCTCACTATGGACCCGAGAGGGACGCCGGCTGAGGTCACCCGGCCTACATCCGCACAAAGCCGCCCGGTTGTAGGCCGGGCGCCCTCACCCGGCGGAGATCGGCTATCATAATAGGAGTTGCTGGAACGCGCCGCGGCCCGCTCGACAAAGCGTTGCCGCCTCGTTAGGTTCTGCTTGAGATCGCGATGAGCCCGGCGGACCCAGACGAGCGGCGACGGCAGATTCGGTATCTGCTACTGGCGATCCTCTGTGTCTTGATCGGCGTGTTCCTCGCGCAAGTGCTGTCGAGGAGTCCCGCCTTCGTTCATGCGCTGAGCACGTTCTTTGGCGCGGACCTGAGCGCGCCGGGGCAGGCCCTCTTAGCCCTCGCCGCCATCCTCACGGCGCTGCTGTTGCTCATCGGCTATTTGTTCCTGCCGGACAAGGGGCGACGAAAATGAAACCACCCGCGGCTCGGAAGCGTTCGCGGGTGGTTGGCAAGACTCTAACCCGACTTCCGCTACTGGGGCATTGGGCAAAATGGCAGGGGTGATTTTGCT
>CAZJTM010000190.1:0-12343 GCA_964548925.1 uncultured Verrucomicrobiota bacterium | reverse complement strand
CAACAAGGAAGGGGCCGTGACCGCGGCTGACATCCAGGTCAACCAGAATCTGGAGCTGGTCAATCCCGACCAGCACCTCTGCACCCTCGACAAGAAGAAGAAGTTCGAGATGGAACTGGAGGTCAAAGTGGGCCGCGGGTTCTGCCCCGGCGATGAGAACAAGAAACCCGGCCAACCCATTGGCGTGATTGCGATTGACTCGCTGTTTTCGCCGGTCAGCCGGGTGCGGTATGCCGTCGAAGCCGCCCGTGTGGGCCAGCGCACCGATTACGACCGCCTGCTGCTTGAGATTTGGACCGACGGTCGCATCTCGCCGGACGACGCGCTGACGCAGGCCTCCGCCATCTTGCAGCATCACCTTGACGTGTTCGTTGGCTACGACAAGAACGCCGTCGAGTTCGAGGAAGTCGTGGACAAGCAGGACGAGGAAAAGACGAAGCTGAAGAAGCTCCTCAACATGAGCGTGAACGAAATTGAGCTTAGCGTCCGCGCCGCGAACTGCCTGAACAACGCCAACATCACCACCGTCGGCCAGCTCGCCATGAAGAGCGAGTCCGAGATGCTCAAGTACCGCAACTTTGGCAAGAAGTCCCTGAACGAAATCAAGGACAAGCTCTCCGCCCTGGGTCTCTCGCTGGGCATGACCTTCGAACCCGGCCTGCTCGACGCGCCGAAGGAAGAACCGAAACCCTCGTTAATCTGAACCGCACCGGCTTATGCGACACCGTAAACGCACGGCCAAACTGGGACGCACGTTCGAGCATCGCAATCGCATGCTCGCGAACCTGGTTTGCAGCCTTATCAAACACAAACGCGTCATCACCACGCTCGCCAAGGCCAAGGCCGCGCGCTCCGTGGCCGAGAAACTCGTGACCTTGGGCAAGAGCGGCACACTCCACCACCGCCGCCTGATCAGCGCCCGGCTTCATCAGGACGAGGCGGCCTGCCGCATTCTCTTCCACGAGTTGGCGCCGACCTTCAAGTCGCGTCCCGGTGGCTACACCCGCATCATCCACCTTGACCAGCGCCGAGGCGACGCCGCCCAACGTGCCATCTTGGAGTGGGTGGAACTGCCCGTGAGCGCGGCACCCGCCGCGGCCAAGCCCGCCGAGGCCAAGGCCGAAGAACCAAAGAGCGAAAAGCAGTGATCGTAGCTTCAACTGGAGACTGGACAGCCCGTCCGTAGGGACGGGCTTTTTTGTTCACCTTGGCGTGCCGCCGGGTTCGTGCTGAAGGTGCAATGGCGACGATCCAGTTCAGTGATTTTTTCCCCTGAGCGCGAGCTGTTCTGGCCAACGAACCAGACTCCGGGTGCATACGTTGGCGAACGCCAAATCCGCCCGCGGCATTGGGAGAGGAGTGCGCAGTGTTCTCTTTCACCCGCCGCTAACCACCCGACCATGAACGCGTTTTCTGCTGTCGCGGGGCGCCGTGCTTTGCCATGTTCGCGGCCCATGAAAGTGTTGCTGCCACTGCTGCCTATTCTCGCGACGCTCGGCTGTCTCGCCGAAGAATTGGACCGAGCCTACGCGGGCTACGGCCGGCTTATCGTGACGCAATTCGTGACCGCGCCGTACCCGCATCCCAGCCGCGCCGAGGGCCATCAATACAAGGACCGGTTCTTCCCCGCCGCCCAGCACTACAGCGACAGCACGGTCGCCATCTTCATCCCGAAGGGCTTTCGCGAGTCGCCGCGCTTGGATGTGGTGGTGCATTTTCACGGTTGGGGCAACAGTGTCGAGGGCACCCTGCGGCGGTTCCAGTTGATCGAACAATTCGTGGAGAGCGGCAAGAACGCGATTCTCGTGGTGCCGGAGGGACCGAAGAACGCGTCCGATTCCGCCGGTGGCAAGCTGGAAGATCCGGACGGTTTCAAGCGTTTTGCTGGGGAGTTGATCGCCGCGTTGCAGGCACACGCCGGCTTCACGAACAAGCATTCTGCGTTGGGCCGGATCATTCTCTCCGGCCACAGCGGCGGCTACAAAGTCATCGCGTTCATCCTTGACCGCGGTGGGCTGTCTGCGCAGATCAGCGAGGTCTGGCTGTTTGACGCGCTGTATGCCGAAACCGAGAAGTTCCTTGCTTGGTGGGACCAGCGGCACGGGAGGTTGCTGAACATTTACACCGAAAGCGGCGGCACGAAGGATGATACGGAAGCCATGATGGCCTTGCTGAAGCAGCGCAACACGCCCTTCCTGGCGAGGCCGGACATTGAGGTCACGCCCGATGAACTCAAGTCAGGCAAGCTGATTTTCCTCTCCACTGATCTTGGTCACAACGACGTGCTGGAGAAACGGAAGACGTTCTGCCAATTCCTGAAGACGAGCGGCTTGGAGTAGGGGAGCGGCCCGGCGGTTGCGGATGAAGGGAGGCAAACTGACGGGACGCGCGGGGTTACGGTTGGCTGGTGATGCGCGACCAGTCAATGTCCTGCGTGGCGGCGTAAATGGCGAAGGCCTTTTCGTTCTGGATCAGCACTGCCCGCACGACCGAGGAATCGTCGGCGCGGCCGAGGTTGAGAAACGTATCCGGGATGATGCCCACCTTCTTGTGCGAATAGGCCAGCGCAAACACCGCTTGGGCGAAGGCATAGTACGGCAGGTCTTTGTAAGCGCCCTCGGCGAAATCCTCCACCGCGTTGGCCAGGAATTCCAACTGGTCGGCCAGATGTGGGAACAGGGGCTCGCGAATCTGCGTGAACTCCAGCTTCCATTGCGGCAGATGCCGCAGGACTTTTTCCACGACCGCCGGGGTAATGGTGGTCGCGCCGCGGTTGACGAAGGAAGCAATCTCAGGCATGCCGGCACAATATCGAAACCGCCGGACGCGACAAGCCGAAATGTTGGCGGGGCTGGCGGCGCGCACCGTTTCCGACCCGTCCCGTGCTCAAGTCCCCGCACTGGTGGAGTGGGAGGGAAGGTCACTTCAACATTGCCTGCGTCCTTCTCTGGACCTAACTTCGGCGTCCATGAAACATCAGCTTGATTTCGAGAAGCCCATCATCGAGCTGCAACACAAACTGGATGAACTAAAGAAACATCCGGAGTTGCACTCCATGGACATCAGCTTCGACGAGGAAATCCGGCTGATCGAGGAGAAGATCGCCCAGACCCGGCGGCAGATCTTTTCCAACCTGACCCCGTGGCAGCGGGTCCAGATCGCGCGCCACCCGAAGCGCCCGTTCACCTTGGATTACATCAAACGGGCCTTCACCGACTTTGGCGAACTGCACGGAGACCGGCTCTACGCCGATGACCAGGCCATCGTTGGCGGCTTTGCAAAGCTCGATCAGCACCGCGTCCTCGTCCTCGGCACCCAAAAGGGACGCGACACCAAGGAGAACATCCGGCGGAATTTCGGTTCGGCGCACCCGGAGGGTTACCGCAAGGCGCTCCGCCTGATGCGGCTGGCGGACAAGTTTGGACTGCCGATCATCACGCTGATTGACACGGCGGGTGCGTATCCGGGCGTCGGCGCGGAGGAGCGGCACATCGCGGAAGCCATCGCGGTGAACCTGCGCGAGATGATGCTCTTCAGCGTCCCGATCATCGCGGCGGTCATTGGCGAAGGCGGTTCCGGCGGCGCCCTCGGCATTGGCGTGGCGGATCGGGTGCTCATCATGGAGAATGCCTATTACTCGGTCATCAGCCCGGAAGGTTGCGCGGCCATCTTGTGGAAAGACCGCAGCGCCGCCGCCCGCGCTGCCGAGGCGCTGCGGATCACCGCCAAGGATTTGCGTGAGTTGGGGCTGGTGGACGAAATCATCCCGGAACCCCTCGGCGGGGCGCACAACGATGCCGCCGCCAGCGCCGCCAACCTCAAAGCGCACTTGCTCCAGCATCTCGCCGAACTTGCCGCCCTGCCGGCGGAGGAGCGGCTCAAGCGGCGCTATGCCAAGTTTCGCGGGTTCGGGCACTTCGCTCAGAAGCAAACCGCCGCGACCCAGCCGGCAGCGGCAACCCCGGCGCCATGATCGTGGAGCAGACCCATGCGGCGAAGGGTTGCCGCGACACGTCAACTTTCATGCCGCCACACAGGTTTTTGCCGCCGGAACACGCAAGCGCACAGACCCGGAGGTGCGCGGAGGGGAGTCTGCTTCGTGTTCCTGGTGACTTCGCGTGGCGTCTGCCCGCCTGCCTGCGGTTGCCGCTGCGCTGATTTGGGATTCGTAATTCATGACTCACCTGTGCTGTATCCACTGACATTTCGCCCCATCTTCAAAGAACGCGTGTGGGGCGGACGCAACTTGGAGCGGCTGTACGCCAAGCCGCTGCCGCCGGCGGTGCCGATCGGCGAGTCGTGGGAACTGAGCGACCGTCCGGGTGACGTGAGCGTCATCACGAATGGTCCGCTGGCGGGGAAGGACCTGCGTTGGCTCATGGAGCAGCACTCTGAGGAGTTGCTCGGCAAGGCGCGGGCATTGAAGGGGCGGTTTCCGCTGCTCATCAAGTTGCTGGACGCGCGGGAAACGCTCTCGGTGCAGGTTCACCCGCCGGAGCGCCAGGCCGAAAGGCTCGGTGGCGAACCGAAGACGGAATTGTGGCACATCACCAACGCGGTGCCGGGCGCGAAGCTGTTCGTGGGACTTCGGAACGGCGTCACGCGCGCGGAATTCGAGCGGCGGCTGCGCGACGGCAGCGTGGCGGAGTGCCTGCATCGCATCCCGGTCGGCAAGGGCGACTCCATGTTCCTGCCGAGCGGTCGCGTTCACGCCATTGGGGCGGACCTGGTGCTGTTCGAGATTCAGCAGAACTCCGACACGACGTATCGGGTGTTCGACTGGAATCGCAAGGGGCTGGACGGCAAGCCGCGCGAACTGCACGTGGCCGAATCGCTGGCGAGCATTGATTGGGAAGATTTCGAGCCGGGCCTGATCGAGAGCCGCTTCACCGGGAAAGGCTTCCTGAAGCGTCGCCTGCTCGTCAGCGATCCGCTGTTTGTGGTTTCCTCGCTCCAATTCACCGGGCGGGCGCGGGCGCTCCTTCGGCGGCCGACCCTGCAAATCATCGGCTGCGTGAGGGGCCGGGTGGAGGTGGAGGCGTGCGGGCAGGGGGTGACCCTTTCCGCCGGCCAATTCGGCCTCGTGCCGGCCTGCGCTCCACAAGCCGAGGTCCGGGCCGCGGCGGCGGCGGAGTGCCTGTGGATCATCGCCGGCCACTGACTTTCCCGATGAAGAAGTTCCTGCTCAACTGGCTGATCTGCACACTGGCTGTGCTCGTGGCCGTGTATCTGGTGCCCGGACTTCGTTACGACAAGCCGCTGGACCTCTTTGCGGCGTCGCTGCTGCTGGGGATTCTGAACGCGGTCCTGCGTCCGCTCCTGCTGCTGCTCGCGCTGCCGCTGCTGATCTTCACGCTGGGCTTGTTTTTCTTCGTCATCAACGCCGCGCTGCTCTGGCTCGTGGGGGCTTTGCTTCGCCCGCACTTCCTCGTCGAAGATTTCTGGGCGGCCTTTTGGGGCGCACTGGTGATCAGCTTCGTCTCCGGCATCCTAAACGTGATGACGGGCAACCGCAAATCGCGGGTGGAGGTGCGCCGGCGAGGGGCGCGAGGCCGGCGGCAGGACGACGCTGGCGGGCCGGTGATTGACGTGTGAAGTCAGTCCCGCGCGTAAGCCGCGCGCCGCGTCTCGATCCCACGCGCGTTGAATTCCCGCTCGAAGTCTGTGCGCAAGGCGGCCAGTTCTTGCGGGGTTTCCACCGCGCGAAACCCGGAGGCCGCGGCAAACACCCCGGTCATCTGCGCGAAGTAGTCGTTGTCATCCGTCCGCAAGTACACCACACCGCCGGGAGTCAACGCCTCGCGCGCCAGCGCCGGGAACCGTTCGTTGATCAGCCGATGACGGCGGTGTTTCTTCTTCGGCCACGGGTCGGGGAAATAGACGTGCAGGGTAGAGGTGGATCGAGGCGGCAGCAACCACTCGAGGAAGTAGCCGCACTCGATGCGCACGCCGCGCAGGTTCGAGAGGCCGGCGCGATGTCCCTTGCGATCGAGCTTGCGAATACGGCCCAGCAGGCGCTCCACACCGATGAAGTTGTGCTCCGGATGACGAGCGGCGTATTCCGTCAGAAACGTGGCGTCGCCGCTGCCCAACTCAACCTCCAGCGGTTGGGAATGCGCGAACAGCCTGGCCAACTCGATACGCTCGAGAATGGACGGCAATTCGTAGATCAAGCTTGCCGGACTGGGTCCTGTTTTCATGCCTGCGGTGCTCGTCGGCACCCCCGTCAAGATGGTCGAATCCTAACGCCGCAGGCAATGCTTCTGCGGGGCGTTCCGGCAAGTTCCGCTGGGACGGCAAGATGAACGGCGCTGGCGGCGGGGGGCATGAGGCATGGGATTCCCTGCTGTGGTGTCGTTGATGTTGATGAGCAAGCATAGGAATCTCTCGCCGGACGAGGCGGGCCTTGCGGTGGCGAAGGCGGCGGCGGAGGCCCAGGCGTCAACATGGGGGCAACCGCGTTTGCGCGACCGGGTGGAGCGATGTTCTGGGGAGTTCCTCGCCTGAGACGCCGGTGGGTTTGCTGAATGAGATCGGGCTCAAGCGTCACGCCAAGACGCTGGCGACAACTCGAATTCACCATGCGCTGGTGCTGCGGAAGGCCTGCAAGGGCTGAGCGGACGAACCGGGTTCAAGTCGCAGGATGGCCTGCGGTGCCCGCATCGCCCGCCGGCTTCTGGATGCCGAGTTTATCCATCAGTTCGTAGAGGGTTGGGCGGCTGATTTCCAAGTCTTGCGCGGCGGGGGCGATCTTCCAGTTGTTCCGCTGGAGCGCCAGCAGGAGGGCTTCCCGCTCCGCCGCCTCTCGCGCTTCTTTGAGGGTGCGGTGGGGCGACTTGGCCGTCCCCACCGTCAGCTCCAGGTCCGCAGGACTGATGGTGCGGTCTTCGGCCATGATCACTGCGCGGCGCACACGGTTCTCCAACTCGCGCACGTTGCCCGGCCAGTCGCTATCATGCATGGCCCGCAGCGTCGCTTGGCTGAACTGTAATCCGCTGCGCTTGGACTCGGCCGAGAACTGGCGGAGAAACGCCTTGGCGAGCATCGGGATGTCCGCCCGCCGTTCGCGCAGCGCCGGCAACTCCAGCACCACGACCGCGATGCGATAATACAAGTCCTCGCGAAACCGGTTCTCCAGCATCCCTTTCTTGAGGTCCTTGTTCGTGGCTGCGAGGACGCGGGTGTCCACGGTGATCGGCGCGCGTCCGCCGACTCGCTCGATGGTCTGCTCTTGGAGGAAGCGAAGGAGTTTGACCTGAAGCGTCATCGGCAGCTCGCCGATTTCATCGAGGAACAATGTTCCGCCTTCCGCGGTTTCAAAGCGCCCTTTGCGTTGCATGTGTGCCCCGGTGAAGGCGCCGCGCTCGTGCCCGAACAATTCGCTCTCCAACAGGTTCTCCGGAATCGCGCCGCAGTTGATGGCCACGAAGGGCCCGTTCTTCCTCGGACTACGGCGGTGGATGGCCCTCGCGGCGACTTCCTTTCCGGTGCCGCTCTCGCCTAGGATCAACACCGGCGCGTCGGAGGTCGCCACGCGGCGGATGGTGTTGAAGACCGTCTGCATCCTGCTGCAGTTTCCAATCATCCCCTCGAAGCCGTCGCGGGCCAGGGTTTCCTGTGCTTGACGCAATTCGGTTTCCAGCCCCGCAATGTGGAAGGCCCGCCGCAAAATGACCTTGAGTTCCTCCAACTCCACCGGCTTGCTGAGAAAGTCGTAGGCGCCGGCTTCGATGGCTTTCAGGGCGTTGGCTTTTTCACCCTGGCCGGAAACAATGATGACTTTGACACTGGCGTTTTGTTCCAGCAGGCCGGCCAACGTGGCCAGCCCCTCATCAGGATCCGCCGGGCGGGGCGGCAGGCCGAGGTCCAGCAGTGCGACGGCGGGCTTGTGTTCGCTGGAGGTTTTCAGCGCTGCCAGGCGGTCACCGGCCAGCAGCGGCTCGTAATCCTCCGCGAGCGCCCACCGGAGTTGGGAGCGAATCTCCTCATCGTCATCAACAATCAGCAATCTTGGTTTCATGTTTGCGTGGTCTCATCCGCCGGCAACGGCAGCCAGACGCGAAAAGTGGAGCCCGCGCCGGGAACGCTTTGCGCCTCGATGCGTCCCCCGTGCGCTTCCACAATGGTCTTGGCTTGGTACATGCCAATCCCCAATCCCCGTTGCTTCGTGGTCTGGAACGGCCGAAACAAGTTTTGCGCGATGAACTCCGGCGTCATGCCGCAGCCGGTGTCGCTGATCGTGGCCACTGCCCAGCGGTCAAGGGGTTCGGTACGCACGCGGATCACGCCTTCGCCGGTGATAGCGTCGCGGGCGTTGAACAGGAGGTTGGTAAACACGCTCTCGATTTGCCGGGCATCGAGTTCGACCTTGGGCAACGGCCAATGGTCCGCCTCGATGCGAATGCCCTCCGGCTCGCCCAGGTTCTTGATCGCGGTGCGCATCAGGTCATTGAAGTCGCAGGCGGCCTTGTGAATTTCAAGCTTCCCGCGCAGCAGGGTGAGCCGCGAAATCAGGTCGTTGATGTGCTCCACGCAGCGTCCCAGCCCGCGGAGGGCGTCTTCGCGGAAGGCCGGCTTGTCGTAATGCACCGCCATGTTGCGCAGCATCAGCGACAGCGTCGAGGCGGTGTTTTTGAGATCGTGGACGAGGAAGGACGACATCGCTTGGAACGCTTGCAATTCGCGGGCCTGGGCCACTTGCTCGGACAACCGCAGGGTGCGCAGCGTGGCCGCGAGTTGTTCGCTCAGGCATTTCAGCAACTCCAGTTCTTCCGCAGTGAATGGCAGGGCGGCCACGCGATCACCCACGACCAGAAAACCCACCACCTCGCCACTGGCGACCAACGGGCTGCATAGCCGCTCGCCGCCCTCCGGAAAGAAGGTGGGATTCGCACGGCGCAGGATTTCGCACCAGGGTTTCTTGGATCGCTCCAAACAGACCGGTTCGAGGTCCTCCGGTTTGAGCGGGGACAGGGAGGCAAGCAGTTCGGAGGCGTCAAACGGCTCGGCGGGCCGGTCGGTCGTCAGGGAAGTAGAGGCGGCCAGGGCCAGCGTGCCACGCGCCGGGTCCACGGCCCAGACGCTCACGGACAGCGCCTCGAACGTGGTGGAGATCAGGCGGGCCACGGCGCGAAAGAGTTCTTGGCGGTCGAGTTGCGCCGCCGTGGTGGCGGTGAAAGAAGACCACACCCGCCGGTAGTCATACATCGGGCGCTGAAAGTGGCGGCTGACAAACTGCTTGGTCGCGCTGCGGAAACGGTCGGAAAGCCACAGTACGCTCAAGCCCACCGCCGCGACGAGCAGCACGAATACCAGGAGTGGGAAAGCCCGTTCGCCGCCAAGGGTGATCACAAGCTTGGCGATGAGCCCCACGATCACCAGATATACTCCCGCGACCATGATGGTCAGCGACTTGTACAGAGCCGTGGCTGAGGGGTAGATGTCCACCGTCGCCAGTCGGGAACGGTAGAAAGAAAAGGCCAGGAGCACGCAGGCCAGCGACAAGGCCACCGAGTTCAGCAGTCCCCACTGAAACGTGGTGCCCGAGTAGAGCAGGGCTTGGCTGCTTGAAAAAAGGCGAGTTCCAAAGAGCAGCGCCAAACCAATCACCGCATATTTAATCCGCCAACGCGCGGTGCCGACCGCCGCGCGAAAGGTCCACTCGAGATTCGCCAACACCAGCACTGATCCGATCAGCATCCCGCCTTGGAGGAGTTTGCCGGGCCAGGCGATGCGAAAGAGCCAGTTACCGGCCGGCTCGATGGCCCTGGCTTCGAAGATCAACTCCCGGCGGAACACCACCGCAACCAGCGGCAGGACCACCGCCAGCAGCAAGATGGCGGGCGACCATTGTCGCAGGTGCCTTCCCGGATCACCGCGAGAATACGCCAGGCTGGCCGCCAGCCAGATGGCGGGGAGGAGCGCGATGACCCAATGGCGCGTCACCTGCCAGAAAAGCATCTGTTGCTCCGCCACTGCCCGGAAGCTCAGGGCCTGGCAAAGGCTCTCCAACCCCAACAGAACGAGGCCGACGATCAACAGCCATTGAGCCAGAGTGCGCGGGCGGAAAACCAGACTCGCGGTCGCGAGCAACAAACTGCTGGCGGCCCCCAGGAAGCTGATTGCTGGCAACCATTCCATGTGTGGCTTGTCTTCTGGCGGGCAAAGGTGTCGCATGGCGCTGGGAGTCGCAACCAAAACTTGTGGCGCCAACGGGTCGCTCCGGGTCGCTTCGGGGCGGCCTTCGCTTGCGAGCGTGCGACTTTGCGGTTGAGATTCGGGGGCGGAATGGATGACACTCGGTCCACCGCAATGAAGGAACAGGTTGCCAGTGAACTCGGGCCTGAAGCCGCCCTCGGGGCGCCGCGCGTGCGGTTGGCTGGCCAACTCTGCAGCGCCTACGCCTCGGGGGTCGGGATTTGGGCTGTGGGCTGCTGGAGCTTCAACTGGCCGCGCGCGATGCTTTGGTACCCTGCTGACCAGCCCATCGTTCCGCAACTCGCACTCATCTGCGCGATCTTGGGTTTCAGTCTGTGGGCCAACTTGATCCAGCGGAACATTGCGATCTGGCGGCGGGTGGCGGCAACCGCCGGGGCCCTCGCGCTGGCGCTGGCGGTTTGGGCTCTTCTGGAAGCCGTGGCTTCGGGACACGGAGCCACCCCGCGTCCCCGGGCGGGTCACGCGGCGGACTTGACGTTGGCGGGCACGCTCCGCCCCGCTCTGGCTTCTGTGGTGGTGCTGGGCGGGTGCTGTGTCTTTGCCCTGGCGTTGTTTCTCCGCCCGCGCGGGTGGCTGGCACGAGTGGCCGGTCTCTTCGGGGCAACCCTGGCCGTCTTTCACTTTGTGGCGTTGGTGACGATCATGTATCAGGTCCACACGTTGCGTTGGGCGGTGCTCTGGCCCGAGAGTTTTCTCGCCGCCACCGCGATGCTGGCGATTGCCCTGGCGTTGGTTGCCTCCGCTGGAACGCAGCGGTTGCCATTGCGACCGCTCTGGCAGAAAACCAGCCAGGCCCACCTGCTGCGGATGTTTGTGCCCGTGAGTGTGGCCTTGGTGTTGTTCGCGGAAGTCCTGACGAGCCTGATCGGCTGGCGTTGGTCACTCGGCGCGGATTTGCTCCAAGCGATGCACTTGCTGCTGCCCGTGGCCGTGGTGCTGGCGGCCGGCATTGTCTTGGCGCGGCAGGTGGGGAAGGAACTCGATCGGGCGCAAGCCTCGCTCGTGACCGCGCGGGATGAACTCGAACAACGGGTGTTGGAGCGCACGGCCGACCTGACCCGGGCGAACAAGGAATTGCAGGACGAGATTTGCAGTCGCGTCTTGGCCGAGGCCGCTTATAAGGAGAGCATGGCCAATTTCACCGCGCTCGGCGATCTCGTGCCCGCCTTGGTGATTGTGCAACAGGACGGGCGGTGCGTGTATGCGAACCAGATGGCGGCCGAGAGTGTGGGTTGCGCGCGCGAGGATTTGATCGGCGGAGACGCGCTCGAGTTTGTTCATCCGGACTTCCGCGGAGTGATCCAGGACCATACGCTGCGCCGGCAGGCTGGCGAGGATGTGCCCAGCCGGTACGAGTTTCCGTTGGTGGCGCGTGGCGGCGAGGTGCGTTGGGTGGACAGCAGCGCGCAACGCATCCACCTGCGCAACGAGCCGGCGGTCCTGATCTGTGCGCTCGATGTCACCCAGCGGAAGGAAGCCGAGCAGAAACTTGCCGCCAGCGAGGAGCGGTTCCGCCAAGTGGTCGAGAACATCCGCGAGGTCTTCTGGATGACCGACCCGTCCAAGCGGGAACTCATGTATATCAGCCGGGCCTTCGAATCGGTCTGGGGGCGGGATCGTCAGGATGCCCAGGGTTCTTCACTGGACTGGTTGGCGTGTGTGCATCCGGAAGACCGGGAGCGTGTCCAAAAGGCCATGGCGAGACTGGAAACCCACGGACGGTACGAGGAGATTTACCGGATTGTGCGGCCCGATGGTCTGGTGCGCTGGATTCAGGACCGCGCGTTTCCCATTTTCAACGAACGCGGCGAGATCTATCGCATCGCCGGCATCGCCGAAGACATCACCGCTTGGAAAGCGACCGAGGAGTCGCTGCGTTCGAGTGAGGAACGGTTTCGCACGCTGTTTGAAGTGGCGCCCATCGGGATCGCCCTGTTGGGGCCGGATGGTCAGTACCTGCGGGTCAACCGTGTCTATTGCGAACTGCTCGGCTACTCCGAGGTGGAGTTGCTCCGGCTCGGCACCACGCGGGTGACGCATCCAGAGGACGTGGCTCAAGGACAGCAGTTTTACCGCGAGTTGGCGGAGGGTGCGCGCGACCACTACTCGCGGGAGATGCGGTTGG
>CAZJTM010000189.1:0-12383 GCA_964548925.1 uncultured Verrucomicrobiota bacterium | reverse complement strand
ATCAACGGCCGGAATAACAATCGGATTCAAGGCAATGCCATCGGCTGCGATGCGTCCGGCACGGTCGCCTTGGGCAACGGCTCGGGCATCGTGTTGAGCAGCGGTTCGCAGAATCTCATCGGCGGTACCGAACCCGGAGCGGGCAATGTTGTGGTTGCCAGCCGTGAAATCGGTATCTGGCTTGGCGGAACCACTGGAACGCGGGTGGAAGGCAATTACGTCGGGACAGATCGGACCGGCTCGCTGAACCTCGGCAACCAATACGGCGTTTACACCTGGGGATGCCAAGCGACGAAGCTTGGCGGCACCGAATCGGGCGCGGCCAATGTGGTGGCCTTTAACCAGCGCGACGGCGTTTACGTCATTGACGACTATGAGCCGGCGGCGTTCTCGTCTGGCAACTCGATCCGCGGCAATTCCATCCGAAACAACGGTGGGCTGGGAATCAACTTGCTGCGCTGGGGCACCGAGCCCGCACCTTGGGAGAGCTCGGTCGTCACGCCAAACGATGCCGCCGACGCCGACGTTGGCCCGAACGGCTTGCAGAACTACCCGATCATCGAATCGGTGGTTCGCGGGGCAACGGAGACCACCATTAAGGGTTCGTTGAACTCGACGCCTACTACGAGTTTCACGCTGGACTTCTATGCGACCCTCACCACCGATCCGTCCGGCCACGGGGAAGGAGACATCTACCTTGGCGCGGCCATCGTGACAACCGACGGTGAGGGCAATGCAGCATTCACTGTGACGTTGCCCGTGTTTGTCCAAGAAGACCAGGGTATCACCGCCACCGCCACTGATGCCGCCGGCAACACCTCAGAGTTCTCCCGCAACAGCAATGTGCCCATCCCACCACAGGGGACGATCCTCTACGAATGGTGGCTGAACGTCGGGGGCTCGTCCTTAAGCGTGCTCCGCGGAAGTCCTGATTACCCGGATAATCCCTCCGGCACCCTCCCGCTCGCCAGCTTCGAAGCGCCCGCTAACCGGGACGACAACTTTGGCGCCCGGATGCGTGGCACAATTACGGCGCCGGCAGATGGCGAATACACTTTCTGGATCGCCAGCGATGATGATTCGCAGTTGTGGTTGAGCACGGATGCTGACCCCGTCAACAAGCGGCTGATCGCTTCCGTGACGGGCTGGACCGATATGCGGCAGTGGGACAAATACCCTGCCACCCAGCAGTCTGCCCCGATTCAGTTGGCTGCGGGCCAAACGTATTACGTGGAGGCGATCTACAAGGAGGGAGGTGGCGGCGACCATTGCGCCGTGGCTTGGCGGTTGCCGGGAAGCACTGCGGAGCCAGAAATCGTGCCCGGTAACGATGTCATCTACGAGTATTGGTCTGGCATTCCTGATCCGTCGCTCAGCGCGCTCATCGGCCTGCCGGACTTCCCGAACCATCCCGACGGCAGTTCCTGGCTGTTCGAGTTTGAAGCGCCGTCGAACTGGGCCGATAATTACGTCGCGCGCGTCAGCGGCGTCCTGACTCCGCCTGCGGATGGGGATTACGTCTTCTTCATCGCCAGCGATGACGATTCCGAACTCTGGTTAAGCACAGACGGAAACCCGGCCCACAAGCGAATGATCGCGTCGGTAACCGGTTGGACGCCTCCACGAGAATGGGGTTGGTACGAGTCACAACATTCCGTCGCCATTCCGCTGGCGGCAGGCACGGGATACTACATTGAAGCCCTGCACAAGGAAGGCGGCGGGGGCGACAATCTTGCCGTGGCGTGGCAGCGTCCCGATGGCACGCTGGAAGTCATCCCCGGCAGCTTCATGTCTCCCTATGTCGCCAACCAGCCACCGACCGTGACTTGCCCGGGGCCGGTTGTGGCCGAAGCCACTTCGCCCGCCGGCGCTGCCGTGACGCTGACGGCAAGCGTGCAAGACCCCAATGGCGACACGTTGACAGTGACGTGGAATGTAAACGGCACAATGGTGCAGACGGATGTCGTGCCCTCCGGCACACCGGGAGCGGTGAAGGATGTCAGCCTTGTCGCCACATTCCCGCTCGGCGAACGCGCAGTCACCGTGACTGTGAGCGATGGCAGGGCCGAAGCCACATGTCAAACTTCCGTGAAGGTGCAGGATACGACAGCCCCGGCGATCACGTGCCCGGCAGACATCTACGTTGCGTGCGCGGTGGATTCGCTCGTGCCAGTGAACTTCTCGGTAACAGCTACAGATGCAGTGGATGCGTCGCCGACCGTGACTTGCACGCCGCCTTCCGGCAGCGGTTTTTCAGTAGGTGAAACGGTCGTCACCTGCACTGCGACCGACGCCAGCGGCAATACTGCGAGTTGTTCGTTCAAGGTCTTCCGCGCGGCGTTGGCATTCACTGGCTTCCTGCCGCCTATCGGTGGGGCGGACACGACTGGCGGGAGCTTCCTCGACCCGGTGCGGACCTTCAAAGCCGGAAGCACCATCCCGGTGAAGTTTGCCGCTTCATGCGGCGGCGCCCCGGTCTTGACGGGTATCCACCGGTTGCAGGTGATCAAGTTTACCGACGCAACCACGTCGGACGAACCAATTGACGCAACTGCGCAGGGTTCCGCCACTACTGGCAACCAGTTCCGCCTCACGGACGGCCAGTGGCTGTTCAACCTGGACACCAAGGCCACGGGCATGACGAAGGGCATCTGGCAACTGAGCGCCACGCTGTCCGACGGCAGCCAGCACACTGTTTGGATTCAACTGAAATAACCGCGCAATTCCCCAAGTTCAGCCGCGGCTGGCCTTTCATTTGGGGGGCCAGCCGTTTTGGTTTGAATCGGGAAGAGCACTCATTCAGCGCGTGGGAGAAGGTGGCTCTCGCTTCGGCAGGAGCTTCTTGCTGGGATACCCCGCGGCCCGCTCGCCGCGCGCACGCAAGGACTCGGCGAGGGCGAACCGGAAATCTTCCGGCGCGGTGGTGAATGCGGACCTGAGGGCGGCGGCAACCTTTCGCCCGGGCAGGCGTGTCAAGGCGCACCGGGCGTCTTCGCGGACGAGCGGGTCGCTCAGCAGTTTGGCCATCGGGGCGATGGCCCTGTTGCCGCCGATTTCCGAGAGCAACCACAACGCCTCGCGGCGAACGAGAACGGCGTCACTGCGGAGCAGGTTCAGGAGTTCTGTCTCCACGGCCTCCGCCTCGCGACGCGCTCCCGGGCGACCGGCGTGGCGGATGATCCGGTAGAGGGCGCGCTTCGCGGCGCGCGCGATTTCGTAGTTCACGTGAGTTAGCAGCCCGCCCAGCGGTTGGATCGCCGCCGCGCCCTGCCACGCAGCGCCCTGCCACGCAGCGCCGCGAACGCTGTCGTCCGCGCTTTGGATGCGGGAGATGAGGTCATCCACGGTTTCGGCCCGGACCTGGCTCTGCATCCCAGCGGTGCCGGTCAAAAGGGCTGCCGTCTTGCGCGGCTCTCTCAAACCTGTTGCAGCGGGCGTGAGTCTGCTGCGAGTGCTCGGCAAATGGTGCGGACTCACGTCCGTTGCCACGGCGTTTTGATATTGCTTGTTGATGTGGGGAGCGAGACTCATGGCCGTAGTTCGCTGTCGCGGTTGGTTTCAGATGCAGTAGGGATACCTCTGTGGCCGGCTGAGCAGCCGGTTCGCCTGGTCGTCCCCGACCACTTCCTGCTTGTCGCCATCCCACACGAGCTTTCGTCCGAGCAGCAGCGAGAGGTTGCCGAGGTTGCAGAGGGTGGCCGTGCGATGGCCGATCTCGATGTCCACGGCGGGGCGGAGATGGCCTTCGCGGATGGACCGAAACCAGTCGGCCTTGTGATTCATGTTGAAGTCTTCGTACTCGTTGGTGCGATAAACCTCCTTGCCACCGGGTGGCATCTGAAAGTTTTGCGCCTCGGGATTCGCCGCCTTGTAGCCGCCTTCCCATTCGAGCACGAGGTGTCCCTTTTCTCCCCAGAAGACGTTGCCGAATTCGAGCTTGCCCACTTTGTTCCCGGGCTGCCCCCACTCCAAGGTCCAATCCGGGTTCTTGAAGCGATAGACCACGTGCATGTCAATGGCCGTGTCCCAGAGTCCCTTCGCCGGAACCGTGCCGGTGGCTTCCACGGTGAAGGAGGTTTGCCGGTCGGCGTCCATGCACCAGAGGATGGTGCTGAACTGATGCGCGCCGCGGTCGCGAATCTGCCCGCCGCCGGATTCCATGAGCCAACGGAACGTGCCCGGGCAATAACGGCGATTGTAGGGCCGCCACGGCAACGGGCCGAGCCACAAATCCCAATCCAAGCCTTCGGGCGGCTCGCTGTCAGGCACGGGCGAATCGTCCGCTGGGCTGGCGTAGTGCCAGCACGTGACCTTGTTCACCTTGCCAACGATGCCATTGCGGATGGCGCGGCAGGTTTGCCACGCGCCCAGGGCAGTGCGGGGCTGCGCGCCAACCTGGACGGCGACCTTGTTGTCGCGCGCCGCTTTCACCATTGCCTGTCCCTCGCGCACGGTCACCGAGGCTGGCTTCTCCACATACACGTGCTTGCCCGTCTGGCAGGCATGAACCGTCTGGACGGCGTGCCAGTGGTCCGGCGTGGCGATGAGCACCGCGTCAATGTCCTTCCGCTCGAGGATCGAGCGGTAATCGTGATACGGCGTGGCGCGCTTGCCGGTGTTCTCCCAAGCGGCCTCCAAACGGTTTTCATCGCAATCGCACACTGCGGCGATCCGCACCTTCCCCTCCTGCTCGAAGCGCAGCAAGTTGTTCAGATGCGTCGCTCCCATGCCGCCCATCCCAATCTGGGCGATGACGAACTGCTCGCTCGGCGACAGGGTTCCGGGTACGCCAAGGACCCGGCGTGGGATGATCGTTGGAAA
This sequence comes from uncultured Verrucomicrobiota bacterium, assembly GCA_964548925.1. Classification (GTDB taxonomy): domain Bacteria; phylum Verrucomicrobiota; class Verrucomicrobiia; order Limisphaerales; family MWDV01; genus MWDV01. The sequence continues at coordinate 7,562 of CAZJTM010000189.1, read as the reverse complement.
GGCGAGGCCACCCGCGCTGAAAGCAGCCCCCGCAACTTTGAGGAAACGTCGCCGAGTCAGGCGATGCGCGCGAGTTGTCATGCCGCGGGTTTAATCGAGATGCACCCGGCGGTCAAGGCTCGCGCGGCGATCAACCGCGTCTCACTTCGCCAGCACGAAGTTTTCGATCAGGATCACCGCGATGCCCATCAGCGCGCCACCGGCGATCACCCCGCCGCAGATCGGCTCCTGGTTTTGAACGATGATGCGATGGCTGGCCGACTCCGGCTTCTTGAACGTCCGCTCCGCGAGCCAGAAAAAGAAGCCGCCCAGGAACATGGCGAGGCAGGTGTTGAACGGGATCACGGTTGCCAGCCCAATGCCCACCGCCGAAATCCAGAAGCGGCCTTTCGTCGCGAGCCGAATGCCTTCCAGCACCAAGCCCAGAATCGCCCCACCAAGCACCGCCCAGCGCGCGGACATGGGCAGGTTGCTGAGGCCCGACGTGAGCGCTTCGGCTACGGCTTTCCAGATGGTCGCCGCCGGCATCGGGTATTGGTCCTTCACCAACTCGGACGGTCCGCCAGACATGAAGACAAGGTAGAACACCGGCACGGCCACGAGCGCGCCGGCGATGATGCCCAAGACGTGCCCGATGGCTTGTTGCCGCGGCTTCGCACCCAGCATGTAACCGGGCTTGATATCCATGAGCAGGTTCGAGGCGTTGCTTGCCACTTCGGCCGTGATGCCGGCGGTCATCAGGTTCGTCTTGATGTTGCCGGGATCGAGGACGCCGTAAGTCAACTGCGTGAGCTTGCCCATGGCGCCGGTTGGGGTGATGGAGGTCAATGCCGTGGAGTTGACGCCGATCAGCGTGAACACGAACACGAGCGGCACGGCGAGCAATCCCAGCCATAGCTTCACGCCGAAAAACGCGTTGGCCAGAATCACGACGATCAGCCCCACGAGCGGGATGCCGATGACAAACACCTTCATCGGCAGCTCGATGTCACGGAGCACGTCTCCGTTCGTGGCCTTCCCCTTACGAAACATCCCGCGGAAGGCGCTCAGGAGAATTTGCGGTTTGGCGAAGAAGGCGAGCAGTGAAGCCGTGGTCATCATCGCCACGCCGCCCCACAGGGCCCATGAGGTCACGCGCCGAAAGCCGTAGTGAACCACGCCATCCGCCCCCACCGCGCTCTGCACGTCGCCCAGCGAAATCGCGTAGGGCACCAGGATCAGGTAATTGATCAGGGCTCCGATCATGATGGAAACCCCGACCCGGATGCCCATCAGCCCACCGGCGGCCATCATCACGAAATCCGTGTCCGGCCGCACGGTAAGTTCGCGCAATTCCACGCCGCCGAGCTTCAGCGACCAGAGCTTGTACGCCCAGCCATCCAGGAATTCAGGAATGGTCAGGAAGGCGACCTTGAACTTCGCCATGATGTCGTGGCTTTGCATCAGCTTGGCCAGCGCCGCAAGTCCGCCCGCAACGGCCAGGACCTTCGCCTTGAACATGCCCTCCTTCGCGTCGCCGGTGTGTAGCGCGTCCATCACGATGCCCGCTGCGCGGCCTTCGGGAAAAGGATGCTGCTCGTCGTTGATGAAACGGCGTTTGAGCGGGAAGGCAAACAGCACCCCCAGCAACGCCACAAAAATGATCCAGACAAAGGTGGTCCCCATCGGGATCACCGTGTTCGTCACCATCATGTACGCCGCCAGACTGGAGATCATCGGTGCTGTCATGTAACCCGCCGCCGTGGCGATGGACTGCATGGCGTTGTTCTCGAGGATCGTGAATTCTCTGCCGATCCGCAGCGTTGCGAAAACTTTGAACAGCGCAAACGCCAGGATGACGGAGGTGATGCCGACGCCCAGCGTCCAGCCGGTCTTGGCCCCCACGTAGAGGTTCGTCAGCGAAAGGATTCCACCGAGGCACATGCCCGTGGCAGCGGAGCGGAGCGTGAGTTGCGGCATGTCACCGCGCCAGACATTGTCGAACCACCAGCGGTCCTTCTGCTCCAGTGTCCAGGTGCGGACTTGCTCCGCGTCGAGATGTTTGATGGCCATGCGTGCCCTTTGATGCGTTGTTCGCGGGCCAGCTTGGCGGTTTTGACTCTGCGCGCAAAGTCAAAACAAGCCGGACGGACAGGTTTCTCAACAGCCCGTGCCGCGCTCGCTACCGTCTGGGGGCAGGACTGGGTTGCTCGGGCGGCGCGTAGCCGGCGTTGGGATTCGTGCCGGGCTTGGTGACTCCCTGGGCGGCCGCCAACGCGGGTGGTTCGAGCCGTGCGCCTTGATCGCGGGTGCCCCGGATCCAATCGTCCAGCGCCGCACGCAAGCGGCTCAGGACCGCCCGATGTTCCGCCGACCCGGCCAGGTTCTGGGTCTCGTGCGGATCGGCCTGCACATCGTAAAGCTCCTCCGCCGGCATGGTCGGCGCGCAAAGAAACTCCTGCGGTGGCGCCAGCGTTCCGGCGGCGTGCAGGTCCTTCAGGAGCTTCCAGACAGGATACGAGCGCTCCTTGTAGTCGTTGGCCTGGAGAAACGGGCGCGAGGGTGTGAAGTTGCGGATGTAGCGGTAGCGGGTATCACGCACGGTACGGAAGCGGAAGACGGTTTCATCGCAGCGATCCCGGGCGCCGAAGACGTATTGGCGCGGCTTGGCGGCGTTCGGGCCCAGGAACACTTCTCCCTCCATGCGCGCGGGCTTCTTCGCGCCGGCGATGGCCAGCATGGTGGGGGCAAGGTCAATCGCCGCAAGCAACCGGCTGTCCACCGTGCCGGCGGTGAATTGTTGCGGTTCGGGAAACGCCTTGGGCCAATGGATGATGAGCGGGACATGCAGCCCGGAATCGTAGCAGAACTGTTTGCCGCGCACGTGTGCCTGCCCGTTGTCGCCAAAGAACACCACGACCGTGTTGTCCGCCAAACCATCCGCCTCAAGCTGCTTTAGAACCAAACCGACCTTGCGATCCAGTTCGCTCGCCGCATCGAGATACTTCGCCCAGTCCTCGCGCGCCACCGGATGATCGGGCGTCCACGGCGGCAACTCGACCTTCGCCGGGTCGGCGCGATCAGGTGCGCGGAAGGGACGATGCGTTTCCTGGAAGTTGATCTGCGCGAAGAAGGGCTGCTGGGTCTTGAGGTCCACCCAGCGGTCCGAATCGAAGGGCTTGCCCGCGTAGGAGAAGTTCCAGTCCGTCTTCGCCGATCCCTTGAACGCCAGGGCCGGCGGCAGGGTGCGCACGTTGGCCGTGAAGTAGCCCGCGTCCCGCATCCAGTCGGTGAGCAACCGGACGCCGCGCGGCAGCGCGAAACCGTCGTCGCGATGCGAGCGATGGTGATGCGCGCCGATGGTGGTCTGATACATGCCGGTCATAAAGGCCGACCGGCTCGGCGAACACACCGGCGACGTGGTGAAGAAGCGCGTATAGCGCACGCCCCGTTCCGCCAGCGCGTCCAAGTTCGGAGTCCAAACCTCGCGCGTGCCGTAACAGCCCAGATGCGGGCCAAAGTCCTCCGCGATCAACCAGAGGATATTGGGATGGTGCGGGCGAGATTGGGCGGCCACTTGTGTCGCGACGGGAAGGGTCAGGCAGACAATCGTCCAAAGCGACTTTCGAGTCATCCTGCTCATATAAACCCTCCAGGTTGCACTACTTGCGCGGCCCGACGCCGCTCAGGTCAAAAGGCCGGAAGCCGAACTGCACCGCTGGCGAACCGGGCTTCAGCTTGTAGTCGTCCCGCTCCGGCGCGGCGAACTGGGGATCCGCAATGACCGAGCGCGCGTCGTGGCCGCGCCCGCGCCATTGATCCAGCGTCGCGCCCGCGAACTTCATCGGCTCGAATCTCGCCGCCGAACGCGTGTCCCAATACACATTCGCGTCCAGGACAAACCGGTCGTTCTTCCATGCGCTGCCCAGGAGCACGCCCTGGTCAAACAGCACGATGTTGTTCGTGAAGATGAAGCTGACGTGCGGCTCCTCCCGGCTGCGCTGGAGCTGGTGGTCGCGCGCGAAGGCGAAGATGTTGTTCCGCACGATGTTGGTCGCGCCGTAGTGCTGGTGGAAGCCGCCGTGAGTCGTGCGATAGACGAGGTTGTTCTCCGCCACGATGCTGGAGCTGCCTTCGTCAAAGTAAATTCCCCAGCCGCCGTAGCGGAAGCCCATGATGTCGTGCCAGAGGTTGTTCAAAATGCGCGTCCCGGGCTGCATGCCCAGCGTGTAGATGCCGCCCATGTCACTCAGGATCGGCCCGTCGCCATCCGAGCGCACGCCGATGTGATGGATGTGATTCCACTCGACGAGATTGTTCGTGGCCAGCGCGTCCGGCGCGTAGCCCCAGGTCCAGCCGACGGAGATGCCCGTGTAGTAAAAGTCGTGAATGAGATTGTGCGAAAGCCGGTTGTTCGGCGACTGGCCAACCCAGACGCCAATCGCACTGTGATACATGTTGCCGCCATCGAAGATCCGGCAGTCGGAGATTTCGTTGCCTTGCGTGAGGTCGTTGGGCGCGGGCCGGATGGCCGTTTCGCCAATCTTGATGCCCCCGCCGCCGAGGTCGGACAGTTCGCAACGCGCGATGACATTGCTCTGACAACCGCGCGCGAGTTCAAGACCATAGCTGCCGAGGTGAACGAACCGGCAGTCCTCAAACCGGCTGTTCCGCACGCCATCGCCGCGCACCGCTCCCGGCACGCCGACTGCCGCCTGGCCAAAGCCACCGATCTCGTTCACCGGCGCGGGCCAGACCATGGCCGCCGCTTGCGCCGTCTTCGCGTCGCTGGGCAGCCGCCACTCCGAATGGGCAAAGGTCAGGCCGCGCAACGTGACTTGCTCGATGAATTGTCCCGCGTCCGGTTTGCCCTCCAGCTTGAGCAGGGATTCCAGCACCGGGGCAACCGCCTGAACCGTTGCCAACTGCTCTCCCGGCCTCGGTGCGTAATAGACCCGCCCCGCGCGCCGGTCCAAATGCCATTCGCCGGGCGCGTCGAGAAACTCCGCCGCGCCCTCGGCATACCACAAGTCGCCGGGATCGAGCTTGTAGATGCTGCGCTTTGAGAACAGGAGCATCCGCTCGGCGGCATCGGCTTTCGCCACCGGCAAGCGTGATTCCACCCAGCGGGTCATGACGAGTACCTCGGCGTCCTCGGGATGCCGCAGTGCGCGGAAATCGTCCGCCGCCACGCTGAAGCGCGATTGACCCTGATGCCACGGTTGGTCGTCCTTCGCGTCCGGCACGCCGGCGACTTTCAGGTAGCCGCGGTTCGGGTGGCGCGCGCGGGTGGCGCGGGTTCCGTTCACCCACAATTCACGGAAGGACCACTTGCCATCGCGCGCCTCGGCCACGTCCGCCGCCCAAGCCTTGCGCCCACCCAACTCCTCCTCCCGCCAGCCAGCGATGGGGCGTCCACCGCTGAGCGTCGGCGTCTCGTTCGGGAAAGCGGAGAGGGTCAAGCCCGAGTCCTCCGGTTTCAGCACTAGGGGTTCGCTCAGGAAATACGTTCCGCCGCGCACCCAGATTGTCGGCGTGGCGGCGCTCCATCCGGCGTTGCGGCGATAGGCACGCGTCGCTTGGAGCGCCCGGGCCACGGTGGCAAACGGCCCGTCGCCGCGCCCGGTGATTTCTGTGGCGCCCGACCAACTGTCGTTGCCATTGACTGCCACGAAGAACACGCCCGGGCCGGGTTTGGGCGCGTTTGCAGAAGCCGCCTGCCATTCAGTCTGGCATCCGCCGACCAGCAATGCGGCGAGCCCGCATGCGAACCAGGCTGGAGGTTTCGATCGTGTTCCTGGCGACTGGCAGTCGCGGACGTGGGGACGCTCCGACTTCACGGAGAATGGAGTGGACGCAAGTCCGCAGCTACGACTCTGAGAGATGTCCATTCGGGTTTGCATGTCAGTCCTTTCTCGCGTCAGCGCTCGCATCATCGCTCGCGTTGTCTTTCACAATAACGCTGCCCTTGCTTTGGTTGGCCACGCTCAACTTGCCTTTGATGAGGTTCTCCGAAATCACCGCGCGCCGCACGCCCGCCGCCAGCGACACCTGCGGCTTGTTCTCCTGAAACTCGCACCCGCGCACGCTCAGGTTGCCGCCCTCCACCTGCAACGCGTGCCGGCCCTCCTTGTTGCGATCCCACTGCACGAACGTGCAATCGCTGAACCCCACCGTGCCCTTGCCGGCGATCTTCGCGATTTGATTGCACGGCCCCCAGAACGCCGAGTTTACGAAGCGCACGCTCCCGATGTTGTTCGTGCCCACACGCACCATCGTCGGATCCGGCCCGTGGAACGACACGAACTCGCCGTTCGAGATCAGCAAACCGATGGGCGAGCATTCCTCGACCTCCAACGCCGTGAAGCAATCGTCCGCGCCGATGCCAAGGAAGTTGCCGTTGCAGTTGCCCGACTTCGTCTTGATGAACTTGTAGCCGATGTTGTAACCGAAGCAGAAGGTGTTGAACACGTATTGCCAGTCGCTTTTGCCGAAGATGAACGCCTCGCCGTGCTGTTGCTGCCACGCGAACAGCTTCGGCTTCATGCTCCACCACGGATTGAAGTGGACGTTCTCGATCCGGCCGATGTCGTAGATGTGATCCACGAGGATGCCGCGCCGGAGCGGTTGCCCATGAACATCGCGGATCAGGTGACGCTCGTTTCGGGTCGCGTCAATGCCGTTGTAGGGATTCAGCAGTTCGACCGCCAGCACCGCCGGGTTCTTGCCGCGCATGGCGATGGCGTAGGGATAGGATTTCGGTTCCTCGTTCGGGTCCTGGTTCGGGTAGTAGATGACCACGCCCTTGAGCGTGCTGTTGTGGTTGAGCGTCAGGAACGCCGTCCCGTCCTCCTTGCCCGCGCCTTCGGTGACGAGGAATGTTGTGCCGTCGTCGGTCGGCTTGGGCAAGCCCCGGTCGCGAATCCCGTTGTGGGCGGGGACGGACTCCCAAACGCCTTTGAGTGTGACGGCGGGCGGGACGTTGAGATGCCCGGCGAAGAAGTAGTTGCCGCGCGGCGCCATGACCACGCCGCCCCCGGCTTGGCTTGCCGCATCCAGCGCCTTTTGAAACGCGGGGGTGTCGTCGCTTTGACCGTCGCCCCTTGCCCCATAGTCACGAACTGAGAGCGAAACGTCCCCCCCAAAGGCGTGGCAAAGCAGCGTCGAACACAGAAGCGAGAGGGTGAACTGGAACTTTGATTGTGTGCGCATCTGGGAGACACGGATGGTCAAACGTGTCGCCGGGGTCAATCCAATTCTGCGACGGCATCGCACATTGCGGCGCACGCAGATCTCGATTCAAGTGATTGAAGTGGGAATCCGTGAAAAATGCCTTGACCCGTTACCCGCTCCAGAAGTACCCCACCTGCGGCAGGCGACCCCTTGCCGACAAGAAATGAGTGTTCACCTTGAATCCTGAACCAAAGGACCCTCCCATGAGAAACTCGTCTTCCATACTCTGCACCTTCTCGCGCGCTGGTTTGGCCTCCGGTTTGTCCGTGCTTCTGCTCGGGGCGCTCGCCCCGCGGATGGCCGCCCAGACTGATGACTTCAATGATGGGAACGACACCGGCTGGACACAC
>CAZJTM010000188.1:0-12694 GCA_964548925.1 uncultured Verrucomicrobiota bacterium | reverse complement strand
ATTCATGCCGACAGAGTAACGCTATCAGAGACTAGAGGGAAGGGGATATGCAGAAGACCGAGTTTAGCTGGCGACGCCTCCCAGCCTTCGATGAAAACACTCAGACCCTGTTTGAAAACACGCCCGGTGAGGGCACACCGGCCTGCAGTCAGCCCTGATTACGACCAAGTGTTGTAGGCCGTGTTGTCTCCGCACGGCGTTTTGCTGGAGTTTTCAGACGGGCTCTCAGGATTCAACCGTTCACAGCGCGTTCATCTGCCGCCAGGCCGTCATGGTGCGGCGCAGGACTTCCTCTGAATCGCCCTTGATGCCGTACCCTTGGAAACCAATCGGGCCACGATAGCCCAGGCCGCGGAGGGTCGTCAGCAATCGTCCCACATCATACGAGCCGGCGTCCAGCGGCTGGATCAAACGCGCCCAGTCCATGTTCTTGGTGTCGCCACTGTCGGCGCCGTTGATGGTGACGTAGAACAGGTTCGGCAGAGCTTCCTTCAGAATCGGCGTGGGGTCGCGGTCGCCTTCCACTTTGAGCCAATGACAGAGATTGAAGGTGACGCCCAGGTTCGCGCGATTCGCTTTGCGCGTGAGGCGCGTCGCGTCGTCCACGCGTTCGAGCCAAAACCAGGTGTGCGGATACAGCGCGACCCGGACGCCGCTATCGTGCGCCAGGTCGGCCAGTTCGCGCAGAAACGGCAGCACCACCGCGTCGCCCTCCGGGGACGACGGTTTCAGCTTCACGCCGTCTTTGGTGATAGCCTGAATGGCAATCCAAAGATCGGTCTTGTGGCCTTTGAGTTGCGGGACAAACTCCTTGAGATCCGGAGGAAGGCCCGGTTTGGCGCTGTCGAAAGAAAGCGTGATGTAGTTGTTGAAGACCGTCACCCCTTGTTGGGCAAACGCCTGAAGGAATTCCGGCTTGAGCTGGCCGCTTGCGCCGAAACCGTCGTAGCCCAGTCGCTTCACCAGAGCCGCCTGCTCGGCCGGGGTGCGCTCCTTGCCGTCGCGCAGGGCGGTGTCCATCACGAAGAAGGGGGTGGCCTCGGCGGCGGATGCCCCGGACGCGAGCGTGAAAGCCAACAACACGGCGGTGAGTTGGCAGGACAGCAAGTCAGTTTTCATTTTGTCGGCGGATGATGAGGTTTGAGAGGATAGATAACCAAGGAAAAGCATGGCCATACTGAACCGGCGTGAACGCCGCGCTCCGAAGCCGCTTGGATCGAGGTTGCTCAAGATTCATTCCGTAACCACCACGATTTGATTCAGCGCCGGCGCGGTGGGCGGCCAGACGAGTTGGTGGCCGCTGGTGGTTTCGGTGGTGACGTAATACTCGAAGTCCTTTTTCGCGGCGGGGAGTTGCGCCTGAAAGACGGCGCGGGCCAGGTGTTTGGCTGAAACCCTCTTCCATTTTCCGCCACCGAGTGGACGGACGCGCACAGACACGGATTTCACGGGTTGCTGATCGAGCGCAATGATGCGCAAAGGCAACGCTTCACCAGCCCGCTGCGAACCGCGTGCGGTCAACACCACCAGCCGCGCGGGGCCGCGATAGTCCGGCCACGGCTGCGCGCCGGCGGGCAAGGGTGCGCCAAGCAGCTCCTTCAATTTCTCGTCGTGGATCGTGATCAGTTTGGTGCGCAGCATGGATTGCTGTTCGATGTTGCAGACGGTGCCCAGTTCGCTCGCGTTGTGCAGCGTGGCCAGCAAATGCCCATACATGTCGGCCAGCAAGGAAACGAGTTCCAAGCGCTGGGGCAATGCCTGCTCGCGCGCGAGCCGCTGCCGAATGGTGGCATCGGTCTCCTTTTCGATTCGCTCCATGGTCGCGTCGAGCGCACCGCGAGCGCAACCGAGCCGGGCCATGGCGCGGTTGAATCGCATCGTGTTTAGCCACCAATCAAACCGCTCCAAGTTGCCCGCGCCCCGCACCTGCGGGCGTAGCGCGGCCAGCTCGTCCACAAACGCGTGCTCCGGCGCGACCTCCGCCCAGGACTTTCGATTGATGACAATGACACCCGGCCCTTTGATCCATTCGCTGGCTCGCGGCAAATGGCCGTCGAGTCTCGTGAAAATCGCGGCGATCGGTTCGGCGACCCCGTTACCAAACTTGGCCCGCGCCCAATCCTGGTAGAAGTCGGCGATCGGAAGGAATCGTTGAGTGTTGGTCCCGTTGGCGGCAGCGCCAGCGCTGCTCCAACCAGTCTGATCCCACGCCGCCTGTGCCAGCGCCGCGACATTCGGCCCCAGAATCCGCGTGCGCCAGTGCAGGCCCATCAATCCGTCGCAGCCGTAGCGGAGCGCATCGGCGGCGTCCTTGCGCATCCGCCCGGCCCAAAGCTGCGGCGAAGTCATGCCGGGATCGTCTTCCAGCCACGGGATGGCCCACTTGCCACGTCTGCTCACCGCGGCGAAGCCCGGCTCAACCGGCGTCTTACCAACCTCCCGATTGATACAGCTTAACGCGACGTCCTGGGGAAGGATCTTTTCGAACAGCGAACGGTCCTGTTGCGGGCCGAGCACCCAGCCGCAGGTGGCGAGTTGGAACGGCGCGCCCAAGTTTTTCAGCGCAGCATAGGCCGTGAGAAGGTCATTTGTCGTGGCGGCTATTTGTGCGTCACTTACGGGATCCCAAGTCCATCCCTCCGGCGTCCACAGCCAATACCAATCCACCGGATAGGCCAGCGAGATACGGCGGAACGTTCCCTCGTAAAGCTTTTGAATTGTGGCGGGATCGTCCGGGCTCACTCCCCTTTCCTTCAGCCGCGTTTTCACCGCGTCCGGAATGACCAGCGGCGACTCCGTGCCCACACACGTTTTGATTCCGAGTTGCCGTGCTGTTGTGAACACATCACGCAGCAGTTCACCGGTGCGATTGATCAATGCCACGTTGGCGGCGAGCGTTTTCGGAAACGGGAAATCCTCCGGGCCGTTCACTTCCGGCCCGTAATCGTCCGTTGGAAACAGGGCCGCGCCGCCAAAGCTGTAACTGCTGGTCTTCGCCGGCGCGTAACAGCCGTACGGCTGGTGCTTGGCCGTGGTGTACCACGACGCGTAATCGCTGAACTTGACCGTGCCGTCGGCGTTCACGTCCTCGGGCAATCCGATCCAGACGGTCGGCTCCGGGCCGAGGTCCTTGTTGCTGAACGGATACGTGTGCAGCCCGATGAAATTCATCCGCAGCTTGGCCGTCTGCGCCACAAACGCCAACCAATCCTCACGCGTCCACCAATCCGGTCCTTCCGGGAAATCGTGGAACGGGAGCAAACCGCGCAGGGCGAACAACGGCCCGCGCGTTTCATCCAACACCGGCAAGGCGAATGGAATCTTCTCATCCGGGATGGTGTCGCCGTGCAAATAGAACCGCACGCCGAGTTTTTCGGCAAAGGCATAGGCCCCGTAGAGCACTCCCACATCGCTGCCGCCGGAGATGGTCAGAGCTCGGCCATCCGACTTCAGCCGGTATTGCTGCTCGGCCAATGCATGATCAACCTTGAGCACGATCGTTGGGCCGGAGCGTGGCTTGGTGGTGATGGGGAGAAGGTTTCCGGTTCGCAAATAGACATAGCGCCGCACTTCTTTGGCGGCCAACTTCAGGTTGGATGGAGCATCCGCTGGACAAACAATCGCGCCCGGCCCACTCGCGCCGACCGCTTCGGAGGAAAATAAGACGGCGACGGCCAGACTGACTGCCAGGGTGAGAAACGGAGTTCCCCGAAAACATTGGCTCAAGATCAGATGATTCATCGCAATAATTCCTGCAGCCGTTTCAGCGCTTGGTCTTGGGACAGCAAGCCCGTTTCGGCCAGCTTCGGCGCGGCGAGCTTCACGGCGTCGGGATTGGCCGTCGCGCATTTCTTGACGTGTTGCTTGAAGAGGTCGAGCTGGCTGGGATGGACGAAGGCCCATTGGAATGGGTCGCCCGCCCGGCCCGTGCCGACATAGCGATGAACCTGCCACCATCGCAGCAATGCCGCGGCGCCTTTGGCAATGCTGTCCGCCGCCTGCGTTTTGGTATCAGGTTGTCCGGCGACGGCTTCGAGCAAGGTCCGTCGCGACTCCACTTGAGCGGCCAAAATCTCCGCGTAGCGTTTCGGTCCGCCGGGGATGGATTTCGCGAAATCAGTGTCGAGCTTGAGCGCACGCACTTTGCCGGCAAGGTCGGCGGGGAGTTCGGCCAGCGAGAGTTTCAAGCAGGACCAAGCGGCCACCAAAGCGCCCGATGAATCGCCCAATTCGCGCGCGAGGTCGGCGAGCACTTCGTTGTCCGGCTTGTCCAAGTAGCTCAGGTCCGCCGCGCCGCGTCCGAAGAAGTAGAGATTGGGCAGGACAAGCACGGGCGTCTGGCCATTGCCAAACACGCCACGGGCGGCGGCCGAAAGCTGACTTTCCTGCTTCAACACCTGCCGGATGAGATCAAACTGAAGCACGGCGGCCGGCGGCGTCGGCTCAAACTCAATGGCTTCGTAGCAAAGGATCGTCGAGCGCGGCAGCAGGCCGGCCTTTTCGGTCTCAGCCACCGGCACGCGTCCGTTCGCCCAGCCTTCGCGGTGACTGCGACCGGGCAGCAATTCCCAGTCGCCGGTCATCTGCTGCTTCAACGCTTCCAACGAGGCGCGGACCGTGGGCGCCACTGGCGTGCGCCAGTAACCGCCCGAAGTGTCCCGCCCCCACCCGTTCCACAGCCAGGGGATGACGCGTTTGCCCGGAACGGCCTGCTGATCGTTCTTCAAAATGCGCAGATACTCCTCAACCGGCGCGCCGACGTAACCGCCCGGATCGCCGTCAATCACCACGAACGCATCCGCGTTATCGAGGAGCCGCAGGACGGCCTGCCGATGTTGGAGGTAGTCTTTGGCGCGGGCGTCATCCGAGAGCCGGATGACCTGCGTGGAGGCATACAAACTGCGCTCCTTCCAGGGCAACGAACGGACTTCTTCCGTGGAAATGACATTCGGACAGTAAGTGAACCAACATTCCAAGCCCGCCGCCTTGGCATCATCAATCACCGGACGATAGCCGCGCAACGTGGCGGCATCCTTTGCGGAAAGCGGCATGGGCGCGGTTTCGGGCGTTGGCCAGAGCATCACGGCGTTGTATCCGATATGCCGCAGCAGGCGGAACATGGCGGCGAAATCCACCCGCTCCCAGGACCGCACGGCGAAGGGATCATTCATCACCCAACAACCGTGCAGATAAAACCCGCGTCGCTGAAACCCGCGCTTTGAATTGGCGGCATCAGCGGCAAACCCCTCGCCCAGGCCAGCCGTCAAAGCGACTCCGGTTGCCCCGGCGGTCAGCCGGGTCAAAAATCGGCGGCGAGTATGGCGAGAGGCTTGCAGATTCATGAAATCAGTCACCCGCTCGCAGGCTCTGTTTGTTGGGAAGATACTGAGTTCACCAAGATCGCCACGGGGCACGCTGCGGTTTTGGACGCAGATGCTTGTTGGCTTCGCGGTCGCCGATGACTTTCTCCGCGACGGGATCCCACCTGAGCTTGCGGCCCAAATCTATCGCCGCGAGGGCGAGGTGCGATAACGACGCATTGCGGTGGCCGGCCTCGGCATCATACATCGGCTGCTGGCGCGACTTCACCGCGTCCAAGAAATCGCGCTTCTCGCTTTTCTTGAATGGCAGGACCATGTCATTTGATCCAGGCTTCCAGGCGAGCAACGCGTCGTCGCTCGCGCTGATTTCGGTCGGATAGCGGACCGCGATCCAGCCCTCCGTGCCCTCGAAGCGCAGCAGCGGCTCGGCGATATTGCAGGTCAGGCGCACACCGTTCGCAAAAAGGAAATGCGCCTCAAAATCCTGAATCACGTCCCAGAAACTGCCCGGCGGAGGATACTTGCCGGTGGCTTCGATCTCGATGGGGCCGATGTGCTCGGTGTTATTGGCCCACATGGCGATGTCGTTCATGTGCGCGCCCCAGTTGGCCATCATACCGTCGGCGTAATCGCGAATGCTCAGCCAGCCGGGCCGGCCTTTGAGGTCGTGGCGGGGGTGAACCCGGTTTTCGGTGTAAGGCTTGTTCGGTGCCGGGCCGAGCCACAGGTAATAATTCAATTCCGGCGGCACGGGCATTTCTGGTTCGCGCGCATAGAGCCAATCCTTGGTCTGGGGCAACGCGCTCAAGATCGTCTGCAACCGGCCAATCTTGCCGTTGCGCACCAGTTGCGCGGCCTGATGATAGGAACGGAGGCTGCGGAATTCGCTGTCGGTGCGGAAGACGCGTTTGGTCTTCTTCACCAAATCGGCCAGGCGGCGTCCGTCGGCGATGCTGCGGGTGAGCGGCTTTTCGCAGGCGACGTCCTTGCCGGCCTTGAGCGCGGCGATGGCCTGAATGACGTGCCAATGATCCGGCGTGGCGATCATCACGGCGTCAATGTCCTTGCGCGCGATGAGGTCGCGCCAGTCGGCGAACACGGCGCAGCCCTTGAACGTGCCGGCGTCGGTCCGTTTGGCGTAGAAATCCTCGACCTGCTTCTTCGCTTTTTCCATGCGCCAGGAATCTACGTCGCACACCGCGACGATCTGCGCATCCGGCTCCTGGAGGAAGCCGGGGATGTTGGCGTAGGCGGTTTGCCGGCCGCAGCCGATGACGCCGATGGTGATGCGATTCGCGGGGGAAGGACGCTGGCTGCTGCCGAAAACGCGACTCGGAAGAACCAGCGGCGCGACGCACGTTGCGCCTGCGGTCAGCGCGGTTTTCGTCAAGAATTCACGGCGATTCATTCTGTTCCGTTCGTTTGGTTCATGTTGCGTTCCAATCATCGCTACGTTGCGGCGACGTTCCAAGGTTCATCGAGATCCCGCGTCCGCCAGAATCCGCACCGGGCCGAGCAGGCCGGAGGCGAGCAGCGCGGCGGGCTTGCCGGTGCGCTTGCGTTCCTCGCACGTTTTGCAGCCATAGGTGCCGCTGGTCATCGTGTCGTAGGTGCGGACGTTTGTGACCGTGAACCGCTGCTCCTTTGGCAGGGCGGCGTCGCCGATCAACCGGTTGGGCCAGAGGCTGGCCACTTCGATCTCCAGTTCGTTCGCACCGGGTTTCAACGCGTCAGTGATCTCCACCTGCCACGGCGCCGTCCAGACAACGCCAAGATCGTGACCATTGAGGCGGACCCGAGCGACGTCCTTCACCACGCCTAAATCGAGATAGATCGCGGAGGGTGATTGCCCGTCTTTGAATTCAAAGGCCGTTCGGTACGCCGCCGTGCCGGAGTAGTAACGGATGCCCGCTTCCGGCCGGGTCGTCCAGTTTTCGAGCTTTTCGAATGTGGTTCGTTCAGGTCCGCCCCATTTTGAATCGAACGCCACCGTCCACGCGCCGGTCAGTTCCCGCACCGCCGTCAACTTCGGGAAATTGCCGCGCGCCGCGCCGCGATTCGAGGGCGTCGCTTTTCGAAACACCACGAACCAACTTTGCCGCGGCGCGAACTGCAAGGGCACAAGGGTCCGGCCATGCTCCTCCCGCCAATCAGGCAGGTCGCGAATCTGACCCGTGACAGCGTCCCACAGTTCGGGTTCTTTCCCGGCGACACGGAACGCGACTTGGGCGGTGGCGTCGCGCGCCGATTGGTTGCTGAGGAAATAGATGTCGGTCGCGCCATCACGACGATGAATCCAATCGAAGCTCGAACCGGCCGGGGTATCGCGGAACTCGATGTCCGGCGCCAGTCCGTCGGCGCGGGTCACGGCATCCAACTGGCCTTCGCGCAACCTGGCGACTCTTCCGGCGAGAGTTTTGGGGCCGATGACGGTCACGCCAGCTTCGGCCAACTCATTGATCTTTTTCAACGTCGCGGGTGAGAGGATGGCGTCGGACACGTGCGGCAAGACGAGGTAACGGTAGCTCATGCCGTCGGGTAACGTCAGCCGGCTTTGTTGGGCGGTGGCGCGGGTCAACAGCACTTCCGCGTTGAGGACGTCGTAATCGAAACCCGCTGGCCGGGCCGGTTGTTGCTGGGGACGCGGGGAGCTAAAACTGGGAATGGCCTCGTCCAACAGATAGGCGAAGTCGGCCACGAACAGCCCCTGCCGGAGCAAATGCTGGCAGCGGGCCAGATAGGTCAGCCACGCGCCGCTCATGGGCCACCAGGTTAGGTTGGAGTCGAAGTGGGTGCCGACGTGCGCCCACTGGAATCCCGGCTTGGCGTCAAGCATCGGCTGGTGGACCCAAAAACACAGCACATGGCGGGTGAGTCCTTCGCAGAAGGCGGCGTCGCCGATGTCCTTCATGCTCCAAGGATCGTCGGTCCAGTCGTCCGCCAAGGAAGTGAAGGCTTCGGCCTGGCAATCGCGCTTGCCGTAGATGTGCGCGGCACTGGCGGCTTGCTTGAGGCTTGGGTTGTGGTGGAGCGTGATGGGGCCATCCGGTTCGCGGTTGCGTTTCCAAAACTCGCCCATCGGCACGTCGTTGATGCCCAGACACTGAAGCCCGTCAATCCAATGCGAAAAATACGGCCCGGCGGATTCCGGGTGTGTGCCGCGCAAGCCGCCTTGCCGCGTCAATTCGCGCAACCGGCCATAATAGTTGGCCGCCACCAGATCCGCCGCAGTGCGACGGTAGTCCTGGAGAAATTTGCGGGTCGCCCCGGCATTGTCCACGGTCTGGCCGAGCACGGCCGGCAGCCAGGACACCGGATCATATCCGCGCCGGCGCTGAAACTCCTCGCGCATCCGCGGCGTCCACGTCGGCTGGCCGAGTTCCCAGCTATCAATGTGGAAATACTGCAAGGCCCGGCCCGCGAGCGGCCCGGCGTCCGCAATGAGTTTCGCGCCGGTCTCGGCGAAATGCGTGTCCATCGCCTCCGCGCTCATCGGGTCAATCTCCAACCCGGCAGGTCCGCCACCGGGGCATTGGGTCATGCTGCCATGCAGCGTGCTGCCGATGCGCAACACCTGCCAGTTTCCCGCCGGCGCATCCCAATCCAGTTCTCCGTTTTCATCCACGTGCTTCGTCAACTCCATCGCGCCGGTGCGGTTCCAGATGAGGGGCGACGGTGGTTTTCCGGTCGCCAGTTGCTCCTTCAACAACAACGCGATCTCGACCACCAACTCGTTTCCACTCGCGCCTTCCTGGGGAGGATGCACGGCCGGGAACGCCACGCGAAAATGTTTCGCGCGCACCTCGTCGAACGCCACCGTAACCTCATCGCGCGGTTGGAGCGCCAGATGCCTGATCCCGCGAAAATTCCGCCCGTCGTCAGAACATTCCAGGATGATCTCCTTGGGGCCGCCGTCTGGGTACGATTTCACGAACACGCCCGCCACGGCCTGCGGCTCGGCGAAGTCCAAGTGCAGGAACTCCGCTCGTTCCGGCAACGGATACAGAGGCCCGTAACGCTGATACTGTAAACCGGAGGTGAGGTTGCCGTCTCCAACCGCGTCCGCCGAAACGGGCGACGCCAGCACCGCGACGTCCCGATAGAATCCTTCCGTGGTTGGCGGTTTCGGCAACGCCAGCCTCACCCGGCCCGGGCCTTTGACCATCGTCCGCGCGGAAACCAGTTTCTTGGCCGCGTGCTCATGCGTCACCCACGGTCCGCCCGCGTTCCAGCCGCTGCACAAGTTCACCCCCAGCGCGATGCCGCAACGATCCGCCTCCCGCACGGCGTGCCGGAAAAGCGCGCGCCACTCCTCGCTCATGAAGGGTGGCCCGCGCGGCGCCTCCGGCCCCGCCTGGCCACCGTCGAAGAGCAGCGCCCCGGCAATGCCCTGTTTGCGCATCGCCTCGAAGTCGTGCGTGATGCCTTCCGGGCTGGCCGCGCCATTGAGCCACCACCAGTAACACCAGGGTTTTGATTCATCGGGCGGCGACATAAACCCTGCCACCAGTCGCTCCTCCGCATCGCTCACGCGCGAACTGTCTCTTCCTGATGCGGCCCGCGCCTTGGGCGGACGCGCCATCAGTTCCTCGATGAGGTCGGCCATTTCCGTATTGGACAGTTTCGGCGTCACGAGGAAGTGATTGGGGTTGTCCACGTCCGCGTTCCACACGATGTGCCCTTTCGCCGACCACTCGACGCGACCACGGCTTTGCACGTTGAACAATTCAGGACGCGCGACAAACAACGTGGCGACCTGATCCCAACTGGAGCGGCCATCCTTCAGCGCGGTGCGCCACAAGCGATAGGCCTCACGGACGGGATTCGTCTCCGGCGTTTTGGGCAGCAGGCGGTTGCCCGTGATGATCTCCTCGCCGGCGGGTGAGATGTAGAACGGCAGCGGCCAGCGCTGGAGCAGTTCCTGGCAATAGGCCGCCATGCCGCATTGCTCGAAGTTCCAGCCGCCCATGCCCATTGCGACCCAGCGCGTCACCTTCTGGCGAATCAATTCCATCCCGCGCGGGTCGCGCATCAAATGCACGAGGCCGTGCGGATGGCCCACCGTCAGGAGCGTGACGCTGTGATCGGGCTGCGACGCCAGCAGCTTGCGGTAAACGGAAACAAGTTCCGGCGCGTCGTCCACAACGTCGTGGCCGAATCGTGCGGTGTTGGTGGCGATGGCGCTGGAATACGAGTCAGTGGGGTCGCCCACGTCGTCGCGCTTGTATTGGCCCAGCGGCAGATTGCCGCGTCCGTAGTAGCTGTTGATGGCATCGCATACACCGACGCCGTGCTTCACGCGCCCGCTGCTGAAAATGACACCCAGGATGCGCAACTCGCCCGCATCGGCCAAGGCGTGCATCGTGGCCATCGCTCCCGCGTCATCGCAATCCGAGCCGATGTCCGTGTCGAAAATCACGGTGGGAATTTTGGAGTCGGCGGAGGCAGGCGGTTGAGCAACGTGGGAGCAGCCAATGACCAACCACGCCAACACTGGTGTCAGCCAGAAACAGATTCGATTTGGCCGGGTTTTCATCATTCGGCCACTTTGCTTCGTGGCTTCATTCCCCAGCGTCCATGAGTCGCGCCGCGTTTCGGCGCGACCCATTGCGTTCTGCCGATTTGAGCATCCATACTACAATCATGCAACTTCGCGCAGGAACGACAAAGATTTGGAGTGCGGTGACTTGTCACCGCTTTGTTTGCTTTGGCGACTTGTCGCCAAAGCCGGGCCGCGTTCAGCGGCCCGGGAAGAACCATCGGGGCAGCATCCGCGCTCGACGGCGACAAGTCGCCTGCGGAAGGCGCGGACAAGTCCGCGCACTCCAAAGCCAGTGGTTGCGGCGTCAGCCGCGCCAGGACCAATCGGTTGCCGGCTAGTTCTTTGGGGTGCATTTCAAGACATGTGAAACGGATGTCAGATCAATGCCAGCCTTGGCGTTGACCGTTTTTCCATCGAGCACGCAGGTGTAATCTGGACCGGTAAATTCAGCCGGAACAACCAGCACCGTCTTCAGGTTCGCAGGCAAATCCACCTTCAGGGTGAAGTCACCGCCGCTCCTTCGCCAATCCACTTTGATGTCCCCTTTGGGGGAGGGATACACGCCTCTGGCCCAGGTCAGATGGCCGGGCTGGGGGGCAATGCGACATTCTTCAAAGCCCGGTTTGGCCGGATACACCCCGAGAGCGTGACGGGACAAGCTCATGACCAAACCGCAGCCGCTCGAATGAATGTGGCTTTTGCTGGCGCCGGTATTCTTCTGCTCGGCCCATCCTTCGGGAATCGTCGGAAAATCCGAACCGCCCATGACGGGCGCAAAACGGCTGCTCAGATATTCCCAGGCGAAATCGGAAGCCCCGGCGGCGATCAAACTTTCCGTCAGATAATAGAAGGTCAACGGCGAGGCCTTGACGACGTGTGGTCGTCCTTCCCTCAGATTCTTGACGATGGCGCCGGCTTGATGCTGATCGGCGACACCAAACAACAGCGCTCCCGCGTTACTCAGTTCGGAATAAACCGGCGACTGACGAGCATCCATCACGCTGTCCGTGAACAGGCCCTCCTGCTCATTCCAGTGATTGTCCCGGAGGAATTGCTTGATGTTCCGGGACAACGTCAGCCAATGTTCACGGCGGTAGTCAATCCCGATGACTTTTCCCAGTTCGACAACGATCTCCAGCATCCGCGCCCAGCTTGCATTGTTCCAGAGATTGATCCCGCGAAGTTCGTGACCGGTCCAGTCCATCCAGTTGACCTGCGGCAGGTTTTCCAGCAGACCCCGATGGTCCGCGTGCATCTCAAAAAAACCGGCCAGCTTCAGGACAGAGGGATACAACCGCTCCACCAACTCCACATCGCCGGTTTCCAGGTAGTGAGTGTAGAGGCCGAACACGTACCCGAAACTGGCATTGGGATAGCCGGACAGACTGATGCGACCGTAGGGAACGCGGGACTTGGGCAGCCCGGTCGCGGTCGTTCCACCCGAGCCGCTCATGACGGGAAAATGGCCGTCGGCAAGCTGCATTCGGGCTGTGGCGCCATACATTTTGGAGGCCATGGCGGCATCGCCATAGATCGGGTAAAGCGCATAAACCGCGGTTTCCAGGGTCGTCATGATCGGATACTGCGCCCGTTCGCGTGTCGCGTCGCAAACCAGCGTGTCCTCCAGATGCAGAAAGATGGTGTTCTCTCCCGCCTTCCAGAGATCCGTGAGCGTCTTGTCGCTACATTCAAAACGACCGCGTCTATGGGCCGGATATTCGTGGCTGACGGCCGCCACCTTGTGGAGTTTGACCGGTTCGCGGTCGGCCTTGCGGATGACAAGCTGCAGGTACCTGAACTGTCTGCCATCGAAAGTCTGCCAGACCTGCCG
>CAZJTM010000187.1:0-12807 GCA_964548925.1 uncultured Verrucomicrobiota bacterium | reverse complement strand
GTTTCGGACGGGTTTCACGTAAACCCAGCGGTGGCCGCACGACGTTTGGAATCGCGCGTCCGCCTCGAAAACGACCGTCCAGACCGTCGAATCCCGGCTTTGCCACAGCCGCGTGGCGTCGGAGTGCGCGGCGCGCACGGCATAGAACGCGCGGCGCGACGCGATGGTGGCGGCGATGTCCGTCGAGACGCCGCCGCGCGGATGGCTTCGCTCACGGTCCGCCAGGGCCTCGGCCAGCAACGCGGCAAACTGTTCCGCTCCCAGGCCCGCTCCGGGCGCCACGTAAATCACCTGCGGGGACAGGCAGCCGAGTTGATCCCACGCCGTCACGTCCTCCGCCGCCGCGGCGGCCGTTTCGCGCACTGCGGCGCCCGACAACGCCTCGCCAGCGATGAAACCGAAACTCACGCGATGGCCGTAGCCCAGAAAGCGAGTTGGGGCCGGCACCCAGGACCGAATGCTGGCCAACGCTTCGTCAGAGCCCGTAGCCGTGACGCAATCCGCCTCGGCAAACAGGGCCTCCTCCAGGGGCGCATTGCCCCCGCGCCACTCAGCGACTTCCAGACACGCGCCCAGTTTGGGATCGGCCTCGTAAATCGAGTGCGCGAACAAGCGCGGCAACAGCGCCGCGCCGCTGGCGCATTTCACGAATTGCGCTGAACGCGTCAGCAGGCCCAACACCATGCTGGTCAGCGTGGGATTCGGTATGTTGCCCGCCGCCACGTGGACCAGGAACTCCGGCCCGACGGCCATTGCCAGCCGGCGGGTTCCCGGCTCGTCGCTCGTCGTCACCGGCCGGTCCAGCGCCCCAACATGACCGAGGTCCTGCGCGAGCAACGCGTTCAGATTCTCCGTTGTGATCTGCCGGAAGAACCCCTCCAGTCCGCCGGCGAGCGTTTCGCGGGAAAAACCTAGCGCCTGCGGTCCTTTCTCCAGTGCCAGCTTCCGCAAGGGATACTCGGCGTCGAGCCAGCTTCGGGCGACGCGATCAAGCAACTGGACCATGGCGCGCGTGGAACGTCCGGCCAGATAATCAGCGCGGTTGCGCTTCAAGGCTTGGCAAGCCTCCGCGATCAGCTTGCTGGTCAGCACGGCCTCCGGCGGCAGGTCGGCGAGGAAGTAGTTGGGCAGGTTCACGGGAATTTGTTTTGTGGGACGGGGAAGGCAGTCAGGACCGAGGCGTCGAGGTGTTCGCGCCGCCGCAACGCGTGGAGGCAAGGCAATCCGGACAGGGCGAGCAGCATCAAGGCGGCGAGCGCGAAGTAAAGGAACGCGTAACTGGCCGGGCGCTGTGCCCCGTCGCCCATGCGGCGCACGGCGTCTCCCACCACCCAGTGCGACAAATTGCCGAAGAAGCCGCCAATGGTCATGAACAGGCCCACCACGCGCCCGCGCACCGCGTCCGGCACGGATTGCATGAGCTCGGCCTCGATCATGGGGAAGTTGGCGTTGAAAAAGAAACCGTAGGCGAAGAACGCCGGAACGGCCCACCCCGCCGGCAGATGGGGAAACGCGACGGCGATCATCGCCGCGGCGAGCAGAACGGCGGTGATCCAGCGTTTCCGTCCCCGATCGCTCAGGTGGCCGAAGAGCGGATTGCTGATCACGCCGGCCAGGAAGATCCAACTCAACGCGAACCCGGCCCGACCCGTGTTGTAGCCTTGGGCGTTTTGCAGGAACAGGGAACTGAGGCTGCACATGCTCCCAGCCGCGAAGTCGCGGAGGCTGAACAGCAGCGCCGCCGCGAGAAACCAAAGCCACAGCGCGCCGGTGGGGAACATGGGCACCGGCGGGCGGGTCTGTGACGGCTCGGGCGCGGTGGGTTCCGCGTCTTGGGAAAACCAAGCAAACAAGGCGGCGGCCACAATGCCGGCAACGCCCAATTCGAGGACCGGCACGCGCCACGCCGCGGCGCCCCGTGCCGCTTCCAGCGCACCTGCCCGCCAACCGGTGAAGAGTGGTCCGCAGAAGAAACCAACACTCGCGCCAATGCCTGCAATGCCCAGCGCGCGACCGGTGTTGACCGGAAACAGCCGCGCCAGCATGGCCGTCGCCGCCGGGTGATAAAAACTGCCCCCGATGCCCGCAAGAATCACGGACGCCACCGCGCAGGCGTAATTCGGCGAGAGCGCCAGCCCGACGAAACCGAGTCCGTTGATCGCGAGCCCCCAGCCCAGCAGCTTGCGGCGGTTCCACCGGTCGGCCAGCACGCCCAGGGCGAAGCTCGGCACGAAGTAGGCCAGCATCAACACCGTGACCAACGAGGTTGCCCGGCCCACGCTCGCGAAGCCAAAGTCGCGTTGCATGAGCAAATAGAGTGGCATCAGCGCCACGTGGTAGAGATGCGTGAAGCCGTGCAGCAGGCTCACGAACCCCAGCGTCCGGGTCTTGTGTTGGGCGGCGGTGCTCATTTCAGTGGCGGCGCGGGCAACTGCTAGACCGCCTGCAGCGAGCAGCCGCGGGGTTCCGCGCGCGTCGCCCGGCCGAGAAGTTCAAAGCCGTCGCCGCGCCGCACGCCCAAGTCTTCCGTCTGCACCGCCATCACGGACCAGACATTCGCCAAGTCGAACACGCGAATCAAACCCGTTTCGCCGTCCGCCACCTCCCGACCGGTTTCCGGCGAGATGACTTGCGCGCGTGCCCAGGGTGGGAAGTGGAAGTGACGGTCGAGGGAGGGCAGGGGAGGGGAATCGTTTTCGCGCGGACCGCTTGCGAGTTGCGGGCCGTTGAGCGCACCGTCATACGCTTGTGAACTCAACTCGCTCATGCCGTATTCGCAGACGATTCTCGACGGCGGAATGCCGAGCTTCTCGGTGATCAGGGCATGCAGTTCCGCTTTGGGCAGCGAGCGCGAGCGGCCCTTGTAGCCGCCCGTTTCCATGACGCGCGACCCCGGAGGGAGTGTGAAACTCAGCTTCCTGTCGGCCAGGGCATCCACCAGATGCACGAACGCGAATGCTGTTCCCAGCAAGACCAGCGGACAGGGTGTGTCGTTCGCGCGCCGCAGCGCGGCCAGCGTCGCGTCCAAGTCCAGCGTCCATCCTCCCGCGTCATCCGCCAACCCGACGAACGCCGACTCCGGCGCGCGACTGCGCCGCCGCACGGTTTCGAGCATGTGAACGAGAGAAGAATGCGGGGTTTGCTCGGGCGGCGGGGTGAGGAACGCCCATTGCGGACTTGAGACCGAAGGTGCGCGCTCGGGCAAGACATGCCGCGCGAACCACGGCCAGAGCGACGCTTCATACACGGCCAGCGATTCGGCGCAGTGGAAATGCCGGCTGGGGCGTTGCGCCGTCGTCCCGCTGGAATGGAAGACATGCGTGCGCTCCGGCGGCGGCAGACAGGTGAGGTCGAAGTCCTTGAAGGCGGTGGTGGGGACGGCGGGGATCTCCTGCCATCGGCCCGCGGTTGCGGGCGACACCCCGATTGCCTCGCAAACACGCCGGTAAACCGGGTTGTGAGCGAACTGAAGCCGGAACAACTCCATTGCCAGGGCGGAGAAGTCGTCTTCGGAGCGTGTCCGCTCCGCGCCCGCCGAGCCTTCGAACGGAGAGAGCTTGCTCTGGGCATGAGCGGCGTGCGTCGGAGTCTCGCCGCTGGTTCGGGCAATCCAAGGATTCGAAGCGTCCAAGGACGGAGACCGCGACGGAAACTGCGCATCCGTGGGCCGCTTTGAATCTGTGGGGAGACTTCCGCGAAGGCTTCGCGCCTTGGCCACCTGAACCGTAGCGGCGTCTCGGCAGAGCGCCGCCACGCCGAGGTTCATGGGGAGGACCAATGGGATGGTTTGCTGTGGTTCCTGGGCCGCCGGACTCTCGGGTGCTGCGGCTGGTGACCAGTCGCGGTCCAGAAAGGACTCGCGCAGTCGCGCGGCAAACGCTGAAAGCTCTGGTGTCATGCGGTTTTGTTCGTTGTGTCAGGCTGGTTTTCCGCCACAGCCCGAGTCGCCAGTGTAGGCACAAGTCTATGGTTCGCAAGGAATCTGTTTTTCGGTGCCGAGACTCTGGCACGAGTTTCGGTGCGGACGGTCTTGATTCTCCGCGCGACGCGGAGGCTCTTCGGTCGCTACGGTTTGCGGAGGCGATAGAAGGCGGCGCCCGGCGTCATCCAGTTCGTGACGATGTTTTCACCATTGACCACCACCGGGAGAGGCGAGGCTGGAAACCAGTTCATCGTCGGCAACTGCGTCGCGTATTCCAGCGCGAAACCCGTTGCGTTCGTGGGCCACGCCAGCACGATGGCGGCACCCTGCCTTCGCACGCTGAGCGTTGGCGGCGGCGCAGGCGGTGGAATCACCGCCGTGGCCACGATCAGGCCGGCGGCGGACCCGGCGATGGCCGTGTCGCCCAGGTTGATGGCGAGATCCGGGAGATTGATCGGGTAGGTCAACTTGTGGAGCGAGCCCCCCAGATTCGTAATGCTGCCGCCGGCCGCGTTGGTTTGCACCATCGGAGACAGGCTCGCGTGGAGCACGTCCGGTATGGGCTGCCCCAAGCCCAATGGCAACTCGAGCCCGTCCACGTCCACCAGCGCCGATTGGATGCCGCAACAGGTGGTGTGGGAGGCAAAAGCGCCGTTGGTGAGGGCGATGTCGCCGGGCGCCGCGTTGGTGATATCGAGCCGGACGGCGCGAAAGGCCAGGAACGCGGCGTCAAAGGTGGCAATAAGATACGTTCCCCGCACCCGGCCGCCCAACGCCGCAGGCGCGGAAGTGGTGTTGGTGTAGCTGGCCGTCGCGGTGTCCCACGCGGTCGGATTGGGACGAAGACTCGCGGCTTCCAGCGCCCACAGGTCGTGCGCTCCGCCGAGGAATCGGATCGAAGGGGCCTCCGTGTAGTCCGTCACCAGCACGCCCGCGAGAGCGGCCCGGCGTCCGCCCGCGTCCGTCCATTGCGAGGTGCTGTTCGCGTCGCGCATGCGGATGGTGATGTTGCCAACATTGGTGACGGCGACGCTCTGGTCTGGAATGGTCAGGCGAAGGTAACTGACTGTGGGGTCCACTTCCCAAGTGACGACGCCTGCGGTCGTGACTTGCGTTGGCAGAGTTGCCGTCAGGAGGGCGAGCAGTTGCAGCAAGGCCCGCAGCGAGCGACGCCACCTCGTCTCCCAGCCCGACGTGAGAGGTTCGGAGGCCGTGCTTCGCGCGCCGCACTGATCCGTGAAGCGGCTTGGCGATGGGACCACAAGTTTCTGCATCGCTCGCATGACCGGCGGAAGCTCGCAGAGGCGGTGGAAGGGGTCAAGCACGGGGGCGAGCCGCCCGGCAATTCTGACCATGGACCCGATGGGGACGCCGGGTGAGGGCACCCGGCCCACACCCGTGCGGCTTTAATTCCCTTCGGCAGATTGGTCCTGGGTTCGGCAACGCCGATGAACAAAGCAACGCGGACTTTTTGCTTTTGCCCGGCGCGGTTTTGCGATTGCCTGAGTTTGTGCAGAACTTGCGGGTTACTTTCATGGGCACGGCGGAGATCGCCTGCCCAAGTCTCGCCGCGCTCCTCGCCCAGCCCGGTGTGAGCGTCGTGGCAGTGGTGGCGCAGCCGGACCGTCCTAAAGGCCGCGACCTCAAAATCCAGCCGTGCGCGGTCAAGCAGCTAGCGAAGGCCAGGGGCCTCCCGGTGCTTCAGCCCGAACGCGCGCGGCGGCCAGAGTTTCTGGCAGAGCTGGCCGCGCTTCGGCCCGACCTTGCCGTGGTCATGGCGTACGGCCAAATTCTGCCGCCGGCGATCCTGGATCTGCCGCCGCTCGGTTGCGTGAACCTTCACACGTCGCTGCTGCCGAAGTATCGCGGCGCGGCGCCCATCCAGTGGGCCATCGCCAACGGGGACACGGAAACCGGCGTCACGCTGATGCAGATGGACGCCGGCATGGACACGGGCGGCATCCTGGCGCAACGGACGACGCCGATCCGGGCCGGCGACAACGCTCAGACGCTGCACGACCGCTTGGCGCAGTTGAGCGCCGAGTTGCTCGCGGAAATGCTCCCGGCTCTGGTGGCAAGGACCGTGACGCCACGGCCGCAACCCGTGGATGGCGTAAGCTACGCGCCCAAGATCACGAAAGAGGATGGGCGGATTGACTGGCAGTTGCCGGCGCGGACGATTTGGAATCGCTTGCGTGCGTTTACCCCTTGGCCGGGTGCATTCACCAGTCTGCCTGCCGAACCCAAGCCGTTCCTGCTGAAGGTTTGGGAGGCGGAGGTCGTCGGCCAGCACGGCTCGGCGGGTCAAATCTTGGCGGTGGAAAAGACGGGCATCATCGTTGGATCTGGTGTGGAATCGCTACGCTTGCTGACGGTGCAACGCGAGGGGGGGCGGCGCATGAGCGCTGCGGAGTTCCTCGCCGGCCACCCGCTCAAGCCGGGGCAGAGCTTTGCCAGTCCTTAGCCGTATCCAGGCCCGATTTCACTCAACGATGCCCGCTTTCTACCAATGCCAGCGTTGCACCGCCTGTTGCCGCTGGCCGGGACAGGTGCGGCTCACTGACACGGAGATTCCGCGCCTCGCTGCTTTTCTGCGACTCAGCGAGTTTGACTTCATCCAGCGGTTCACGCGGTTGAGCTCGGATCGTCGTGGACTGGCGTTGCAGGAGAAGCCCAATGGCGAATGTGTGTTTCTGCAAGGCAACGACTGCGCCGTGCAATCCGTGAAACCGCAACAGTGCCGGGACTTCCCCAATCTCTGGCGTGTCGCCGACTTGGAGCAGTCCTGTCGTGCCATTCCGATTCCGGTGACGCCTGCGGAATGGCGATGCCGCGTGGCCGCGGCGACCGGACGCACGATTGAAGACATCGCCCGGGTGGCTGGGGATTCGAGCGGCGCCGACATGCCGGGGCTGGAACGCTCGTCTGCCCCATTTCTGAACGCCGAAATTCCATGACATCCCGGAGCGAATCGGCTTTATTCTGGCCCGCGAGTATGCCGAAGCGCACTGACATCCATTCCGTTCTCATTATCGGCGCCGGCCCGATCATCATCGGGCAGGCGTGCGAATTCGATTATTCCGGCACGCAAGCCTGCAAGGCGCTCCGGGAGGAAGGCTACCGCGTCATCCTCGTGAACTCCAACCCGGCCACCATCATGACCGACCCGGAGTTCGCCGACCGCACCTACATCGAACCCATCACGCCCGAATGCGTCGAGAAGATCATCGCCCGGGAAATCGAGGAACTGAAACGGCTCGGCGTGCCCGAGCAACGTGCTGCGGGCGTCCCGCCCGCAGTTCCACATAAACTGGTTCTCCTCCCCACCCTCGGCGGCCAGACGGCGTTGAACACCGCCATGGCGTTGCATCGCAGCGGCGTGCTGAAGAAATACGGCGTCGAGATGATCGGCGCGAACGCCGAGGCCATTGAGAAGGGCGAGGACCGCCTCGTCTTCAAGGACCTCATGCTTTCCATCGGGCTCGATGTTCCGATCAGCGGTGTTGCGCATACATTGGAGGAATCTCGCGCCATTGCCGAGAAGATCGGTCGCTTTCCGCTGATCATTCGCCCGGCCTACACGCTCGGCGGCACGGGCGGCGGCATCGCTTACAACCGCGAGGAGTTTGAAGAACTCGCCAAGCGCGGTCTCGACCTCTCGCCCGTCACCGAAATCCTCATCGAGGAATCGTTGCTCGGTTGGAAGGAATACGAGATGGAAGTGATGCGCGACAAAGCCGACAACTGCGTCATCATCTGCTCCATCGAGAACTTCGACCCGATGGGCATCCACACCGGCGACAGCATCACCGTCGCCCCGGCGCAGACGCTGACCGACAAGGAATACCAGATCATGCGTGACCAGAGCTTCGCCGTGATCCGCGCCGTGGGCGTCGAGACCGGCGGCTCGAACATCCAGTTTGGCGTCAACCCGGAGAATGGCCGCATGGTCATCATCGAGATGAACCCGCGCGTGAGCCGCAGCTCCGCGCTTGCGTCCAAGGCCACCGGCTTCCCCATCGCGAAGATCGCCGCCAAACTCGCCATCGGCTACCTGCTCGACGAAATCCGCAACGACATCACGCGCGAAACGCCCGCGAGCTTCGAGCCGACGATTGACTACGTGGTGGTTAAAGTCCCGCGGTTCGCCTTCGAGAAATTCCCGCAAGCCGACCCGACGCTGAACACGCAGATGAAGAGCGTGGGCGAAGCCATGAGCATTGGCCGCACGTTCAAGGAAAGCCTGCAAAAATGTCTGCGTTCGCTGGAGATTGGCCGCAGCGGCCTGGGCGGCGACGGCAAACCCTGGCGCATCGGCGCGGACGTCTATGGCGACCGCGACATCCTCCCGCGCGACGTCATCAGCCGCAAACTGAGCGTGCCCAACGCCGAGCGCATCTTCTTCATCCGCCACGCCCTCCGTGCCGGCTTCACGCTCGATGAGGTTTTCGACCTGACCAAGATTGATCGCTGGTTTCTCACCCAGATGAAGGAGATCGTGGATTTCGAGGAGGAACTGGCGGGGACAAATTAACGGTTTGCCTCGCCACCACGAATTTGATAATCACTGCGCAATCTGAATGTATTCCCAACGGAAAATCATGTATGCCGAGCTGGAGGCTGCACGAAAATCCAAGGTGCTCGTCTATGTCACTGGCGACCGCCCGGGGATGGAGACTCAGATTTCTTCTGAAGTTTACGATAAATTCGTCAATCACTTGGACCTGATTGGCGTCGTCAAAAAGATCAGCCTCTACCTTTACACGCGCGGCGGAAATACGTTGGCCGCTTGGAGCTTGGTCAATCTGATTCGCCAGTTCTGCGACGAGCTTGAGGTCATCATTCCGTCAAAGGCTCACAGTGCCGGGACTTTGATGAGCCTCGGCGCAAACACGATCGTGATGACCAAGCAAGCCACGTTAGGGCCGATTGATCCGAGCATCACGACACCTCTGAATCCGCAGATTGCTGGAGCATCGCCCGACTCACGGTATTCAGTCAGTGTCGAGTCCGTCAGTGGTTATTTGGATTTGGCGAAAAAGGATTTGAACATCAACGACGAGGCGAATTTGGCTTCGCTGCTCAATCACATGAGCGACAAAATCCATCCGCTGGTTCTCGGTGCAGTGTTTCGCTCGAAGAGTCAGATTCAGATGCTCGCCCGAAAGCTGATAAAGGCCCAAGTCACTGACGAATCTAACATTGACAAGGTCATTTCCTTCCTTTGCAGCGAATCCGGCAGCCATGACTACACAATCCACCGGCGCGAGGCGCGCAATGGCTTGGGGCTCAACATTGAGAAGCCGGACGACAAACTTTACGCTTTAATTAAACGCATTTACGACGATATTGTCCAAGAGCTATGCTTGGACACGAAGTTCGATGTCGGCAATGTTTTGGGCGGGCAACCGCAAGCAGCGTATTCGTGCAAGCGAGCTTTGATTGACAGTGTGCTAGGCGGGACGGACTTTTTCGTAAGCGAGGGCACGATAGCACAGCAGCCGATTCAAATTCAGCCGGGAGTAACGCAGATAGCAATTGAAGACCGACGAACATTTGAAGGATGGCGACATGAAAACTGAAACTATTACCTACGTTCGCGAAGCGACATCGTCAGCCGGTTGGGGCTGGGTTTCAGGCACAGCCGCTCCAGACTCAACAGCAAGCCAGATCAAGAATTGCACGATTGTGCGTCAGCCGATGATTTTGGTTCGGGCCAACAAGGTGCAATTTGCAAAAGACGAAGGGTCTGCTCCGAAGCGCTCTCCATTCCCGGTGAAGTCAGTGCCGATGGTTACGAAGCGGCTAGGTTCTTGATTGTTCGTCGGCTACCTGCTCGACGAAATCCGCAACGACATCACGCGCGAAACCCCCGCCAGCTTCGAGCCGACGATTGACTACGTGGTGGTGAAAGTCCCGCGGTTCGCCTTCGAAAAATTCCCGCAAGCCGACCCGACGCTGAACACGCAGATGAAGAGCGTGGGCGAGGCGATGGCCATCGGGCGCACGTTCAAGGGAAGCCTGCAAAAGTGCCTGCGCTCGCTGGAGATTGGCCGCAGCGGCCTGGGCGGCGACGGCAAACCGTGGCGCATCGGCACGGAACTCTATGGCGACCGCGACATCCTCCCGCGCGACGTCATCAGCCGCAAACTGAGCGTGCCCAACGCCGAGCGCATCTTCTTCATCCGCCACGCCCTCCGTGCCGGCTTCACGCTCGATGAGGTTTTCGACCTGACCAAGATTGATCGCTGGTTTCTCACCCAGATGAAGGAGATCGTGGGTTTCGAAGCGGAACTGGCGGCTGCGGCGAGCTAACGATCCATGCGCTGCTTCGGCAGCAAGTTTGGCAGGTGGCTGCTTGGCCCTCAGCCTGACGGTGTCAGGGTTTTACAGTCGGCTGGGAATTCGCCTTCCGCGAAACATGCGGCGGAAGGTTTTTTTGCATAGACGCATAGGCGCGTTGGATTCAAGTTATGCGGCGGCGACGACATAACTCCGCCAATTGCTATGAACACTTCAGCCCGCGAACAAAACCGCGCGACCACCCTGGCCACCGTCGCGCTCGTAATGCTGGTGTTCACCACCGCGTCCGCGACCACGCCCGAATCTTGGATACAGCGCATTGAGGCCGACTGGGTTTTGTCCGAGGAAGTGACCTCGGTGGGCGCAGCGTCGGAGCCGGTGACGCCGCAGGCTGACGCCGCCGGCGGCTGTGACGGGATCAAGAACGGCGAATGGGGGTTTCACACGGACAACTCAAAGAACCCTTGGTGGCAAGTGGACCTGGGTGAATCGCAGGCCATCCGGCGGGTCGTGATCTGGAACCGCACTGCGGCGGCCGAGCGCGCGGCACGAATCCAAGTGTTGCTCTCCGACGACGGCAAGGTGTTCCGGCAGGTGTATCAGCACGATGGCACGGTCTTCCACGGCTTCACCGACCAGAAGCCGCTGGTCGTTCCGCTCAAGCAGGAACGCGCCCGCTACGTCCGGCTCGCCCTGCCGGGCACGAGCTACTTCCACCTGGACGAAGTTGAGGTGTACGGCGACGCCACAACGAAGAGGAATCTCGCCTTGAACCGACCGGCAGATCAGATCAGCGTTTCGCAATGGTCGCTCGCGCACAACGCCCGTCTGGCGGAAGTGGATTGGGACGCCTGCACGCGGCGAACGCTGGCGGTGTGCGAAAGGTTGGCCGGTGAAGTGGCGACGGTTTCAGAACCCCGTGGCGCCCTTTCGGCAGAGCGCCGACAGTTACAAACTCCGAGCCAACAAGTGCGGCACTCTGCCGAGACGCCGCTACGCACTGCCGGTTTGGATACTTGCGCCATGACCCTTGCGCGCCTCAAACAACAACTTTCCGCCCTGCCCGCAGGAAAATCCGCCAAAGAACTTTTCTTCGAAGCCCGCCGGCTTCAGCGCCAATTGGCCCTGCGCAATCCGTTGCTCCGCGAGTTTGGCACGCTCCTTTTCACCAAGCGCGTGCCGGGCAGTTTCAATCACATGTCCGACCAGTATTACGGCTGGTGGTCCAAGCCCGGCGGCGGGATCTTTCTGTTGCGCGGCTTCACGGGCGATTCGCCAGCCGAGGAGTGTATCACGACTTCGTTCAAGGAACCCGGCAGTTTCCTGCGCCCGACGCTCTCCTACGACGGTCGCAAAGTCCTTTTCGCCTGGTGCCGGCACTACCCGCATCTGGCCGACGAAACCAACAAGCTCGACAAGGCCAGCGTGTCGGAGGATGCGTTTTATCATTTGTTCGAGATGAATCTGGACGGCTCGGGCTTGCGCCAGATCACGCGCGGCAAATACGACGACTTCGACGGGCGCTATCTGCCGGACGGTCGCATCGTGTTCCTCAGCACGCGACGCGGGCAGGCGTTGCAGGTGGGTCGCGAGAGCGCGGCGCGCACGGTGTCGCGACCGGACATGCCGGATTGCTACGTGCGTTGCGGCGGCGGCCCGGAGCGCCCCGTGGCGGTTTACACGCTGCACACCATGAACGCCGACGGCTCGGACCTCGTCGCCATTTCGCCGTTCGAGATGTTCGAGTGGACGCCGGAGATCGGCCAAGACGGCAGCATCCTATACTCGCGCTGGGATTACATTGACCGCGACAACATGCCGTACATGGGGCTGTGGGCGATGAATCCCGACGGCACGGACGCGCGCATGGTGTTCAAGAACTACACCAAGGCGCCGCATTGTTGCTTTGAGGCGAAGCCGATTCCCGGCTCGCACAAGATCATCTTCACCGGCAGCGCGCATCACGCGCAAACGATGGGCAGCCTCGCGTTGCTCGATCCCAGCGCCGGGTTGGAAGGCGGCGAGCCGATGACGCGCCTGACGCCGGAAGTGGCGTTCCCTGAGATTGAGGACTGGCCGAAAACCTCTTACGCGAATCCGTGGCCGTTGAGCGAGCGATTCCACCTCGTGGCCTGGGGCGCGGAAGGTTACCTCGTGCAAGGCAAGCCGGGCTGGGATCGCTGGCATGCGGTGCAACGCCCGCGTAACGGCATGGCGCTCTACCTCTACGACGCTGCCACGCGCACGCGCGAGCCGCTTTGGATTGACGCGGACATCAGTTGCAGCGACCCGATCCCAGTGCATCCGCGCGAGCGCCCGCCGGTCATCGCGAGCCAGCTTGCCGACCACGCCGCGCCGGAAGGCCGCTTTCTGGTGAGCGACGTGTACCAAGGTCGTGCGGGCGCGCGGCGTGGCGATATCAAGTCGCTCCGCATCGTGGCCGTGCCGGCGAAGACGCATCCGACGATGAACTATCCAAACTTGGGCATCACCGGCGACGACCCCGGGAAGTGCGTCCTCGGCACCGTGCCGGTGGAGGTGGACGGCTCGGCGTACTTCCGCGTGCCGGCGGGCGTGATCGT
>CAZJTM010000186.1:0-12860 GCA_964548925.1 uncultured Verrucomicrobiota bacterium | reverse complement strand
TGCTCAAGGATACGGGCGGCAACAAGCTGGAGGCCGCCAAACGCCTCGGCATTGGGCGGCAGACGCTCTACAACAAAATCAAGGCCTACGGGATCGAGGTGTAGCAAGCCCGCCTCGTCTTAACTCATCAACAGTCGGTTTGAGTTCAGGCAAAGGCAGGCAAGGAGTTGTTTGGTAGAGTGTTGCCCAAAGGTTCTCAGCAAACGCTCCACGTGTAGTCGTATTCCCCCCGGAGGCTCCCTCGCAGGAGCAAGCGGTCTGGCTGCTTGAGGAACACGGCCCGCGCCCGTCTCGCAGAATCCTGAGCTCAAAACAAACCACTGCGATGGCAGGGCTTCGGCGACGGCCTCGTGATGCTTCCAACCCGAGCCAAGAGCTTACGAGTTTTCAGAATCTGGAGACTGGCAATCGCCGCGCCCTCGTGTAGGCTGCGCCTCGAAACACGCAGCGATTGGCAGAACCAGGCAGCATGAGCGCGAAAATACCCGACGAGTTGAAAGCGGATTTGCCGCAAACCAAGTGGGGCAAGGTCCTCGTCGCTACACCCGTGGTGATGACCGTGGTCGCGACGCTGCTCGCGGGGCTGGCCTCCAGCGAGATGACCCGCGCCCAATACGACCGCTCGCTCGCCGCCCAGCAGCAGTCCAAGGCCGGCGACCAATGGAGTTTCTTCCAGGCCAAACGGCTGCGCGGCGCCCTCCAACTCAGCACGCTCGACCTGCTGAAGGGCACGACGCCGGTGCGTCCGCTGGATGAAGCCAGCCTCAAGCCGCTCGGCGAATTGGATGCCGTCACTCTCGCTGCCTTGCTGAAGGGCGAACTGCCCGCCGCCCCCTCCGCTGCCGCGACCGATGCGAGCGTCAAAGCCGCGTTGGAAGCGGTCGAAAGCATGAAGCCGGAAACCGAGATCCGGTCACACCTCGCGCAAGTGAAAGACGCAACCTTGGAAGAGGCGCTGCGAGCCGCCCGTGATCGCTCCGCGGCATTCGACACCCTGCTCAAGCCGGTCAACCAGGCCGTGGACCGCGTCGAGAAGGCGGTGACCGCCGCGGCTGAACTGCGTCGTGACTTCACGGCGGCGCGATTGCGTTACGCCGCCGCGCGCTACGATGCCGAGGCGCGCCTGAACCAGGCCATCGCCAATCTCTACGAATTGCAGGTTCGCAAGAACAACATGTCCGCGGAGCGTCATCACCGGCGCAGTGGACAGTTCTTCTACGGCATGCTCACGGCGCAGGCGGCGGTCGTCATCGCCACGTTCTCGTTGGCAGCGCGCCAGCGCAATTATCTGTGGGGACTCGCCGCCGCCGCGGGCGCAGCGGCCGTTTCGTT
This sequence comes from uncultured Verrucomicrobiota bacterium, assembly GCA_964548925.1. GTDB lineage: Bacteria > Verrucomicrobiota > Verrucomicrobiia > Limisphaerales > MWDV01 > MWDV01. The sequence continues at coordinate 11,528 of CAZJTM010000186.1, read as the reverse complement.
CGCCATCTACGTTTACTTGTGCATGTAACCGCTCCACGGCAATCTCCGTTACCTTGATATCATGAACATGAAAACAACACCCTCTCGCCTTACCCGTCGCCAATTCCTCGGCGGCGCCGCCGTCTCCACCGCCGCGTTCATGGTCCTGCCCAGCCGCGTGCTCGGGCGGGGCGGTGAAGCGTCACCCAACTCAAAGCTCAACATTGCCGGCATCGGCATCGGCGGCCAGGGTGCATCCGACCTGGGCAACATGGAGAGCGAGAACATCGTCGCGTTGTGCGACGTGGATTGGGGCTACGCGGGCCGGATCTTCAAGAAGTACTCCACGGCGAAGCCGTTCAAGGATTACCGTCAGATGCTGGACGAGATGAAGGACATTGACGCCGTCGTCGTCGCCACGCCCGACCATCATCACGCGTTCGCCGCGATGGAAGCCATCAAGCGCGGCAAGCATGTCTATTGCGAGAAGCCGCTGACGCACTCGGTCTGGGAAGCACGTCAACTCGCCAACGCCGCGCGCCAGGCCAAGGTCGCCACCCAGATGGGGAACCAGGGCCAGGCCTCTGATGATACGCGCCGGCTGTGTGAATTGGTCTGGGCCGGCGCCATCGGCAACGTGCTCGAAGCGCACATCTGGACCGACCGGCCCTCGAACGGTCTGTTCAACGAATACTGGCCGCAGGGAGTCGGTCGTCCCGCGGACAAACCCGCTGTGCCCGAAACAATGAACTGGGATTTGTGGCTTGGCCCGGCGCCGGAACGCCCGTATCACCCGATTTACGCCCCCTTTCGCTGGCGCGGTTGGTGGGACTTCGGTACCGGGGCGCTGGGCGACATCGGCTGCCATGCCTGCGATCCGGTCTTCCGCGCGCTCAAGCTCGCCGCGCCCCTTTCCGTGCAGGGCGCTTCGACCCGCGTGAACGAAGAGACTTATCCGCTGGGCTCGATGGTGACGTATCAGTTCCCCGCGCGCGACGCCTCGATTCAGGCCAATAATCACCACGTCAAGGGACAGACTGGGCGGGCCGCCGGTGCGGTAGCCATGCCGCCGTGCAAGCTCGTCTGGTATGACGGCGGCCTGCGTCCGCCCCGCCCCGAGGGTCTGCCGGACGGCAAGCCGATGGGCGACAACGGACGTCTCCTCATCGGCGATAAAGGCTACATCCTCGGCAACACCGTCTATCCCGAATCCCGCGCCAAGGAGGTCGGCGAAATCCCGAAGACCATCCCGCGAGTCGCGGACCATTACCGGGAATGGATCGAAGCCTGCAAAGGTGGGAAGGTGTCGGGCGGGAACTTCGACTGGGCCGGGCCGCTGGCCGAGGCAGTCTTGCTGGGCAACATCACGCTGCGCGTCCAACTCCGCGAAGACCTGACCCGCTTCAAGCTGCTCTGGGACTCCGCCAACCTGAAGTTCACGAACCTGGACGACGCGAACGCCTTCGTCCGCCGCGAGTATCGCGCGGGGTGGAAGCTCTAAACGCCTGTTTCAGGAATCGGTTCGGCGAAGGACTGATCGCATGCGCTTGGTGCTCGATTATCGCAACACGAAGGCCGACTTTCTGGCCCATTATGAGTTGATTTCAGCCGATGCTTACCGCTCTGCGCGCTCGGCGCATTATCAATACATTGCTTTCTGGTCAGGCACGTTGCTGATCGCTGGCTATCTTGCATTCCGAGCCAATCACCTCTTTCTGATGTGGCTGCTGATCGTTCTCGGTGGGTGGACCTTGGTTCGTTCGATACCTTACTCGCGCATATACCGCGCTGCGGTAGAGCAGTCGTTATCCGCCCGGCCGGAGACTCAGATCAGGTTGGAGGTGCAGGAGGACGGGTTGCACGAAACATTGGACGGGATTCAGAGCTTCGTGCCGTGGTCGGCGGTGAAGGCCTTCACCGTATTTCGAGACACTCTGTTCATCGAGCTTGCCGCGAGCCTTTGGGCGATCGTTCCACGCAATTCAGTGAGCCCTGGCCCGACTGCTGTTGATGATTTGATCCGAATCCTGCGTGACAGAGGAGTAAAGGAATCACCGCACCCGGCGCTCCAGGTCCCAGATGCCTCGCCGGGCAATTGATCGCATTTCGAAACACCGACTTTCCCGGGAAGGACCACGCCCGGTTTCGGCGACCGTGGCTGAGTTGAGGGATAGGCGCGCGCGGGGCTGCACTCGATCGGGTAAAGCAGCGCTTCTTCCCCGGCAGCAAGAGACCCACTTCGAACCTACCACACCGTTGACCGTGAAGTCCGGCAGCCAACCACCCAAAGCGTCCCGGCGTCAGACATACAGCGCGCTCTTCAATTCATGCACGAGCATGCCCATGAAGGCGTAACGGCGCGCAGGATCTTCTTCGAGGCAGCGGAGGATGATTCGCTCCAGAGCCACGGGGATGTCCGCATTGCGCTGGCGCGGGGCGACGAATTCCGAGCGGTCCCGTTGCAGACGCAAGATGTCTGCCGGGGTCGCGCCGTCAAAGGGTTTCACGTTGGTGAGCAATTCATAGGCGGCCACGCCAAAAGCAAAAATGTCCACGCGCTGGTCAATGCGCTGATGGGCCAACTGCTCCGGGGCCATGTAGGCGGGCGTGCCCGGATTCTTGGGCATCCGTTTGGGTTCGCTCGGGATGGGTTGCGCGATGTCGAAATCCACCAGGCGCAGGCTCGCGTTCCGCGACACCAGCACATTTTCCGGCTTGAAGTCCAGGTGCATGAACCCGCTTTCGTGGACATGCTCCAGCGCTAGCGCCATGTCAATGAGCAGTTGCGCCACGTTTTCCACCAGCACCGGATCGTGCCGCGCGTACAGCTCCTTCAGGTTCGCCCCCTCGACATATTCCATGAGCAGATAGAGGGTGCCGTCAATCTTGCCGTGTTCGTGGTAGCCGATGACGAAATCGTGGTTGTGAATCTGCGAGAGAATCTCCGCGCCGCGCACAAAACTCTTGCGCGCGGCGGAATCGCGCCGCAGCCGGTCATGCAACAGCCGCAGCGCGAAGACCGCGTGGTCGGCGTCCGTGACGAGCCAGATGTCCGCCATGCCGCCGCTGTTAATGCGTTCCTGAAGGGTGAACCGCCCAAAGCGACCGCCCGGCGTTGGCGTGGCAGCCTTTTTCCCAAAACCAAACACGAGTCACATGTACCACGACCCGCCGACGGTCGCCATCTGTTTTGCAGGACCACCGTGGCAAAAACGCTTTGACAACCCACCCGCGATCTTTACATTGTTCCGCACTGGATGGGGTCGTAGCTCAGTTGGCAGAGCGTCTGAATGGCATTCAGAAGGTCGCAGGTTCGATTCCTGTCGGCTCCACCATCCTTCCTCAACGAACCGCCCCGCATTTGACCGTTGCGCGGTTTTCCCGCATGCTCCGCGCATGGGCAACACCTTTGGCCACCTGTTTCGCATCACCACTTGGGGCGAATCCCACGGCGGCGGTGTGGGCGTCGTCGTGGACGGCTGCCCGCCCCGGCTGCGGCTCACGGAAGCGGACATTCAGCCCGACCTCGACCGCCGGCGCCCCGGCCAGTCGGCCATCGTGACGCCGCGCAAGGAATCGGACACGGTTCAAATCCTTTCCGGCACGTTCAAGGGCCGGACGCTCGGCACACCGATTTCGCTCTGGGTGAAGAACGAGGACGCCCGGCCCGAGGCTTACTCGGAGATGGCCACAAAGTTCCGCCCGTCGCACGCTGATTACACTTACTTTTCGAAGTACGGCATCCGCAATTGGCAGGGCGGCGGCCGTAGCAGCGCCCGCGAAACCATCGGACGCGTCGCCGCCGGCGCGATCGCCAAGAAGATTCTCCGCGAACGCCACGACGTTGAAATCCTCGCCTACGTCAAACAGGTCCAACGCCTCATTGCTGAGGTCAACCCCGCCAAGGTGCGGTTCCGCGACATCGAGGCCAATATCGTCCGCTGTCCGGATCAACGAGCCGCAGAGAACATGATCCGGCTCATCGAGAAGGTCCGGCGCGCGGGCGACACTGTGGGCGGCATCATTGAGGCCACCGTGCGCGGCGTGCCGGCAGGCTGGGGTGAACCGGTGTTTGACCGACTCGACGCCGACCTCGCCAAGGCCATGCTGAGCCTGCCGGCCTCGAAGGCTTTCGAGATCGGTTCCGGCTTCGGCGGCATCCTGCTGACCGGTCGCGAACATAACGATGCCTTCCGCGCGCGCGCAGGCAGAGTGGGCACTACCACCAATTTCTCCGGCGGCATTCAGGGCGGTATCTCGAACGGCGAGCCCATCTTTTTCCGGGTCGCGTTCAAGCCCGTGGCCACGGTCATGCACGAACAAGACACCGTGGATGAGCAGTTCCGCAACACCACCCTCAAGGGCCGGGGCCGCCACGACCCGTGCGTGCTGCCCCGCGCCGTGCCGATTGTCGAAGCCATGACCTCGCTCGTGCTGGTGGACCACGCCCTGCGGCATCAGGCTCAATGCGGATGAAACGTCTGCCGCCACCCCACATCCTTGCGCATGGACACGAGCGCTCTTGAACAGATGGACGCGGCGGAGCTGCGGCGGTATCTGGGTTTTCTCCTCTGGCACTACAAAGTGGCGGACGCGTTCTGGTTCATTTACGCGACGGAACGGTTCGGCCAGGCGACTGCCGAGCAACTCAACACGCAGGTATGGGGACGAGCTGGAGGACTGGCCGCCAAGGAACTATTGGCACGGTTCAACATTCAGGAGCGAGGACTGAAAGGCTTCGTGCGGGCGCTGCGGCTTTACCCCTGGAGCATTCTCATCGGTTACCAGGTCGAGGAGCGGGCGGACGAGGTGATCCTCACCGTGCCGTCATGCCCCAGCCAGGAGGCGCGGCTCAAGCGGGGTTTGGGGGAATACGTCTGCAAGGACATGCATCGTGCCGAGTTTGAAAGCTTCGCGCGCGTGATTGATGAGCGAATCCAAGTGGAATGTGTGTTCGCCCCGCCCGACGCGCATCCGAAGGAGTTGTTCTGCAAGTGGCGATTCAGCCTTGCCCCGCAACAGTAAAGTCGCTTCGCGGAGTGCGCGGGCTTCATCACTCGCTCAGCCGCTTGCCCATGTAGATGCAACCATCCCGACCTTCGCCGACTCGGAGCAGTTCCTTGAAGCCAAGCCGCTGGTAGAATCCAAAGGCCCGCGGGTTCATCATGCTCACGCCCAAGTGCGCGCCCGGCGAGCCGCGTTGGCGGAGCAGCTCCATCACTTGTTCCATCATGCGGCGGCCGTAGCCCCGGCCTTGAGCGCGTGCCAGCAGGTCAATGTGCAGGTGCGAGGGATAATCCTCGTAAGGTTCCGGCATCGTGTAATCGGGGTGGTGATACCAGGCATGCACCGTCTGCACGCGCGTCCATTGGCTGGGCTCGCCCTGCGGCATGGGAAACCGGCGGCACAAGTCCGGCCGCCACTCCGCCTCATAGCGCGCGCAGAAGGCTCGCGAATCAAGAGCCCCCAGTGCGTAGCCGCAGATGCCTTGGTCGTCCTCCAGAATCAAGCTCAACTCCGGTTCGTAGGCCAGATACGGGCCAACGAAAATGCGCCCCAAGGCGTCAGGGTCCTCGCGGTAAAACGGCTCGCCGTCCTGACCGAAATCGCCGGTCTTGAGGCAGACGTGGTAAGCGCCCGCCTGATCGCCAGGGCGGGCGGGGCGAATGACGCAATCGTTCATGGCGGGGAAACTTCAGGAGAAGGTGATTGACCGGCAGCCGACGCCGGCGTGAATGAGCCGTCCGGGTTCTGTGCGAGCAGCCTTTGCAGCCGCGCTACCAGCCCTCCGCGATAAGTGCCGGGCAGATGGAAGTCCGAGCCAAAGGGCATGGTCGCCTGACCGGGTTGCGATTTGAACTCCACGTAGCGCTCCAGAAGTTCCAACTCCTCGCGCAGTTCCCAGACGCGCCGGCTCAGGGCGTAGAACAAGGGGCGGTCGTCGAGCGCCGCCAGCCGGGTGCAGAACTCGCGCAGCCGCGCGGCTCGCCGGCTTAATTGAACCGCCGCCTCGCCCCATGACTCCGGAGAACGAGCCAGCAATTCTTGCGCTTGGCGGAACAGCGCTTCCGCTCCCGTTCCTTCCTCATGCGGGAGGTAGTAGGCATCCCCGAGCAAGACCAGGTCGTCAAGTGCCGCAGGCTGGCCGAGCGTGGTGAAGCGCGGCAACCACTCGCGCATCGTGGCCAGATAGGCTTCGCGGGCGTTCCAAAATTCGTTGCCCTGCGCGAACACGGCCAGGGTGCGGAGCGGCACGTAGTTCAGCGGGAACTCACAGTTCGGATTGCTGAGCAGGCCCGCCACCACGCCGAGCAACTCGGGCGGGCGTCCGGCATACGGGCCGCAGAAGAACCGGCGTCCATCGTAATCGTTCGCATGCAGATTGTCCCAGATCACCGGCTTCCGGCGCAGCACCTCGCGAAGCGCCTGCACATGCGTCACCGTGATCTCGCGCGAAATGATTTCCGGGCCGGTCGAGAGCACGTCAATCTCGGGCGGCAATTCGCGGCCGATCGTTTGCAGATAGCCTTCGCCACCGTAATGCCGCTCCGCCATGCGACCGCAATACGGCGTCGGACAAAACAGAAACCGCGCCGTCGGAGAACGCTCGCGGACCCAGCGGAACATCACGTTCGTGACGTGGCTTTGTGCCGAAGCGAACGTTCCGAACCGTTCCCGGTCCTCGGCATCCATGCGGTCGGGGATGTCGTCGAACAGCAAGGCGAAATCCCTGCAACCCAGCGCGAGCATCTGCGCGAAGCGCCCTCGGAGATGCTCCAGTTCCGTCTCGCGCGTGTAGCGGATGTCCAGTCCTGGACTAAGCGCGTAGATGAACCGGAGATTGCGTTGCTGGCAGGTGCGGATCACCGCCCCGAGCGTCCCCGCCTCGCTCGCCGAATAGGGCTCGCGCCAGAGGACGCGATGTTTCAAATCGTCCTTCGGCGCGTAGAGATAAGTGTTCAAACCCCAGGCGGCCATCCAGTCGAAGAGTTCGAAGCGCTCGGCTTCCGACCAAGGCTTTCCGTAAAAGCCCTCGATCACTCCCGCGAGAAACTGAGTTGTCGCTTGCGTGGCCATGTGCTCGATTCACAAGAGCCGAACCAGCTTCCAGCCAGTCGGAACCGCCCGCGGCATGGACCAGCGTCTCGCGAACGCAGAACACGCTGAAGGCAGTCCCTGCCGCGTCGTGCCACCGGATCGTCTGGATTGCAGCGGTTTGATGATGGCCCGAATTTGAAGGCAGCCGCGCCTCCGGCGCAAGACATCTTGCACTCTTGCAGCCCGAGGATTGCCTTGAACTCGGGATGCGGGCAGTTAGCCTCACGACATGAGACCGCCCACGAAGAAGACTATCTTCCGCATCGCGCTTGGCCTTGCGGCGCTGATTGCAGCGACCGGTGTGCTGTGTCTCGACGGTTTGGATCACCAACCCTATTTTCAGTCGGCCTATTACACGGAAACCACGGCGCGGCTGCGCGAGCGCGAGGCAACGAACACTCTCTCGCGAGGCGAACTGGGCGCAGGTTTCGGCCGTGCGCTGCTGACACCGACAATCAACGCGGCGCAGGATGACGCGGCGCAAGGACGCTTCCGAGCCGTGCCGCTGGCCGGTTTCGGCAACCGGAAAGGCCGCCCTGCCACGGGCGTTCACGATGATCTCCAGGTCAAGGCCGTTGCCTTGCGCGTGGGCGACAAGCTGGGCGTGATGGTTGGCGCGGACGCTTTGATCGTGCCCCGCCCCGTGGCCGAAGCGGCGCTGCAGAGGCTCGGAGAGGAACTGGGGTTGCGGCGAGAACAGGTCTATCTCAGTGCCACGCACACGCATTGTGGCCCGGGCGGGTGGGGTGAAGGCCGGGTGGCGGAAGCGTTCGCGGGGCCGTTCAACCCGGGCGCGCAGACCTGGTTTGCCGACCGCATCGTGGCGGCGGTGCGCGAAGCGGTGGCGGACTTGAGACCCGCCGCGCTGGGACACGGCCATTTTGCCGCGCCTGAGTTTGTGCGGAACCGGCTGGTGGGCGCGTTGGGGAAGGTGGATCCGGAATTCAGTTTTGTCGTGCTGCGCCAGTCTCCGGGGCGGACTGCGGTGCTGGGAAGTTATTCCGCTCACGCCACGGTGCTTTCCAGTGGCACGATGGAGTTCAGTGGGGACTACCCGGGTTCGTGGCAACGGGCGGTCGAGGAGGCCACGGGCGGAACAGCGTTGTTCCTCGCGGGGGGCGTGGGCAGCCACTCGCCGGTCGCCGGGGAGAAAGGTTTCGCCGGCGTCGAGAAGATGGGCCGGGCCCTCGCGCAACGGTTGCTCGAAGTGCTTCCGAGAACACCGCTCACGAACTTCGTCGCTTTCGGCACCGCCGGCTTGGAGGTCACGCTGCCGTCGTTACACGTGCGGGTTAGTGATGGCGTGCGCATGCGCCCGTGGTTGGCCGGAAAGTTGTTGCCGGTGGCGGAGCGCAGCTACCTCCAAGTGTTCCGGGTCGGGGATGCCGTTTGGATTTCCACCCCCTGCGACTTCAGCGGGGAACTGGCGCTGGGGATCAAGGACCTGCTGCGCGCCCGCGGCTTCAACGGTGTGGTGACCAGCTTCAACGGCGACTACCTCGGCTACGTGATTCCGGCCCGCTACTATCATCTCAGTGGTTACGAGCCCCGGCTCATGTCCTTCTGCGGACCAAACCTGCCGGACTACTTCGACGAATTGATGTGGGCGATGGCGCTCAGTCTGGCCGCCCGGTGAGGTGACGCGTGGCGAACGCAACCGGCAAAGCGAAGCGCGGCTGGCGGTTCCGCCTCTGCCGGGGATTGCTGGCCGGGTTGCTCCTGTTTGCGGCTCTGTTTTATTGCGTTTACCTCCTCCCCTTCTGGGGTGTGCCATTCAACCAATCGCGCCACGGGCGCGTGCCGCTGACGCCACCGTGGGCGCTGGAGTGCTGGCTTTGGGAAGATGACGTCAACAACGCCGCGCGCGTGCAGGAGTTGCTGGATGGTTACGCGAAATACGACCTGCCGGTGCGCACCCTGCTCATTGACAGCCCGTGGAGCGAGCGCTACAACGACTTCAAGGTGGATGAAAGCCGTTATCCCGAGCCGGAGAAGTTCTTTCACAGCCTCCAGACCCAAGGCTACCGCGTCGTCCTCTGGATGACCTGCATGGTGAACAGCTTCAGCAAGGACACACGGGTGAGAGAGTCGCGGGCCTTCCATGATGAGGCGCGAACCAACGGCTATCTGGCGGGCGGCGGCGCGGAAACCCGGTGGTGGAAGGGCAAGGGCGGGTTCATTGACTACAGCAATCCCGACGCGATGCGGTGGTGGCATGGCCTTCAGCGGCAGGTGCTCGATTGGGGCGTGGACGGTTGGAAGCTCGACGGTTGCGACACACTCTTCCACGGCAAACTCTGGAAACTGCCGGTGCCGTTCAACCGCGTGCGCTCCGGCTGGATGACCACCCGGCAGTACATGGATCACTACGCGCGTGAGGAATACCAGCACGGTCTGAGTCAGAACCTGGAGTTCGTCACTTTGATCCGGGCGATGGATGGTCCGTGGAGTCACCCTGAAGGCTTCGCCCCGCTGGACGCCGCGCCGGTCACCTGGGTGGGCGACAACCGGCACACGTGGAAACTCCAGGACGAGGGCATTGAAGAGGCCATTCGCGACATCCTGGGCAGCGCGCGGCTCGGCTACTGCGTCATCGGCAGCGACATCGCCGGCTTCAGTGGCCGCAGCAATCCGGACGACCTTGGACCGACGACGGCGGCGCTCCTCGCGTCCTGGAAGCCGAAGCCGGGAACGGCAGCGCCCGCCAGTCCGGACTTCGGCACGGTCGCGGACAACGACAGCATCGCGCCGAACATCTACATTCGCTGGGCGCAATTCTCGACGTTCTGCGGGCTGTTTCTCAACGGCGGCCACGGCGAACGCCGCCTGTGGAAACGCACACCGCCCGAACTGGAGATCATCCGCAAGTTTTCCTGGCTGCACACCGAGCTCGTCCCCTACATGTATTCGCACGTGGCGGCCTGCCACAACGGCGGCCCGCCACTCATGCGACCGCTGGCCGAGGGGAAGTTCCATTACCTGTTCGGCGACGACTTCCTCGTCGCGCCAATCCACGAGGACAAATTCACGCGCACCGTCCACCTGCCCCCGGGCGGCTGGCGTTATCTGTTCAACGACCGGGAGGTCCTGCGCGGCCCGCAGCGGCTCACGCGCGATTTCCCGCTGGACGAATACCCGGTCTTCATCCGCGACGGCGCGATCGTCCCACTCAAGGTAACGCGACCCTACACCGGTCTCGGTGACCAGGGCTCCGCAGATTCCACGACCTGGCTCATCTACCCGAACGGCAGGAGCGAGTTCACTCTCTGGCATCCGGAAACCCATCCCCAGCCCAAAGCCACCACGGTCAGGGTGGATTCCGGTGCGACGTTGAAGATCGAATTCTCCGGAGACAAACAGCCGCACATCCTGCGCGTGTTCGCCCCGGAAATGCCCACCGGTATCACTCTCGACGGACAGGACTTGCCTGAAGGTGAGGCGTGGAACTACGCCGCCGCAGACTGCCGGATCGTCATCAAGACCCGCGACTACGCCCAGGGCAACTATGTGATTTCACGACGCGCTGAATGATCGCTTCACCGCTTGGCAGCATCCATACCGTAGGACAGGCTTCCAGCCTGTCTCCAACTGGATCGGAACATCGCCTTTGCTCGTGCGCAAGAATTGAACCCCATGCCACCAAGGAGGGATCGGTTAGGCAGGATATGGAGACAGTCTGGAAGCCTGTCCTACGAAGGTGCTGGCACGTTGACTCCAGGTTTCCGCTGCACGGCTACGGCTTCGTGACCGTGCGAGTTGGCAGTTCGCGACGGAGTTCATCCGCGTGCAGGCCGATCTGTTCAACCGGGATCCGCTGGAACCCCAGGGCATAAGCCGGCGAGTCTTGCTTCAGAACGAAGTCCCTCGCGCGGGATTGATCGTCCGGAAGCGTGACCAGACTGGAAGCGGCGTTGGTCAGGTTGTTCTCGATCCGCAGCAGGTTCGGCTGCGCGTGCCAACCCACTTCGAGCCACTTGCCAACGCAGACGTTGCGCGCGATCAGGTTGTTGTCCGGCGGTACCCCCTTGAACGCCGCCCCGGTGATGGCCGGGCCCTCCGGCGGGCCATAGAAACCGTCGAGGGATTTCATTTCCGGGTAACGCTCGCGGTAGAGCGCCGCCGGCACTTCCGCCAAACGCTTGCGCATCGTCTCGTTCACCATGTTGCGCCACACCGGCGACGTGTCGAGCCCGCGACCGTCCATCCGCACCGCCGGATCGCAATCCACAAACAGATTGTTTTCCACCCGATGATCGCGGCCGCCGCCGATGAACATCGCCCAATGCACCTTGAAGAACACGTTGCCGAACACCTCCGCGCCGCTCACGCAATCGTCCATGTAAACGCCCATCGAGCCCATCCCCACGCCGCCAGTGTGATGGATGAAATTGTGCCGAATCCGGTTGCCGCGGAACGAGTAGTCGCGCCCGGTGTAGATCGCGCCCACGTCG
>CAZJTM010000185.1:0-12954 GCA_964548925.1 uncultured Verrucomicrobiota bacterium | reverse complement strand
CTCGACGGGATTGGGTTGCAGGGCCCACCGGCCATCGCGAAAGATCGCCATCGCCGCGTCGTCGCGCGGGAACGCCAGCCAAGTGCCGAGGGATGGCTCGGCGGCAAGGAAGCCGGGGATGCCCGGTTTGCCGGGCAGCTCAGCCACGTACGCGAGGGAGTTGGTGAAATTGTCAGCGAAGTAGCATGCGAGGAACGCTTCGAAGTTCGCGAGGTTCGTCGTCGCTTGCACGGTCGTGACGACATCCAACGCGTTGGGCGTGGCCCAGCGGTAGGTCGCCCGCAACTCAAACGGGCGCTCGCCGGTCGCCAGCCAGCGCGCCGCGACGCTGCCGTCGGGTTGCAGCGCCGCCTCGCCGGGCCAATCCCACGCCGCCGTGCCGTAGCGTCGGTTCGCTGTGAACACGCGGTAGTGGCCAAACAATCCCGTGCCGCGATCCAGCTTCACGCGGCTGGCAATGTGCCCCACGCCGGAAAGCCCTCTGGCCTTGCCGTCCGCGCGCAGTCTCCCACGCAACACGCCGGTGTCGAAGGTGAACCCGTTTGTGCCGGCATGCTGGAAGCCCAGTGAAGGGCTGCTGGAGACATTGCCTTGGGCGGAGAGCGGACCAGGGTTCATGCCGATGAGAATCAAGAGGCAGGCAATGGGTCGGAGCAGGTGAGGCGAGAACGGGAATGGCTGGCACGGGGAACGGAGTTTCGGCCTGGCGGTGGCGCTGGCTTCGGCGGCGGCAACTTGAGGCGATGCTGCGAGGCGTGTTGGCGTCGTCCGGGAACCGGCGATCCGACCGATCGAGCGGAAAGTTGAGGGTTGCATGCGGACTTTTGTCCGCGATTTTCCTCCGCCCGGCAACTGAAAATGCAGCGACTCTCCAAACGTGTGTCTGGCGAATGGCTGACCGCGCCCAGCAAAACCGAGGCGCGCTGCACCGCCTCCCGCTGATCCATCCGCGCGAGGATGGCAGTGACAGGCATCTTGGAAGCCATTGGCTTGTGGATTCTGCGCCGTCAGAGGCTGTGGCAAGGGCTTCTGTCGGTTGGCGCGGAGAGGCCACGCAAGCCTGTCCAGAACAGACTCCGCGACGCGGCGGTCTCGCAACACCGGGGATTCCCGAGAACGGGGGTCTGCTCGACTCCCCGCTTTCGGGGATACGCGGCCTCCAAGGAATGGATTAAGGTCACACCATGAAACACGCCCGGTGAGTCAATTCCAGTTCGCGCGGTGTTTGGCCGTGCCGACGCAGGATTGATGCAGTGGAAAACGCGTGGTGAAAACCGCCTGCTGGGCGCGGGGCTCGACGTGCGAGCTCCGCGCCAGAGGCATAACAACGAACGAAATGAACAGAACATTCCGAAGCAACTCGATGCTCGCGTGCGCCCTGCTGGGCGTCATGGTGGCGGGCCAGACCAGGGCCGTGGACCTTCGATACCAAAACAGCGGCGACTGGTTTGACACGGTCGCTGTTACCGGCAGTTATGGCTGGCGGGCCGGCGGCGGCGGACCCGACGGATTGCCGGGTGAAAACGACACGGCCCGATTGAACTGGGGCGGCATGGTTGGCAACACGGTGACTCTGTCGGCTGAGGCCCCGTTGATCAACCGGTTTCAATTCGGCGTGGATGAGTCCGGCTTCCTGATTGTCAACGCCGGAGGAATCCTTCGGACAAGGGGCGGCGCCAACAGCATGGTTGGTAATAACAACGCCAACTGCATCGGGCGAATGACCGTGAACTCGGGCGGCCAGGTCATCGTGACCAATGTCCTGTTCGTTGGGAATAACACCAGCGGCTTCGTCACCAATGACGGTGGCAACATCCTCGTGACCAGTCACCTGTGGGTGGGCAACGCCGCCTCCGTCGTCGGCGCGGTCTATATCAAGAACAGCGGTGTGGTGAATGTTGGCGGGAACATCGGTCTTGGCACGATCAACGCCAGCACCGCCTCTGGGGGAAAGGGTCTTGTGTTCGTCCAGGACGGTGGGGTGCTCAACTTGGCGCAGATTTCACCGGTGACTTCGATCCAGCCCAACTCGGTGCTGGACATCTCAGGCAGCGGCGTGGTCACGATTCCCGGCGACCGCACCGCGGATATGAATGCTTACACCAATGCCGGGCGGATCACCGCTTATGGCGGAACAGGTACGGTGGGCATTGACTACGACACCCTGAATGCGGGCAAGACAACACTCTTTGCGATCGTCGGGGAAATCCCGCAGACGGAAACCGTCTGGAATCCTGCGGCCAATCCGTCTGGCACGGGCAACTGGAATGAACGCGACAACTGGACCGGCTCCGCTCGTCCCGCCAGCATCACCAAGGTGACATTCAATGTTCCCGGGGCGATTCCTTGCACGGTGACCACGCCAGCAGTCGCGGATTCTGTGGTCATGGGCGACAAGGGGCCCGGCGGTACGCTGATCGTCACCAACGGAGGCAGCCTGACGTGCGGCGCTGATAATGCGAGTGTCCTTGGTTACAACAGCAACGCCGTGATGGTCGTGGAACCCGGCGGGTCCGCCGTTTTTGGAGGTCAACTGCGAATTGGCTTGGATCCGGAATCCGACGGCACGCTGGTTATGAACGGCGGCACGGTCTTGGTGAGCGGCATGTTCGACCTGGGCGCGCAGGGCGGAAAAGGCAACGCTCAGATCAAGGGCGGCGTCTTGAATCTTGCCCAGTGGGACGATTCCTATTCAATTCAGGGCGCTTCGGTGTTGGATGTCACCGGGGCGGGCCAAGTCGTGATCAACGGAAACCATCAGTTCTCGGTGGAGTTTTTTGTCAGCACCGGCCAAATCACGAATAGTGCCGGCACGGGCGTGGTCGTGGACTACAATAGCATTCATCTGGGCAAGACCACGATCTACCCTGCGGGTGTGTATATTGCGCCGGAGCAGGTCGCTTGGAACCCCGCGCTCAATTTCCCGGATGTCGAAGGTCTTTGGAATGTGAGCAGCAACTGGTCCGGTGGTGTGCTCCCGGGCAACGTGACCGAAGTGCGATTCAATGTCCCTGACGCGATTCCTTGCACCGTGAACACCGCAGCATTGGCCAAAGTCGTGCGCCTGGGGCTGAACGGCCCCGGCGGCACGCTGATCATTACCAACGGCGGTAATCTCACATGCACCGGCGCCGATGATTGGAATTCCATTGGCATGAACAACACCGGTTTGATGGTGGTGGAAAATGGCGGGACGGCCAGTTTCGGGAATCATTTGTGGATCGGCTACAACGCCGGAGCAGAGGGCACGTTGATCATGAATGGTGGCACGGTGTCGGTCGGACAAATGTTCGGCCTGGGTTGGGGCGGCGGAAAAGGCATTGCGCAGATCAACGGTGGAACATTGAACCTCAGTCAGTTGAACCCAACCGAGTCCATCAAGGGCGAATCGGTGCTGAACATCACCGGGGCGGGCAAGGTGGTGATTAACGGCGACCAGGTCACTGTGATTGGCAATTATGTCAGCGGCGGAAAGATCACGGCCAATGGCGGGCCCGACGTGTTCTACTTCTACGACGCGGGGGCCAACAAGACCTACGTCAGCGCGGTGTTGCTGCCTGCACCCCAACAATCCATCACCGCCGTTTCCGTCAGCGACGGCAGTGTTTCCGTCACCTACCAGACCACGCGCCAACACACCTATCACATTGAAGGCACGCCGAGTTTGTCGCCCCCGTCATGGACCCCCGTGCCGGGCAGCACGAACCTCGCGACGGGAGGCCCGGTAACCTTCACCTTCCCGGCCAGTGGCGGGCAGATGTTTTATCGAACGGTTTCGCCCTGAGCGCGGAGAATCGTGAACGAGGCGTGATCAGGCGCGTGCTGGAGAACGGCGGTTGATTTGCGCCTGAGCATGTCACCTCCATGAGTCTTGGGTTGGGTTGAGTCGCCCGCCCGGTGCGTTGCCGGGCGGGCTTTTGTTTGCAGATTGCCAGACATATTCCTGGCGCAATAGATTTCGCGGTCGGTTTGGGTACTTATGATGCCACACGTTTCTACGGTTCTCCTGCTCGCAGCCCTCGCCAGTTCGGGCGTGGTTCATGCCCAAACGCGCCTGCGGCTTGCCACCATCATCCCCGGCACGGAGAAGGTGCAGTTGGTGCAGAACGGTGATTTTCAATTCCAAGGGCCGGAGGTGACGGACAGCCATCCCAACCCGACCGGCTGGAGCCGCCAAGCCGAGATGTTTGTTGGCACCGGAACGAACACCGTGCTGTTGAATGGAGACTCGGTGGCGTTTGCCCGGGTAAACGCTGGCAGTCCTGCCGCCGGCCTTTACACCCGCACGGTTCGCTTGGAACCGAACACCGCCTATGTCCTCAGCGCCTATTTGTGGAACTTCGGCAACGCCGCCAATCGCGTGACCACAGTGATTGATCTCGCGGATGCATTCAACGAGCCCCAGATCACTCTATCCTACTCCGACACGAGTGCTGACCAGGGATACTTCGTCTATCGGAGTTTCAACACCACCGACACGGGGACGAACATCACACTCCGCATCTTTTACGACGGCCTGACCGGCTCAGGAGCGTCGCCAGCTTACGCGCCGTCGGGCGCGCAATGGGACAACGTCGCCATCACCAAGGCTGCGGATTTTCTCCCGCCCCAAGCCGCGGGGTCGGGCGCGAATATCCGTCCTCTCGTCACCATCACCAGTCCGGGCGATGGGCAGAATCTTTTCATCGAAACCGTGCCGGCGGTGCTTCTTATTACCGCCAGCGCTTCGGATTTCGATGGCACGATTAAGAACATCACCTTCCACGCCGGTACAACCAGGTTGGGCGAGACGGCGAGCAGCCCTTACATGTTTCTCTGGCCGAACGTCGCGACTGGCGCGTATCAACTAACCGCCATCGCGACGGACAATGCCGGGGCCACCACTTTGTCCGCCCCCGTCGGCATTACGGTTGCCGTCGTCTCGCCACAACAAGTCCCGCTGCAGATCGCCCAAGCCGGTACCAACGTGATGCTTTCCTGGTCCACCTCCGCCACTGCCGCCGCGCTGCAAGCCCGGCCCAACCTGACCCCGACCAACAACTGGAAAGCCGTCACCCAGGCGCCGGCTTTGAGCGGCCATCAGAACATTGTGACAGTGCCGGGCACCAATGCCCAGCAACTCTTCCGGTTGGGTGATGACGTGGACGCGACCACGATGGACCGGAAGCTCCTCATGGGGTACCAAGGGTGGTTTGGCTGTCCGCAGGATGGCTCGCCGGCCAACCGGTGGATTCACTGGTTTCGCAGCCAGACGCCGGTGGCCACCAACGCCACGGTGGATTTCTGGCCGGACGTTTCCGAACTCGACGACGACGAGTTGTTCGCCACCAGCATGACGCTGCCCGACGGCAGCCCGGCGAAGCTCTACTCGGCTTACAAACAGAAGACGGTCGTCCGGCATTTCGGGTGGATGAAGGACCACCATGTGGACGGCGTATTCCTCCAGCGGTTCACCTCGGAACTGGGCAACGGAACGATGTTCGCCGTCCGCAACCAGGTCGCCGCCAACGTGCGTCTCGGCGCAGACACCTATGGGCGCGTCTTCGCGATCATGTACGACATCTCCGGCCAGTCCGCCGCCACCTTGGTCAGCACCCTTACGAACGATTGGAATTACCTGACCGGCACAATGCACCTCACGAACAGCCCGCGCTATTTGCGCCACAAAGGTAAGCCGGTCGTGGCCATCTGGGGCTTTGGGTTCACGGATCGCCCCGGCACGCCGCAGGACGCAACGAACGTCATCGCCTGGTTCAAGGCTGCGGGCTGCACCGTCATGGGCGGTGTGCCGACGCACTGGCGCACCTTGACCGGTGACTCACAAACAAACGCCGCCTGGGCCGTGGCGTATCGGGCGTTTGATGTGCTCAGTCCGTGGGCCGTCGGGCGTTACAGCAGCCTCGGCGGGGCCGACAATTTCAAAAACAACCAAATCGTTCCCGACCTCGCCGCCTGCAAGACCGCCGGCATAGAATACATGCCGGTGGTGTTTCCGGGGTTCTCGTGGACGAACCTGAACAAAGGCCCGTTCAACCAGATTCCGCGCAACGGCGGCACATTCTACTGGCGGCAGGTTTACAACGCCCTTTCAGCCGGCTGCACGATGATCTACGGCGCAATGTTCGACGAAGTGGATGAAGGCACCGCGATGTTCAAACTCGCCCCCACGGCTGCGGAATTGCCGGCGCAGGGCAGTTTCGTGCCGCTGAACGTAGACGGCTACGCATTGCCCAGCGACTGGTATTTGCGGCTGGCCGATCAGGCCGGCCGGATGTTACGGGGCGAAATCCCCTTCAGAAGCACAATCCCCATTACACCGCCTTGACCGGTTTGCATCGCAGAAGCCAGGCACAAGCTTGGGTCACAAGTTGAATGGGGCTCAACCGGGAAGTCCCTTCAACCCGCTGCGAAGTGCCCACCCGTAAACCCCTTTTTGCGGGCGGACAATTCTGTATTGCATATGCAACACGGAATTGTCCATGGCGCTGAAGGGCTCAGAGGGCCGCCAACGTCCTCCTTCCAAAAGACTGCGGCGCTCTGCCGAGCCGCCGCTACGCCAAGATTCATGGGAGGAAGAGAAGGCAACTTGTTGTTGTGCGTTACTGCTTGTGGTCGGAGTCGGCGTTCACGATGCGCCGCATCTCGGCCTCCAGCCGGGCGACGACCTCGGGATGCTTCAGGTAGAGGTTATTCGTCTCGGCCAGGTCGTCGCGGAGGTTGTAGAGCTGTCCAGTGGGGCCGCCCGGCTCAGGCTGAATCGTTTTCGGCTGGGAAAACCCACCCGAGCCGAGTTGATTGATCAGCTTCCAGTCGCCGGAGCGGATCATCATCGCCGGCGAGCTGCCCGCCTGCATCACAATCGGACCGCGAATCGGTTTGTCCGTTGGCTGCCGGCCTTCCAGTACCGGCAAGAAACTGAAGCTGTCGGGCCCGGCGCCGGTCGGTAGTTTCACCCCGCAAATGTCGGCAAAGGTCGCGAGCAGATCGGTGAAACAGATTGTCTGGTCGGTGACCGTTCCTGCCTTCACGCGTCCCGGCCAGCGCACGATGAACGGCATGCGATGCCCACTCTCCCACGCATCGCCCTTCATTCCCCGCAGACCACCGGCCGCATCGTGACCGAACCGGTTCACATCGGCCGGCAACCACATCGGCCCGTTGTCGGAGGTGAAGATCAACAGCGTGTTTCGCGTCATGTCGGCCCTTTCCAAGGCGGCGAGCACGCGGCCGACATGCGCGTCCACCATCATCACGAAGTCGCCATACATCCCCGCGCCGCTCTTGCCAGCGAATTCCGCCACCGGCAACCAGGGGGTGTGCGGTGCCGTATAAGCCAGGTAGAGCAATAGCGGTTGGCGCGTGTCCGGCTTTTTTGCGGCCTGTGCGTTGAGGACTGCGCATGCTTCGTCCGTGAGCCGTGGCAGAACGTCTTTCAGTTCCAACCCCGGGGCGATGCCACCTTCCCGCCAGAACGCACCCTGATTCGCTGCCCACCCTTCCGAATGATGTTCGGCAATGTGCGCAGTGGGCGGCGTGACCGCGCGGTTTCCTCGAATGTAGAAGTAGGGCGAGATGTCCGTGGAAGCGCGCAGCCCGAAGTAACTGTCAAAGCCGCAATCCACCGGGCCGCCCGGGAGCGGCTGATCGTAGCCGTTCTCGCGAAAGCCAAGATGCCACTTGCCCACCATCGCCGTGTGATAGCCCTGATCCCGCAAGAACGACGCGATGGTCACCTGCCCTGCCTCGATCAACGGCTCCTTGGGCCATCGCGAGACGTCGGTGCGGAACGGATACCTGCCCGTCAGCAACCCGTAGCGCGAAGGATGACAAAGCGGTCCTGGCGCGTGGGCGTCCGTGAACCGCAATCCTTCACGTGCCAGCCGGTCAATGTTCGGCGTGGCGATCTTGGATCGCGGATTGTAGCAGCGCGCGTCGCCGTAACCCATGTCGTCCACGAGGAGGATGACAATGTTGGGTTTCTCCGCTCCGACCGCAGCGTGGACGAAGCAGGCCAAGAGGAGAAAGAAGCAGAGCCGCCAAGAGGTGAGCACTCCGTGCATAAAGGTAGGGGGATTGCTGTTCATTTGCCGGCGGCAGCCGCGATGGCTTCCGCGATGGATTTGTTGCCCATGGGCTGGAAGGCGTCGAAGGGACCGTCTGTGCCGCCCTTGGGCCAGGTGGCGGGATCGGCGTATTGGCCGTCGTCTTTGAATTCCTTTTGCAGCCGGGCGATCTCGGCTTTCAATTCAGCGAACTTCGCGGCCACGGCGGGTTGGCCGGCTTCGGCTGCGGAGAACAGAAGATTGTGCTGCTCGGTGGGATCCTTGGTGAGGTCGAACATCTCGTAGGCGTTCTTTTTCCAGTAGTAAATGAGTTTGTGCGTGGCGGTTCGGACACCGTAGTGGGCGGCGGTGTTGTGGTGGCCGGGGTCGTGGTAGTAGCGATAGTAGAAGCTCGTTCGCCAGTCGGCAGGAGCTTCGCCGCGCAACAGCGGGACCAGCGAGCGCCCCTGCATCGAGGCCGGGATGGGCAGGCCGGCGAGGTCGAGGAAGGTGGGCGCGAGATCAATGTTCGCCACGAACTGCGTGGGGACGATGCCCGCCTTGATGCCGGGGCCGCGGGCGAGCAGCGGGACATTCAGGCCGGGCTCATACATGAAGCGCTTGTCGTAGAGGCCAAGGTCGCCCAGATACCAGCCGTTGTCGGCGGAGTAGATGACGACGGTGTTGGTGGCCAGGCCGGTGCGGTCGAGGTAATCGAGCACCTTGCCCACGCCGTCATCCACGCCTTGCACGCAGGCGAGGTAGTCCTGCATGTAGCGTTGGTATTTCCAGCGAACGAGTTCCTTGCCGGACAGCGTTTTGCCCTCCACGGTGAGTTCCATGGGTTTGACGTCGAGCCATTGATTGCGGGCGTCGCCCTTGAGCTCGGCGGGCGGCACGAGCTTGAGATCGCGGCGGGTGAGATCGCGGGCCACCGTCTGCTCGTTGGCCGGCAGCGCGGCGGGGCGGGTCGCATAATCATCCCAAAGCGTTTCGGGTTCTGGGATCACCCGGTCCTTGAAGCGCGCCTGGTTGCGCTCATCCGGTTCCCAAGCCCGATGCGGCGCCTTGTGGTGCAGCATCAGGAAGAACGGCTTGTCCTGCGGGCGGGTCCTCAGCCATTCGAGCCCCAGTTCGGTGGTGATGTCGGTGCAATGGCCTTGGATGGTCAGGCGGCGGCCCGGAACGAGAAAGGCCGGATTCCAATAGGCGCCCTGGCCGGGCAGCACGATCCAGCGATCAAAGCCCGTGGGGTCGGAGCCGAGATGCCACTTGCCGACCATGCCTGTGTGGTAACCGCCGGCCTGCAAGCGTTTGGCGACGTTGTCGCGCGCACCATCAAAGCGGTTGAAGACCGGCACCCCGTTCAAGTGCGAATACTGCCCGGTCAACAGCGTGGCGCGGCTCGGCGTGCAAATCGAGTTCGCGACGAAGGAGTGTTTGAATCGCACGCCTTCCCGGGCCAGACGGTCAATGTTCGGTGTCTGGTTCACCTTTGACCCGTAAGCCGAGATGGCGTGCTGCGCGTGATCATCCGAGAAGATGAAAAGAATGTTGGGTTTGGCCGCTTCGGCAGCGACCGGGCCGCAAAGCATGGCGAGCAGGAGGCAGCAACGGAGGGTTGGTTTCATAACTTGGCGCGAGGTTAACAGTTCAGACCGACTCCGCCCAGCCCGCTCTTGCAATGGCGGCGTGGATAGGCATCGGTGAGAGCGGCAAACAGACAGCCTTTTCACGAGGTGGGTTTGTAGGGCGGGAGAGTCTTCAGTCGAGCTTCAAGCTGCGCGACAACATCGGGATTCGCCAGCGCGACATTGTAATTCTCCTCCGGGTCAGCGTCGTGATCGTAGAGTTCGGTTCGGCCATCACTCCAACGAGTGAAGCGCCAGCGGGCGGTGCGAACGCTTTGACCGTGAAGCTTCGGCCCGCGGGTGACCAGTGTGAAGGCCGCGTCTTTGATGCTGGCGGCGGGGTTGGCCAAAACCGGCTTCAAGCTGGTGCCCGCGCCCTGATGCGGCATCTTCAGCCCACAGAAATCGGCCACGGTGGGATAAAGATCCACAATCTCGACCAGTGACCGGGTCGTCTGGCCGCCCTTCACTCCAGGGGCGGCGATGATCAGCGGCACGCGACAGGAACGCTCGAACAACGTATCCTTGTTCCACCATTTTCGCTCGCCGGTGTGGTAGCCGTTGTCTCCAGCAAAGAGGACGACGGTTTTGTCCCAGAGTCTGTGTCCGTCCAGCGCATCGAGCACCCGCCCAAGTTGCGCATCCATGAAGCTGGTGCAAGCGCAGTAGGCGCGCAGCAGCTCGCGCCATTCCCGGTCGGAGAGCTTGCCGAAGGCCGCGCCAAGCGCGCCAAAGCCGACGGCTTGCGGGGGAGTGGGCGAGATGTCCTGCGGATCCCGCCAGGGTTTCAGCGACGCCGGCGGATACAGGTCGAAGTACTTTTTCGGAGCGATAAAAGGATCATGCGGCTTCATGAATCCACAGCCGATGAACCAGGGTTGCTCGCCAAGCCGCTCGATCAGGGCCACGGTGGCCGCGGCAATCTGGCCGTCGGGCTGGTCGTCGTCATTGCCCTCCGCCGCGCCCCAAGCGCACCATTTGAGCGCCCCGTCGGTGACATTACGGCTCTCAGCCATGCGGCGACCGGCCGGAGTTGCCGCAAAGTCCTGAGCGGTGTGCCACGAGCGGCCCACATCTGCCCAGAGCGCTTTGCTTTCGGCGTCATTGCCCCCGCCCAGATGGTAGAGTTTGCCAAACGCATGGGATTGCCAGCCGGCATCCTTGCAGAGCTGCGGCAGGGTGATGACCTCGGGCAGCATCTGGCGCAAACGGGTGGTATTGTTGGCGACGCCTGTTTGTTCGGCTCGCAGTCCGGCCATCATTGAGCAGCGGCTGGGATTGCAAACCGGGTATTGCACATAGGCGCGCTGGAAAGTGACGCCCCGAGCCCGCAGCCGATCCAGATTCGGCGTCTTCACGACGCCCTGCGAGAAAGCGCCCCCATAGTCCCGCAAATCATCGGCGATGATGAGCAGGACGTTGAACTTGGGCGTTTGCGTAGCGGCCGCCCCGTGCCACCCCGCCGACACAGCGAGCAGACCGAGGAAAAGAACCCGCACTGTTTTCATGGTGGGACGATCGGGTTGAATCACGACGGCAATAGGATGACAAAATGCCCTTCCCTCCGCCACTCCCCTGAAGCGGGGATACGGTCAAACGGAGCAGAACATGGGAACGACGCTGTTCAAGGTGGTTCCTGAGGACAATGACGATTGAGCTAAGATTTCTTGGGGGCGCTTGTGATTTGCTTCATGTTCAAGTCAGTCTTTGGCTTCTTGCCGCGTGACGATGGGAACATAGCCGGCCTCCAAGCCCTGCGGCGGCGTGACGAGCAGGGCGGGATCCAGGGAAACCAGTTGGCCCCGCGTCGGCGGCGCCATGTAGTCGCGGTCCGTCGGCCAATGGGCGTGAAGCTTTTCCACAAAGGCCTGGAGTCTCTCCTTCTTCTCCGCGCTCCACTGATATTGCTGGAACGACGGCTGGTCCACGAAGCGATACCAGTGGTAGGTGACGACCGAGCCGTCCACGAGCTTTGCACTGTAAGGGCCAAGCTTCGGGCCGGGTTTCGCCCAAGCGCCGGTCGTGGGCGAGGTGTAGGGCACACCGGCCTTGGCCAGCTTGAACTCCTGGGTTTGCAGCTTCGTTTCTGCCGGCACTTGCGCGGGCG
Organism: uncultured Verrucomicrobiota bacterium; assembly: GCA_964548925.1. Classification (GTDB taxonomy): domain Bacteria; phylum Verrucomicrobiota; class Verrucomicrobiia; order Limisphaerales; family MWDV01; genus MWDV01. Next base: position 1,174 of record CAZJTM010000185.1, on the reverse strand, counting down.
GCACGGCGACGCGCTCGTCGCCCACGTGCTTGTAGTATTGCGGGAATAAGCCTTTCGCGGCCACGTCGTTGGTGAACCATTGCAGGCCCCACACGTTGCCCTCGAAGATGCGCGTGTCGAAGGCGCGCTCCACGCCGACGATCTTCTTGCCCGCCTGATCGTAGCGGGTCGTGCGTGTGTCGAGCTTGGGCTTGAACGCGCCTTTCCTGGCAAACCGCCCGTCGCAGACCGGGCCGCCGTCGCGCCAAGCCTTGAAGGCGTCGTAAAGCGCGGCTTTCGAGTAGTAGGTCACGTCTTGCACCAGATACGCCCTGCCCTCGGCGTCCACCGGCCACTGCAGCTTCGGCAACTTCGAGTAGGTGTTGCCCCGCGTGTCCTTGGCGTCGAAGCGTGGGACGGTGTTGATTTCCATCGCGCCGCCGCCCATGACGCCGGGGCGCGCGTCCAGACCGCGCCCATAGAGGAAAGGAGTATTGAATAGCTTGGCGATCTTGCTCCACGTTTCGGGGATGTAGTAGGCGATGGGACCTTTGAAGTTGGCGGCGCTCAGGAAGCAGGTCCAGCTTTGGTCACCCGTGGGCGGATCGTCGGTCGTGGGGTCGGTGAAGGGCAGCGCCATCCACGAGTAGCCGAGAAACTCACCGTTGGGATTTCCTTGGAACGGCAGCGCATCAGGAGGAATCAGCAGGCGGTTGCTGAGTTGCGCGATGCCGAGGCGGTTGTCCGGCAGCGCCTCGTTGCTATAGAAGAACGACCACCCCGGCGAGCCGATCTCGTAGTCGTAACACTGCGGCGTCGCGTTCATGCTGAACTTGGGCGGGCCGTAGCGGAAGTGGTTGCCGGCCCAGTAGCCGAGGCCACCCTCCACCGTTTGGAACACACTGCTCCAGGTCGGCCCACGCGGTTTCCAGTTTCGGGCCAGCGTGCCTTCCGGACACAGCGGCATGTCTTTGTTATCGGAATTGTCGGGCTGAATCCACGAACTCGGCAGGCCGATTTGAAAATCCGCCAGCGGCTGATCCACCAACGGCCAGACGGCGGCATAGAAGCCCATGCCCGCGGTGTAGCCGCCGTCAGCCGGCAGTTGCTCATGGCTGAAACCGATGTAACCGTGCAAGCCTTCGGGGTGTGATGTAATTCTGCCTGCTTGGTCTGCGGCAGTTGCACTCGTGAC
>CAZJTM010000184.1:0-13166 GCA_964548925.1 uncultured Verrucomicrobiota bacterium | reverse complement strand
TAGAGACGAATCCGCGTGAGGAGATCACCGCGGAGGAAGATGGCTTGGTCGTTTGGAAAGTAACTCACCCGGCTCAACTCGCTCCAGCAGATGGTCGTGTTTTCCTGGGCCATGGCGGCGGCGCCAGCTCCAGCCGCACCAGGCTTGCGCGCCAACACGCCGAGCACCAAGGTCAGGCGGTTGATCCATTTCACCCGTTTCGAGACGCTCTTCATATGCACGCCCGCCTCGTCGAGTGAGAATTCAAAAGCCATCTTGTTTCCCATCAAGGCCACGAACAATCCCGTGCTGAGGAGCAGGAGCGCCACGCCGATGAGCGTGATGAGCACGGCCGCCCGGACGCCCCCGGCCCCGCCCGCCAGACCAAAGATTGCCACCAGCAGGATTCCGCCGATGAGGGTGGACCAGGTCATCCACTTGCAAGTGTCGCGCAGGAAGAAACGGTTGCCCAGGAGCTTCACCTCGATCTGCCAAACCAGCGGGGCAGCCTCCCCGACTCCCCGGGTTTCGACCGCAGATGGGGCGAGGCTCGGTTGCGGGCTTGTCGGCACGGGCGGAATCGGCGGAGGCAACGCGGTCCCGCATTGGGGGCAGAACTTGGATTCGTCAGGCGCTGACACGCCGCACTTGGGGCACGAACGGTTTCGCATAGCTTTGGCCGCCGGCTCAGGGGCTGCCCTGCCTTCTGGGCAAGGCGCCTGATGCACGCGCGGTGAGAGTATCGCCGCGGGTTTCGGTTGACCAGCATTCGTTCCAGCCATTTGCAGCGCCGCGTCGCCCGAGAGACGTTTTCCTTCTGGAAAGTGCGGTGCGGTTCGCGCAGTCTCCCCGGTGCGAGTCAGTTCCGCCATCGCGACAGCGTCGTCGCAATGAGTCTGAAAGGGTCATTATGCGCGTAGCACTTTGCAGTCTGCCGCTTCTGTGGTGCCTGTTTGGCGCCGTCACTTCTCCAACCTCCGCTCAGCCTGCCACGGATACTGCCGCCGAAGTGGCCTACCAAAGCGGTTTGGCCCTCGATGCCGGCAAAGGCGTGCCCAAGAATCCCGCCCAAGCGGTCGAGCAGTATCGCAAAGCCGCCACCCAGGGACACGTCCTGGCGCAACTCGCGCTGGGCCAGCGCTATTATCGCGGCGAGGGCGTGACCAAGGACTCCGCCGAGGCCGTGAAGTGGTTTCGCAAGGCCGCCGAAGCCGGTAATGCCAAGGCTCAATTCAACCTGGCCATCTGCCTGGAAACCGGAGAAGGCGTGACGAAGAGTGTGCCGCAAGCCATGCGTTGGTACGAGAAGGCCGCCAACGCCGGCGATGCCATGGCGCAGTTTAATCTCGGAATCAACTATTGGCGCGGGGATGGGGTCGCGCAGGACAAAACTGAGGGGCTGAAGTGGTTCATGCTGGCCGCCGACCAGGGCAATCCCAAGGCGCAACTGGTGGTGGGCCGCATGTATGCCAGCGGCAATGGCCTGCCCCAGAATCCGACCCTTGCCAGAAAGATGCTGCAGAGCGCCACCGATCAGGGAAACGAACAAGCCAAAGCCGAACTGGCCAAGCTCGACGCCGCCAACTCGACCTTGGATGACCCTTCGGGCCTGGCCTCCGGCTACAAGCCCACCAATACCGCCGACGCCTTGTTCTCCGGCAAGACCCGGCAGCAGATTCGTGATCAGAAGACAACCGGGGCCACGGCGTCTGACGCCGGGATGACTTCGGCTTCCTTGGTCCAAGCGATTGATCGCGCTTCCGCTTCCAAGACATCGAGCGTTGCCGGCGCGAGCGGCTCGACCCAGGATCGGAGCGTCGGCATCCCGGCTTCGGCGCCCACCTCGGCGGCCCCTGCCGACTCGTTGCTCGGAGGTCGCTCCCGGAAGCAGGTCCGCGAACAGAGCGCGGTCATGCGAGAGGCCACCAAGGCAGGTCAGCCCGACCCAAAACCTTCCCGCGCAAACGAGCCTCCACCTCAAGCGGAACGTCCTGCGCCCGCCCGGGCCGCGATTTCCAGCCAGTCCGAACTCCCGACCGCTGCCACGGCCACACCGACCGCTCCCAGTTCCGAGATTTCGGAGGAACTGGCTGAACTCGGCGAGTTCGCCGAGATGGAGCGGGCGATCACTGAAGCCAGCCGGCAAGGGGCGGACCTTCCGTCCGTGCCTTCCAACGATCCGTGCGAGCCGAAAGTCTGGACGATGCGCGGGGCGCCCTGGCGGGTGAAGCCGCTCCAGCCGGCCCCCAGTTCATCGGAAAAGGCGCCGGTCCAGCCGCTGCCGAAATACACCAGCTCGGATTACAAAGCGGTGGTGACGCGGTGCATGGAAGGGATGCGGGCCGTGTATGGCACGATGCCCGTCGAGCAGACGGCCGAGTTCAACCTGCTCTGGGCTCCCTTCTTCGACAGCCCCAGCGCCAGTCTTTACGTCTATTTCTCCCAGCTCCTGCCGTTGCTCGACGAGTACTTGCGCTTGAACTCCGTGGCGGCGGCCATCCTGCCGTCCTTCGAGGAATCCCTTCAACTGGCCGCCTTGCTCTCGCAAGCGGGCGATGAAACCGGTGCCCGCTCGTCGCTCAACGCCACCTTCCTGCACGTCATGACGCTGAAACAGAATCAGGAGGCCATGAAGACCGTGGTGGCGCGCATCGAGGCGATGGGCGATCCCCCGAACCCGTTGTCCGAACAATGCGCGCAGCGTGGCCGGCACAAGAAAACCATGGCGGCGCTCCAGCCGTCCGGCATCGAAGGCGAATGGATCGGCCAGTGGCACAATCTCTCCGAGCAATACGGACCGCTAAGAGTCCCTAACGTCAGCGCATTCAGGAAAAGCGCGCGCATGTTCTCCGCTGAAGTGGGCGACTATCAGACTGTTCCGGGCAATCAGTTCCATGCCATTCTCACTAAATGCACGGAATACGACAAGCCACGTCCGGTCGGAGGAAATCCCAACATATTTTACCCTCCAGGCATCGTTTACTACCTGTACCTGTTTGATCATCCTTGGATGGACAAAATGGATGTGAAGACGATGGGGCGCGTGGTCAACCGGTTATTCCTTACCCAGCATGCCTGTTGGATGTTCAGAAACAACATGCTGCCGCCGGTTCTCAAGCAACCTGATGGTTCCTATGTCCAGCGGTTCCGGGAGGTTAACGCATATTCTAATCATTATCTCGACCAGATCCTCCGCCTGAAAGCCGAAGGCAACGACCTGACCGTGGACTGGATCGGCATCCTCTACAAAGACGAACAGGAAACCACCGAGGGCGACCGGGTGTTGTTTGATCCTGCTGGATCAGTGGTTTACCACCTGCAGGCCCGGGCCAAGCGCGCTCCGGCCCGGCGGGCCAAGGACACCCCGGAGGGCTTCGAGCTCTTTCCGAAACTCGCCTTCCACCCCCATGTTTTCGCTCGCCCACTGAACACCCAGTACGAGTCAAAACTGCTCAAGGAACTGGCGGACAAACAGGCCCAGGAGGCGGCTCGGAAGGAGCTTTCCCTGAAAGATCTCAACGGCGGTGGCCTCGCCGATACCGCGCAATCCACTGACGTGCCCGCCGAAGATCCGCAGGCCATCCTCGACAGCATCGCCCAGCGCGAGTCCGCGATGAAAATCATCGAGGCCAATCTGGAACGCATCCAGGCCGATATTGATCGGACCCGCGAGCAGGTTGTGAAGCTGCCGCCCGGCGACAAGGCGGGCAGGAAAGCGGCCGAGGATCGGATCCAGGCGCTCCAGGACCAGATCGTCGGCCAGAACGCCAATCTCCAAGGCGAGCGTGACGCCGTGATGAGTCTCAAGACCGGCGTGTACGTCCACACCCGCACCGCTTGGGACGAGCGCGAGCACCAGGCGCTCGTGGCCAAGATCGAGCGCGAGGTGTCGCAACTGAGCGCTGAAACCCGCATGGTGAACAGCTTGGGGCGTCATGCCGCCCTGATCCCCGGAGCCGATGGTGTGGAAACCCGCGAGTGGGTGCAGTCCAAGATCAACGAAGCCCTCAAGTCCGAGGATCGCTTGGGCAACTTGCGCAAGATTGGAGGTGTCATTCAGACCAAGATCGAAGCCAGCGCGCTCGCGGACCAGGCAAAGGTCACCGAACAGGATATCCTCGCCGACCAAGGCCTGAAGGTCGCCCAGCAAGTTTCCGAAACCTCGGATGCAATGATCATGCTGGGCGCGCTGTTCATTCCCGGGGCGGGCCAGATTGCCCTGGGCTACGGCATCGGCACCGGCTTCGCCCAAGGCGGTCTTGCCAAGGGCCTCGAGAACGGCGTTCGCGGCTATTTCGATTCGGTGGACGTGATCTGGTCGGGGGTGGAGGGGTATTACGAGAAGGATGAAAAGGGCCGGATCAAGGGGTGGTCCCGCGCCTTCGAGAGCGCCGGCACCACTTTCATCATGAACAAAATGATGGAAAAGCTCGGCGGCTTGCTCCAAGGGCAGGGCCAGACCATCGTGAATCGCGGCACCATTGGCGCACGCCCAGCCGTCGAGACCGGCCCCGCGCGGCCACGCCCCCCAGCCCCTGAAGTCGCGCACCCCGACCCTGCCCGATCTCAGAATGCCTATCAGCCCGTGGCTCGCACTCCCAGCCCCGGCTCCGCCGCGGCAGAAACCAGAGCGCCCCAATCGTCAGCCAACACAGCGGAGGTTCATCCCCAAGGAGCAGACCCCAAACCGGCGTCTCCTTATCCCGACATCCCGCCCGGCCATGCCGCGGGCAAGCACACCTCCAACGAGCCGCAGTTCGACGCTTTCAAGAATCCGGATGAACGGCTCGACACCGATTTCGCCCAGTTCAAAGAAAAACACGGCGATCACCCGGACCCGGCCAATCCCGAGTTCACCAAAGACATGGCGCAACTCCAGCAGGACCACGGATTGCAGATCAAGCGTCGCCAGATGGAAGCCCGCAAGGCGGCCAAGACCCGTGAGATGGAGGCGAGAATCCCGCCTTTGGCGCGCAACCCAGACGGGACGGTGAAACCGGAGGATCCCGCCTACAAAGAGGTGGTGGATCAATGGAACAAGGAGATGGACGCCATTGACGCCGAATTCAACGTCGGGGTGCCGGAGCGGATGGACACGCTCAAGGCCACGATCCAAGAGCTGGGCCTGCCACCCATGACCGACAAGGACAACGCCCGGATCGTCATGTCCGGCGGCGAGCCCAAGACCATCAAGAGCGACATTGACATGACGGCTCTGGACATGGATTCAGGCCACAAGCTGATGCTGGCCCTCAAGGCCAAAGGGTACACGGTCAAGGAGTATGGCGACCGTTGGGTGGTGACCGGCTTTGACCTGACCGTGTGGAAACCACCCACAACCGGGCCGAACCCCGAGGCGCGCGTGGCGGCCATGCTGGCTGCCAAAGGACACCCGGTGGTCGAAATGAAATCCGGCTACTGGATCAAGGACACCGGCGCGTTCATTCCCAAGAAGACGCGCACGGAGAAAATCGGCGATTCCGCGCACGACGCCCGCATCGCCTACGACACCGAACGCGGCAGCGACAAATTCCCAACCCCTGGCGGCGTCCACTACACCAGCAAGGGGGATGCGGGCATCCACGACCCTCGGGGCGCAGTGATCGCCAACGCCAAGAAAGCCGGCGAGGCCGGCATCGGCGGCGAGGGCGAGACGGATTTCCATGTCATTGGCAAGAGCGTGGACAAAGCCGTCGAGGTGGCCAACGCCTGCGGACCGGAGGGTCAGATCGCGGCCCCTGATTTCATCAAGAAGGCCCAGGCGGTCCGGCAGCACCGTACTCCCGAGCAGGCCGGCGTCTGCACCTTCGGCAATCCCGAGTCGGTCAAGCAGGCCGAACAGCGGAAGTTCCTGCAAGAAGCGCAAGGCCTGATGAACCGCGCCTACCAGAAGAGTTCGGAGGCCAGCAGCAAGGTCGAGGCTGAACGCCACCGCGAACTTGAGCGCGCCGTGGCGCTGGGCGACAAGAAGAAAGCTGTGCAAATCCGGCAGGACCTTGTCCTGGTGCGTGTCGCCAACGAAAGCGCCCTCCGCTCCATCGCCGTCATGGACCCGCACTTCGTCAACGGCATGGTCGGCGGTCATGTCGAAGCCAACGCACGCCTGGATGTCTCCAAGGTCAAGCTCGAGCCGGCCCCCGAAACGCCCGCCGCGGGACCAGGCACCCAGACCTCCGGGCCGACGCCCAGGACTTACGGCTACGGTTGGCTGTGGAAGGACCTTCAAGGCGAACCCGAAACGCCGACCGCGTTGCCCGCTCCCACGATTGACCGACTGCCGCCCGAGTTCAAGAAACTGTCCGATCAATGCCGGAAAGCTGCCGAGAGCATTGAGGCCCGGCTGGAATCCGACATGAAGAACCAGGGGGAAACCACCCGGCAGCTTCAGGAATTGAAGAGCGCGCTAGAAGTGGCGGCTCGGGATCCCATCCAAGGTCAGTTCCAGATACGCGCCGCCACCGGCTACGAGCTGCCGACGGTCTTGCGCGACATCGAACAGAACGTGCTTCTCAAGGACGGGAAAAACTAATCGGCTGCTGGTGGCGCGCCTCGGCAACGTCCTTGCCCGAACTCGTTCCCGGCGGGCGCGAATTCAAGTCCGAGTTCATAGCCAAAGTTACTCCGCAGACGGAGCCGGATTCCACGGAGCTGGATTCCACTTGCGCTCCCCCGGGTCGCCGATAATGCTCTCCGCAACCTATGAATTACAAGATTTCGCAACGCGCCGCCTCACTGTCCCCATCCCTCACGCTGGCCATTGATTCCAAAGCCAAAGCCATGAAGGCTGCCGGGGAAGATGTGGTTGGCTTCGGCGCCGGCGAGCCGGACTTTGACACGCCGCAACACATCAAGGACGCCGCCGCCAAGGCGCTCGCCGCAGGGTTCACGAAATACACGCCCGCCGCCGGCATCCCCGAGTTGCGCCAGGCCATCGCCGACAAGCACCAGCGTGAGAACGGCCTGAGCTACAAGCCCAGCCAGATCATCGTCTCCTGCGGCGGCAAGCACTCCTGCTACAACGTCATCTTCGCCACCTGTCAGGAAGGCGACGAAGTCATCATCCCGGCGCCGTACTGGCTGAGCTATCCCGAGATGGCCAAGCTTGCTGGCGCAAAGCCCGTCTTTGTGGAAACCACGGACCAGACCGAATTCAAGCTCACGCCGGAGCAACTGCGCGCCGCCATCACGCCGCGCACACGTTTGCTGGTGCTCAACTCGCCCAGCAACCCTACGGGCTCGGTCTATACGCCGGAGGAGACCAAGGCCCTCGGCGATGTGTGCGTCGAGAAGGGGGTGCTCATCATGAGCGACGAGATTTACGAGCACCTGCTTTATGATGGCGCAACCGTCAAGAGCGTGGGCAGTTTCTCGCAGGCGCACTTCGAGCACACGATCATCGTGCATGGATTTGCCAAAGCCTGGAGCATGACGGGCTGGCGTCTCGGTTGGTGCGCCGCGCCGGAGCCGATTGCCAAGGCGATTGACGCCATCCAGAGTCACAGCACCAGCAATCCGACCAGTTTCGCGCAGAAAGGTGCCGTCGCCGCGCTGACCGGCCCGCAGGATCATCTCAAGTCCTGGCTGGTGGAGTTCGACCGGCGCCGCACTTACGCGTGGAAAAAACTTAACAGCATCCCCGGCATCTCCTGCGTGAACGCCAAGGGCGCCTTTTATCTGTTCCCGAACATCTCCAAGACCGGACTCAAGTCCACCGAGTTCTGCGCCAAGTTGCTGGAGCGGGAGAAGGTCGCGGTCGTGCCAGGCATCGCCTTCGGCGCCGACGATTACATCCGCCTCAGCTACGCCACCAGCCTGGCGAACATCGAGAAAGGGCTGGATCGAATCGAGAAGTTCTGCCAAGGACTGCTGAAGTAAACCAGCGCTTTTCCAGGGCCGCTTGGCCACCGAATTGGGAATGGAGCAAGGTTCCTCCGCCCCCCCGCGTAGCGGCGGGTCGGCAGACCGCCGCCATTCGGAGGGGCGGGACGTTTGAGGTGCTCTGCCAAGACGCCGCGACGAGGCGAAGTCATGGGTAATCTCGACGATTTGAGCAGTGTCTGTTGGGACCATGAACCGATGCGGGATTCGCCAAGAATTCAAAGCGTTCCAGAATTCGATCGAAGTCATCTTGGGTGCTTTTAATCCTTGCGGGGGCATCCGAGGTTGGTGGGCAGCGCGAGCGTGAGTTGTGTGCGGATAAACGGGGCTTGGGCGGGCCATCCAGCCATCGGGCGTCAATCCGCTTGCGGCTACGGGATGCTGCTGCCATGTTCAAGGCGAACCCGGATGCCCCTTGGGCGCGAGCGGGTTGCGGATGGAAGCGTGCATGCAACAGGAACAGTTCAGGGTATTGCTCATCGAGCACGACGCGTCGCTGGCGGGCGCGATCAGCAGCATGTTGGAACAAGCGCCCGACATGGTGCGGGAGGTGGCCATCGTCCCGACCTTGGACGGCGGCCTGGCCCGCTTGCGGGACGCGGCCTTTGACGCCGTGCTGCTGGAGTTTTTTCTCCCGGACGGCGCGGGGTTGGCGAACATTCCGGTGCTGCGCGCCACCGCTCCGCGTGTTCCCATTGTCGTGATCGGATCGGTGGACGATGAGGCGCTGGCGATCGAGGCGGTGCAGGCCGGGGCGCAGGATTACCTGGTCAAGAATCAACTCGGCACGCGCTGGGTGTTGCGCGCGTTGCGCTACGCCATCGAACGCAATCGCGCGGAGTTGGCCCTGCAAGACGCCGAGGAACAGTACCGCGGGGTCTTCGATCATCTGACGGAAGGCATCTTCCGCACCACGCCGGATGGCCGCTATCTGCTGGCGAACGCCGCCCTCGCCCGCATCTACGGTTACGACTCGCCAGCCGAGTTGATGGCGGGCATCACGAACATTGGCGAAACCCTCTACGTCCAGCCCGGGCGACGGGAGGAGTTCATGCGTTTGATGGAGCAGAATGACACCCTCAGCGGATTTGAGTCGCCGATCTTCCGCAAGGACGGCAGCATCATCTGGATTGCCGAGAGCTGCCGGGCGATCCGGGATGCCAGCGGGCGGCTGCTTTATTTCGAGGGCACGGTGCAGGATATCACCGCCCGCCGCGCGGCGGAGGAGAAGTTGCGCAATTCGGAGGCGCTCCACCATTCGCTGGTGGAGACGCTCCCGCAAAACGTGTTCCGCAAAGACCTGCACGGACGCTTCACGTTCGCCAATCGCAAGTTCTGCCAGACCCTGCGCCGCTCGTTGGAGGGCATCATCGGCAAGACCGACTTCGATTTCTTCCCTCCCGAGCTGGCGGAGAAATACAAGCAGGACGACGCCCGGGTGATGGCCACAGGGCAACCCTATGAGACAGTGGAGGAACACCGCTTGCCGGATGGCCGCAGAATCTACGTGCAGGTGATCAAGACGCCGTTGCGTGGCGCTTACAGTCAGATCAGCGGTCTGCAAGGCATCTTCTGGGACATCACCGAACAGCGCCTGGCCGAGGAGGGTATCCGCAAGGCGAACGCAGAACTGGCCCGCAGCCAGGCGGAGTTGAGCAAACGCAACGCGGAGATGGAGGAAGACCTCAAGATGGCCCGGGAGATTCAGGTTGCGATGCTGCCCCAGCAATACCCGGTCTTCCCACCCACTGTCGAAACCGGGAACAGCCTCTTTCAATTCACCCAGCGCTACCTTCCCACCGGCACGGTGGGCGGCGATTTCTTCAGCGTTTCCGCCCTTTCCGACACCCAAGCAGCGGTGTTCCTTTGCGACGTGGCGGGCCACGGCGTCCGCTCGGCGTTGGTGACCGCCATGATCCGGGCGCTGGTGGAGGAACTCCATTCTCTGGCGCACGATCCCGGCGCCTTCATGACCAAGCTCAATTCCGAACTGGTCGCCATCCTCAAACACGCCGGCACCCCGGTGATGACCACGGCCTTCTGCCTCGTGGCGGACGCCGCCACCGGGCGCATGGCTTACACCAATGCGGGGCATCCCAAACCGTTGTTGGTCCGCCGCTCCGCAGGGGTGGTCGAAGCCCTGCGCAGCCGTTCCGGCAAGCCGCAACCTGCCTTGGGGCTGTTCGACAAGGCCACTTACCAGGCTGCGGAAACAAATCTCGCCCCTGGCGACCTGGTCCTGCTCTACACCGACGGCCTCTACGAAGTTCACGCCCCGGACGAAGCGCTTTACTCGCTCGAACTCCTCCAAGCCGCTGTAAGCGAGGGATTGAAACTCAGCACCCCGGACCTGTTCGACGCCGTCCTCGCCAACGTGCGCCACTTCGCCGGGGGCGCGCCTTTTGAGGACGATGTCTGCATGCTGGGAATGGACTTGACCGGTCTGGCCGGAGGCTGAAACCCGGCGATAGCGGGGGCTCGGAAAAAAGTTCGCGCGGGATTAAAGAAACGCTTGTCTCGCCCCTTTTCCTCCGTAGCATTATGCCCAGTTGAACCGTCTGATTATGCGTTGTTAGCGACATGGACCTGCATCATCCGATCCTCAGGGAGTTTCCGGAGTTCCGCGATTCTATCCGCCGTCTGAAGGGCAGCAACGATCACTTCCGCAACATGTACGACGAGTATCATCGTCTCGATGATGCGATCTACCGCATTGAGGAGGAGATTGATTTCGCGACGGATCAGGAAATCGAGGAACTCAAGATGCGGCGGGCCAAGCTGAAGGATTACATCTATCACGTCCTTCGCCACGCCCCCGCCCCTTGCCCGACCTGTCAGGGCAGCGGCATCGCCCAATAAGACTCCCGCCTGACTTCCGCCCATCGTGGTTGGACGCCGCGCTGGGCTCGGTTGCTTTCCGCCCGCGGCACTCCTTGGCCCGGATATTTCACGCCTCGATCGAATCGCCAATACTTCGCCGGGTGAGGGCACCCAGCCTACAGCATGCAAACCCCGGTCCTATAGGCCGGGTGCCCTCACCCGGCGGTCTGGGTATGAAACATCCGGGCCAGAAGCGTGTCTCTGTTGAAGTTCCGGCAGCAGCCAGTTTTCGGAGTGCCGGTCGGCGACAGTCATTTGGATCGTTTCGCTTGCGCGGTTTCCACGAGCGCTTGCAGCCGCGTCCACAACGTCGGCAACAACGCATCGCAGACCGGCGGCACTTCCACTTCCACCACCGGCAAACCCAGTTCCGCCGTTACGCAGTCGCGGAGGCAGTCGCCTTCCCACGGACAATGACTCGCCCCGGGAATCCGCGACACCACCACCGCTTCGATCCGCTGCCGCCGGCATTCGGCCACGATTCGCTGCGCGCGGTCTTGGGCCGGTCCAACCATCGGGTCCGCCAGCGCCGTCCGGGCGATTGCCTCGAACGCCGGGAGGTTCTCCGGAACCAAGTCCAGCGCGTGAGTGAACATGAAATCGCTCCCGCACAGCCGCCCGCCGCAGGCTTCGAGCAGATTCATCGCGCGCAAGTCGGCAACCGGATTGACCCAATAGACACGCACGGCGTCTTCTGAAATTGCAAACCGGCCCGCCGCCACGCGGGCCCTCGCCTCCGTCGTGAGTTCCGCCAGCACGGTCAGGCTCTCCTCGCGGTCGGAGCAGAAGTGAATCGCGAGCATTTCGGCGATGAGCATCTCCAGCGCGGGCAACGGCGCGCCGGGCGCGGAATAGACGGTGTCCCGCAATTCATGAAGCTGGCGACGAACGTGATTGGCCGAACAGATGCCTGCTCGCAGTCGCTCGTCGTCCAGTTCACAACCGGTCAATTCTCCCAATTCGCCGGCAATTCGCTGAAGCTCGTCGCGGACGCACTCCACCTGCGTTTGCGGCGCGGTCAGCCCGCCGGGAAGTTGGCAGGCGGCCTCGCCGTGCTCCGGCGCGCGGCGGCGCGGCATCTCCCACCAGAGAATCGCGTGCCCAAGCCGTTCGAGGCGCTGGACAATCGCGGAAAAGTCGTCGCAGACCGCGCCCGTGCTGCACACGAGCAAATCGGGTCGGGGAAAGTGCTCCTCGGTCAAGAACGCGGGCAGCATCGCACGCACGGGGCAGAACGTGGCGTCCGCCCCGAGCGCCTCCGCCTGGCTCAAGAGCCGGTCGCCACACTCCATCAGGCACGGCGTCCACCATGCCCCGTCGGGATAGAACGCACGCACGTTGGGCAACGCGTAGGCCATCACCGGCACGGTGCCGAGGTCTTTCATCGTGCCCACCAACCGCTCGCCCCGGGCGCGAGCCTCGCGAAGGCGCTGGTTCTCCGTGAGCAGGAAATTCCACAGCCGCAGCGCCGCCGCCGAGTTGTCGAACCGCAGATGCCGCAGCCGCAAGTCACCCTCACGCTCGATGTGCCGGGCGAGCGGTCCGCCATACCACGGCTCACGCAAGCCGTCACGGACCAGTTCCGCGTGGCGCCGTCCCCATTCCTCCAAGCTGAGTTGGCGCGGCAGGGGGGTCATGTTGCGGACGTGCAAGACTCTGTTGCAGGTGCAACAAAGTTTTGCAGGGAGGGCTGAAGCGATTCGATGAAGGCGGCCAGGCGATTGGTGTCGCGCAGGCCGCCGGCGTGGACTTCGTGGGCCTCCAGCACGAGCACGGGCAAAGCGAGAGCCTCGCGCAGGCTCGCCGCTTCCGCGCGCCAGAGGTCGCAGCCGACATGAACCCACAGCACGATGCCTCGGACGCCGCGCTCGCTCAGCCGCAGGCGCAACCAGTCGTAGAGCCGCGTGTTCGGTCGGTGAAAGACATCCACCGCGTGGTCGAAGTAGTGGTTGGCAAGCGAAGCGAGCAACTCTGACCGGCGCGTAGCCGTCCCAGCCGCGCGCCGGGGCGTGAGCGGCAACGGCGGCAGAAGCGTGCGCTCGCCTGGTTCAGTGGCGTTCAGGACCACACTGCCGCCGACCGATTCAATCACATCAAACAGCGCCCACTGCGCCGGCAACAACGGTCCGCCGACGAGTGCGAGCGGCACGTGGAGCGCCGCGGTCGTCCTTGGCGAAAAGTCGCGGCGCTCTGCCGAGCCGCCGCCACGAAGCAGCCCGGGCGTCAATCCATTGAGCAGTTCGGCCAGCGCTTCGAGCGCCGGGCGGGCGGAAGCTGTCAGGAGGAGTCTGCGTAAGGACTCGCGGTGCGATTCGTAGCTGGCAATGGCATCCTCCAATTCCACGTCGGTCGGCGAACACCCGCCCAGTGTTTCGAGAAACCTGCCCAGCCGGGTCAACTCGGCGTGATACAGCCGCCGGGCGGTGGAC
>CAZJTM010000183.1:0-13312 GCA_964548925.1 uncultured Verrucomicrobiota bacterium | reverse complement strand
GCCCGCAGCCCGGCAGCCCCGCCCTCACCAGCCCCCTCTCCCCTCCCAATAACGGGTTCTATACCCAGGTTTCCTACAAGGGCGCGTTCAGCAAGGACGACCTCTGGCTGCGCGGTTGGACCGCCCTGGATGCCTATGGTCTGCTGCCAGTTCGCGGAGCAAACACGATTCAAGTCACGGCCAACCTCACGGGTAACGAGACGTGGTATGCCACGAACGAATACATCCTCAACGGCAAGATCTACGCCCTCAGCAACGCCGTCCTCACCATCGAGCCCGGCACCGTCATCAAGGGCAAAACCGGCACCCCCGGCGACCCCAACACCATCAGCGCCCTCTTCATCACCCGCGACGCCAAAATCTACGCCGAAGGCACTGCCGACAATCCGATCATTTTCACATCGGACCAGGATGACGTGAATGATCCGGAGGACCTGCCCCTCTACCAGCGCGGCCTCTGGGGCGGCCTGGCCCTCTTCGGCAAGACCGTCCTCAACACCGCCCTCGACACCGCCGGCAACGCCGCCAGCCCCAAATACGACCTCTTCGAGGGCCTGCCCGACCTCCAGATCAACGGCCAATACGTCCACCGCTACGGCGGCAACGACGACAACGACAACTCCGGCGTCCTCCGCTACGTCTCCATCCGCCACGCCGGCTTCAAAATCACCACCGACAAGGAACTCAACGGCCTCACCCTCGCCTGCGTCGGGCGCGGCACCACCGTGGATCACGTCGAAATCTACGCCGCCGCCGACGACGGCGTCGAATTCTTCGGCGGCACGGTCAACACGAAGTATCTCGTCAGCGCGTTCAATGACGATGACGGCTTCGACGTGGACCAGGGCTACCGGGGCATGAACCAGTTCCTGTTCGTGATTCAGGAACCCGGTGTCAAGGACCAGGGCGGCGAGTGGAACGGCGACCCCAAGGAACTGGTCGTGAGCAACGCCCCCTTCGCCAACTTCGAGATCTACAACGCCACGTTCATCGGCGCCGGGACCAACACCACCGGCAACCGCGGCTGGCAGGTGCGCGACTACGCCGCGCCCAAGGTTCACAACAGCATCATCACCGACTTCGGCGGGCCGGGGATCAACGTGGACCCGGACTCGGGCTGGTTTTTGACCAACGGGCTGATTCAGATTGACCACAACCTGTGGTGGAAGTTTGCCGGCCCGGTGGCCGAGACGGCCAACGCGCAGGTGTATCTGTTCAACGACACGAGCAAGAGCAACGTGATCGCCGATCCGATGCTCACCAGCATTAGCCGCACGAACAACGGGCAACTGGACCCGCGCCCGCAGCCCGGCAGCCCCGCCCTCACCAGCCCCCTCTCCCCTCCCAATAACGGATTCTACGACGTGGTGGGCTTCAAAGGCGCGTTCAAAGAACTGAACTGGGCCTCTGGGTGGACCGCCTTGAGAGAGTATGGCGTTCTCTCCGCCGCCGGTGGCGGTCAACCGATCTATGTGAATCAGGCACCAGTGACCCCCAATGCGCCGACACTCTCCATCGCGCTGATTGGAGCGAACGTGGTGATCAACTGTGATTCGCAGACGGGTTACACCTACACGATCGAGGCCACCGAGAGCCTAGGTCCGGAGGGCTGGACGCCGGCGAATTCGCAGGCGGGCAACGGCGGCACGCTGACCTTCACGGTTCCGGCCGGCGGCGCAAAGTTCTTCCGGGTCGTGGTTCAATAGTCCGACTTCCACCTGGGGATGCAGTGGGGCAGCCGGCAACGGCTGCCCCTTCTTTCTGGCGCGATACACCCCCGATTTGTGCGCGCTCACCGGAAGCACAAGGTTGTGAAGCGCGAGAATAGTGGACAAACCGTTGAATTCAGGCGATAGAACGTCACGCGAACGAAATCCCATCAACCACTCGCACCCACCGTGCCGAGGAAGCGCGGCCGGCGGCTTGAAGCGATGAATGCAATACCAGAACTGGCTGAAGGACGACTCTACGACCTGCTGGAGTCAGCAGGCCAACAGGCCCGGACCAGCGCCCGGCTCCTGGCGCAAGGAGCGGAGGAAGGAAGCCTCAACGCCACCACCTGCGCTGAGTCATTGAGCGCGAGCTCGAACATCGTGGAGGAAATCCGGGCGCATCTCTTGCGCGCCGACATGGTGAGCCTCCCGAAGGCGGACCTTGAGAACTTGTGCGGCGTTCTGGCCGCGATTCCTTCAGATGCCGCCCGGTTCGCCGAGCGGTTCGGGTTGGCCGCGAAGGACGTGGACAGCCGGGTGTTGCGACCGGCCTTGGGTTGGGTTGAAGAACTCAGCGAGATCGTCCTCGACATGGTTCGGCAACTGCGCGGTTTCGAGAGCCTGGATCGCCTGAAGGAGTTGAACGCCCGACTGCTGAAAGTGGCGGAACATGCCGAGGCTCAAGCCGACGAGATTGTCACCGCGGGGTACAAAGCTCCCACCACCGCCATGCATTTGATGATGGCGAAAGACCTGAGCGATCAATTGGGCGCAATCATCGAGCGCTATCGGACGGCGGGGAACATAATGGCCAAGATCTCTTTCGAGTTCTTCTGAGCCGCCGCCGCCCCGCTTCGCTTCCCGGAAGGGCGGGTCGCGCCTCGCGGCCCGCCTCGGCGGGAGAGTGGATTCGTTAACCCATCCGAACCTGGCCGGCGTTGGCTTCGTGCGCGTCCACCAACTGGCCGCTGCGGGAATGCGCCCGACTCCCCTGGCCTCAAGTCTGCGCTGCCGGCAACGAAACCGAAGGGCGAGGCGGCGCCACGACGGGAGTTGAGACTACCGGCGCGGGAGAACGGACGGGGCGCGGTCGCGCTGACTTGGCGCGGCCCTTCTGGACGGCAAGCGGCTTCTTCTCCGCCGCCGGCTTGGACTTGGCCACTTTGGCCGCTTTGGCCTCCAGCGCTTCAAGTTCCTTGCGCGCCTGCTTCGCGAGTTTGGCAGCCTTCTTGGCGGCTTTGCGGGCGCTCTTGAACGTCTTGCGCGCGGCCTTGAACTTCAGCTTGGCGCTGTGCGCTTTGTCTTTGGCAGCCTTCTCGCGTTTCGCGGCAAGCTCCGCCGCGACCCGGGCGAGGCCGAGGGCATTCTCATTCTTCGGAGTCAACTTGCGAGCAGCATTGGTTTTCATGGCACGATCGGTTCTGGGTTGCGCTTAATGCGGACGAGTGGGGGACCCTCTGTGCTTCTCCACGCGGCCCGTCCGCACCGGATAGCCTAGCCCCGGGTCCGCCAGTCGCAAGCGCTGGATTGTTACAAATGTCACGCATTCGTTACAGCGCGGCGGTCACCGCAGCCAAATCCGAAGTCCCAAACTCGAGACTCGAAACAAATCCGAATCCCGAGTGCCGAAATTTGAGACGGATCGACACTTGCGCACGAGAACAACACTCTTCGGAAGAGGAATAAGGATCAACCCACCTCGACGATGTCGCAACCGCTGGGAGGCAGACGGAATGCAGAAACGCAAAAACTCTGAGAAGCCTCGCTTCTGCAGAATCCCGCGTCCTCGGAGTCTCCGCATTTCCTTGCCGCTGCCGACAACCGGGCGGACTGGCCGGGCCGTGCTGCTCCGAATCTGTAGTGGTTGCTTTCAGCGCGGGCGCGCTTGGGGCGGGCGCGGGCGTTGGCGGAACTCCCGGACTTGCTTTTCGGCCTCACTTCGTTCGGTTGCCGTCAGCCGTGAGACCAAGGTCTGCCGTGCTTTCCGGGCATCCTCAAGGCCGCCCGCCGCCCCCTCCGCCGCGAGCGTAAGCCACTTCCACGCGGCCACACGGTCCGGCGACACGCCTTTGCCTTCCAGGTACCGCATGCCGAGGTTGTATTGCGCCAGCGGGTCGCCCTGCTCGGCGGCGCGTTCGTACCAGCGGAGGGCCTCGCGTTGGTCGAGGGGCACGCCTCGGCCCACGGCGTAGAGGACGGCAAGGTTGTATTGCGCCGGGGCGTAACCCTGCTCGGCGGCAAGCCGGTACCAACGCGCGGCCTCGGCTTCGTCGCGCGCGACGCCCTGCCCGGCTTCGTGCAATTCTCCCAACGCGGTCTGCGCGCCGGCTTCTCCTTGCTCGGCCGCCCGGCGATACCATTTCGCGGCTTCAGCGTAATCCTGCTTCATCCGGTGTCCCTCGGCGTAGAGCGCGCCCAACTGCCGTTGGGCGGTGGCTTCGCCTTGGGCCGCGCGGGTTTGGATTGTGGCGACATCGGGCGATGTCTCCGCGACGGCTTCACTCCGCGAACCGTGCGGCGAGCATCCGGTGGTCAGGACCGCAAGGGCGACTCCCGCGAAGAGGCCAGCGGCAACGCTGCGGAGGCCGTCGCAGGAGAATCGGGGCTGTTTCCAACCCGGCGCCCGTGTCTTGCGAATGGTGGATTGGGGTAGTGGCGCAATTGGATTCATGACTTTGGCAATGGCGCAAAGGTTTGTGAAACCGCGACGGCAGACAACTGAAAACCACGGCGCCGAGCGGGTTTCACCGTCCCGCCACAAAGCCGTCACAAACTTCGCCCAATTGTCAGCGGACTGTCGGTTGAGGCCGGGGAGCTTGCCGTTAAAATCGGTCGCGATGACACAACCAAACACCATTATGGCTGGCGCGTCCCGCCGATTCCGCCACCCGGCCTTCCGTCCCGCCGCGAACCGGCTTGCCGGAAACGGGGCTTTCACCCTGATCGAATTGTTGGTCGTGATTGCCATCATCGGGGTTCTCGCCGGCATGTTGCTGCCGACGTTTAGCAAGGCCAAGGACAAGGCGAAAGGCAGCCAGTGTCTCAGCAACCTCAAGCAGATCATGGCGGCCGCGACCATGTACGCCCAAGACCACCGGGACACGTTCTTTCATCTGGGCGACGGCTACATCCCCAACGACGGCCAGTGGACGGCGAACCCGCGTTCCACGGTATTGCTCGCTGCGGACAACCCTTACGCTTACTGGGCCATCGGCTACTACGAATACTTCGGCAAGAACCGCAACCTGTTTCGCTGCCCGAATTCGATCCACCCGGACGAATGGCATGATGATGGCCGCTACTTCCCCTCCGAGTTCTGGCAGAATTCGACCTATGGGTTGTGCCAGTACCTGTTGCGACCGTACGACGAGAGCGTCGAACCCAAGCTCAAGAAAGTCAGCAGCTACAAGAACCCGTCCAAGATGATCTTCTGCCAGGACGCCGCGGAGCAGAAGATGGAGGGACCGGATGACAGCATTGGGTTGTTCCCGGGCAAGTCGCAGATTCTCACCCAATGGATCGGGCAGCCGCCCTACGGCGGCCTGGCCGGGCTCTACAACGGATACAAGTTCGATTACGAGTGGTATCGCCACCGCAAAGGCTGCCAAACGGCCTGGGTGGATGGTCACGCCTCGCGGATCAAGTTTACGGGCCTGAACGTCGGGATTGACTACCGGCATTACACCGGCGAGGCGCCGCTCGCTCCTGTTGCCGATTAACCCTTGCCCCGCTTGCCATGTTCAAATTCCCCCTCACCAACTGGATCGGCCTTGCCTGGCTCTGCGTGCTTGCTTGCGGCGGCGGCTGTCATCGCGGCGGCGGCAGTGCCCCGCCGCCCGCGGTCTCGGCAGAAGAACTGCCAGCCGCGCTGGATAAGACCTTTGCCAAGGCCAAGCCGGACCTCAAGGAACTGGCCGGCCAGATCACCGCAGCCGTGCGGGCCCGGGACTACCCGACCGCTTACCTGGGGCTGCAAACGCTCGCGGGGAAGCCGGGCTTGTCCAAGGACCAGCAGCAGCTCATGGCCAGCGCCCTGGTTACCGTAAACAACCTGCTGCAAACGGCCCAGAGCCAGGGGGACGCCAAGGCCGCGCAAACCCTGAATTTCCTGCGGCAGAACAAGTGACTCTTTCCTGAAACCGATACATCAACCCAAACATCCTGTCCGTTATCTCCACATGAAAACATCATACTCCTCCCCGCGCATCCTGCGTTCCTTTCGCGGGCTGCTGTTCGCGACCGTGCTCGGCACTGTCAGTGCGTCTGCGCAGCCCTTTGGCCAATGGGACTTCAATGCCAGCAACCTCGTCGCCACGGTTGGCGCCGACCTGCAATACGCCGACGGCCCCGGAGGGATGACGGAAAGCGGCACCGCGTTTGGCACCACGGACAGTTTCGGCCTTCCGCCCATCAACGGCACAAATGCGATCGTGATGCGATACACTGCCGCCACGGGCGGCATGGGGTTCAACATGCCGACCCCCGCCGACGCGGACCCGTTTGATGGCTTGGTGAACAATTACACCATCATCTTTGACCTGTTGTTCCCCGCCACCTCGGATGGCTTGCTCCGCCCCTTGGTCGAAACGGACAGCGACCTCATCGTGGGTGGGGCCGGTGCGGACCTGGTCGTGGGTGTGGGCAATGGCGTGGGGGTAACAGGCGGGTCCTTCGATGGAACCATCACCACCAACACGTGGTATCGCATCGGCTTTGTGGTTCAGGGCGATGTGGTGCGGACTTACATCAACGGCGCACAGGTGGGGCAACAGACGGCGGCGGCGGGCCGCATGGCGCTCTTTGCCAGTTACACGACCCTGATTTTGGCCAACACCGGCGCCAATCCCGCCGCAGGCGGCTACGTCAACAGCATTCAAATTCGGGCGGAAGCCCTCGACAGCCGGCAAATGCAATCGCTCGGCGGGCCCTCAGCTGATGGTATCCCGCAGGTCATCCCGCCCGTGCCGTCTTTTATCTCGAAATGGATTCCGGCCGGCCCCAGCGCCAGCCGCGACAGCGAGATTGGCGTGGTGATTGATGATGGAGACACAACCATCGCGGACAGTTCGATCAGCCTGAGATTGGACGGTGTGGCTTTGTCCTCGGCCGCGATTACCCGCGCCGGCGATCTGATCACGGTGAAAACGAATGTCGGCCTGCTCGCTCTCGGCGAGCATGTCGTCGAAGTGACTTACACCGACAGCAAAGTCGGCGCGCAGACCTACAGCAACGTCTTCAACGCCGTGTTGTTCTTCGAGGGATTTGATGAGCTTCCGCTCGGCCCGAACGTCAACGAAGGCATGCCCACCGTGTATCCGAACGTCTGGACCAAGACGCCGCCCGCCGGCTGGACGATTGACGACAGCGGAATGCCCGGTGTGGGCGAGGATGATCAGGATGGCATGACGGAGTGGGCCGGGTGGAGCTTCGCCAGCAAGGATTTCTGGGGCGTGGTGACGGACGACCAGGGGCGACAGCAGTTCTCCAAGGGCAAGAAGGTCGTGGCGGTGGCGGACCCGGATGAATGGGACGATCGCGCCCATGCGGTCGGCTACTTCAATTCCTTCATGACCACCCGCCCGATCTCGCTGGTGGGCGTACCGGCCAACTCGGCGTTCCTCAAGTTTGATTCGAGCTGGGACTACGAAGCGTATGACGATTGTGGCGGCACGAAGTGGCCGGCCTGCCCCGCCACCAACAATCAGACGGCGACCATCACGGTTTCCTACAACGGCGGCGCGCGGATCGAAGTGCTGAAGTGGGATTCGGACGGAGGATCAAACGGGTCGTACAACCCTTCGCCCGCCGTGAGCCCGACGTTCCACGACACCGCTTACAACGAAAGCGTCACTGTCCAGCTCAACAATCCACCCGACGCCACCAATGTGGTCATCACCTTCGGTCTTACGCTCGGCGGCAACGACTGGTGGTGGGCCGTGGATAACATCCTCGTGAACGCCGGCCAGAAGCCGCCAACGATCACGTCTGCGCCGAAGTTGACAACCGTCACCGAAGGCGACTACGTGGAATTAACCGTCGTGGCCACGGGCGAGGGACTGCGTTATCAATGGTTCAAGGGCGACGCGGCAACGCGGCAGCCCATCACTGGCGCCACCAGTTCGCGCCTGATCTTCCCCAAGGTGGCGCTGGCAGATGACGGGCTGTACTCCGTGCGCGTTTGGAACACCGGCGGTGAAGAGTTCACCACACCGGTCCGGATGATCGTGCTGGAGCGGTTCGGCGGGCAGATCACCGACGGCCTCGTGGTGCATCTTAAGTTCGACGGCGATGCCAACGACAGCTCCGGCCGGGCGAACAACGGCACGGCAGTAGGGACGGTCAGCTATGTGCCCGGGCGCCTGGGCCAAGCCCTGCGCTACAGTTCCAACAAGGACGGGAGTTCGTTCAACTACGTCACGCTCGGCGCTCCGGCCGATCTCAACTTCGGTCAATCCACGGATTTCTCGGTGTCGTTTTGGACGAAGTTCACGACCTGGTCGGGCGACCCGGCATTCATTGGCAATAAGAACTGGAACAGCGGCGGCAACGCCGGCTGGGTCGTGGCGACCGCCGGAGACGCTCGGGTGCAATGGAATATCGCGCCCAGCCGCGCCGATTACGACAGCCCCGGCGGCGTGCTCGGTGGCGGCAACTGGCATCACGTGGTCGTCACTTTCGCTCGCAACGGCAACATCACCACCTTCGTGGACGGGGTGAAGATTGACGAGCGACCACACGGGGCGGTGCGCAATGTGGACACGCCGGCCGGACTGGCGACCAACATCGGCCAGGACGGCACCGGCACATACACGGATGGCGGCAGCGTCGGCATCGAAGACGGCACGATTGACGACGTGGGCATCTGGCGCCGCGCCATCACGGCGGACGAAGCCAAAGCCATTTACCGCGCCGGCCTCCAAGGCTTGGACCTGACTGCGGCCCAAACCGCACCGCCGGTGGGGCAGGACCTCGTGGCGTATCTCGCCTTTGAGGACAACCTGAACGATGCCTCGGGCCGCGCGAACAACGGCACGGCGGTGGGCAGCGTTCCCTTTGTGGAGGGCGTCATCGGCAAGGCCATGCAGTTCGCGTCGCAGAAAGACGGGTCTTCGTTCAACTACGTCACCTTGGGCCGGCCCGCCGATCTCAACTTCGGCACGACCAACTCCTTCAGTGTGGCATTCTGGGCTCGTCTGGAATCATGGGAAGGCGACCCGGCGTTCATGGCCAACAAGAACTGGAATTCGGGCAACAACCCGGGCTGGGTGGTGGCCACCGGAGGCGATGGACGCATTCAGTGGAACATCGCCGGCAGCGCCACCGGCGGCACCGGCAGCCGGCGCGATTACGACAGCCCGGGCGGCATCTTCAATGACCACAACTGGCATCACATCGTGGTCGTCTTCAAACGCGTCCCCGGAGCAGGCGTCGCGACCACTTATGTGGACGGCGTGCAGGTGGACAGCCGGAACTACTCGGGTGTGGACAACAACGTGGACACGCCCGCTTCGCAGGCCACGAACCTCGGCCAAGACGGTGTGGGAACCTACACCGATGGCAACAGCGTCGGCGGCGTGGGCGCGCTGGACGAAGTCTTGATCTGGCGTCGCGCGCTTTCGGCGGTGGAAGCGGCGGGTCTGTATGCCGCCGGCGTGCTCGGCCTCCCGGCGAATCAGGCCACTCCGGACCTGGTCGTGCAACTGCCGCCGGGCCGGATCAAGCCGGCTGCAACCACCGGCGGTCTGCATTTGAAGTGGGACGCGCGGGCAGGCGTCCGTCTGCAAAGCACACCCACGCTGTCGCCGCCCAACTGGCAGGACGTGCCGGGCACGCTGGGCTTGGACAGCTACACGGCGCCGGTGGGGTTGAGCAGCGAGTATTTCCGGCTGTTCCGCCCATGATTCGAGCTTGATGAACCCAGGGCGGGTCTTGCGCCGGCACCTTCCACGGAATGCAAGGCCCGCCCCTCTTCTTTGCAGGCCGATGTCGCCGCGAAAACCACGATGCCAATGAATCCCGAACCCCAGTTCACGTCGCGGCCAACGCCGTTGGAAACGGCGCTGGTGGGTACGCTGCTGTTGCTCGCCGGGCTGGGCGCCGGATGTGGCCTGCGCCCGCTGGATGTTCCGGCAACGACCGACCGAACTCAGCCACGTGACAAAGTCACGGCTTCTTCCCTGCGGTCGTTCGGCGCGCCTCTGCCGGCCCTCCCGCCGTTGCAGCCGACCCAACTTGTGCTACTGCCTCTGCTATGACTTTGAACTCCCAACTCGCCACGGTGCTGCTGCTGGTCTCGTTCGCCACCGCGACGGCTCACCCGGACAAAATTGAAGACCGCCTCCTGATGCACTTTGCGACGGGCGTTCATGCAATTGAGAACGGCGCGTGGCCAGACCTGACGCATACGCTGACGGCCAGAGTCCAGGGCGAACCCAGGTTGATGACCCTCGGCCCGGCGCAGGCGCTCGTGTTCAATGGCTTCACCGACTGGTTGGTGGCCGCACCGGATTTCGCGACGGCTCAACCGGCGTTGCCCAAGAAGGAGTTCTCCGTTTCCGCCTGGGTGGTCGTCAACGAAACCCATCCAGATGGCGGCATCATCGGCTTCCTTCAGGACAACGGCGATTATGAAAAAGGCTGGGCACTCGGCTTCGACCGCAAAGTGTTCACGCTCTCGCTGGCGACCGTGGGCGCGGACGACGGGAACGGCCAGCTCACCCGGCTGCATGGCCGGACGCCGATCGAACCCGGGCGTTGGCATTACGTGGTGGGCACATACGACGGGACCACGATGCGGCTTTATGTGGACGGCCAACTCGACGGCGAGCGCACGGGCCAGTCGGGCGAGGTGCTTTATCCGGAGCGCGGACGCTACGCCGTGGCCGCCTACGCGGACGACGACGAGTTGTATCCGCTCGATGGCGCGCTGTTCGAGGTCAAGGTCTATGGCCGCGTCATGTCCGCCGCCGAGATTGCCGAGTTCGCGCAGAAGAACGAAAAGCTGCTCGCCTACCGGTCCTCGCTCAACCAAACGCTGCAATTTGTGGTGAAGCCGTACCTCCAGTTCAGCATGACGAACGCGATGACCCTCCTTTGCGAGACCGACAAGCCCTCGCGCATGCGCGTGGACTATGGCGAAGTGCAGCCGTTGAAAACCAGTGCCGCAACGTCCACCGCCAGTCTCATCAGCGAACTGCGGCTCGAAGGACTGAAGCCCTTCACCCGATACTTCTACCGCGTCACCTGCGAGGACGCCGAGGGCAATCAGGCCCGCAGCGACGTGTTCTCCTTCCAAACCGCGCCCGGCCCCGATCAGTCGTGGGCCTTCGGCATCCTCGGCGACACGCAGCGCAATCCCGACGTCACGCGGCGCTGCGCCGAGGGCATTTACGGCCTCCGCCCGAACTTCACACTGCACTGTGGCGATGTCGTGGACGACGGCTTCGCCAAACAGCAGTGGGTGTTCGATCTGTTCGAGCCTTGCGCCCAGCTCTTTGCCTACGTGCCCACGTTTCCCGTCATTGGCAATCACGAGAAGAACGCGCACTGGTACTATGATTACTTCAGCCTCCCCGCGCCGGAATGCTGGTACACCTTCACCTACGGCAACGCCCAGTTCTTCATGCTGGACTCGAACAAGGACTGCAAACCCGGTAGCGAGCAAT
The DNA here is from genome assembly GCA_964548925.1 of uncultured Verrucomicrobiota bacterium. Lineage (GTDB taxonomy): Bacteria > Verrucomicrobiota > Verrucomicrobiia > Limisphaerales > MWDV01 > MWDV01. Next base: position 1,935 of record CAZJTM010000183.1, on the reverse strand, counting down.
ACCGCTGGCTGGAGCGAGTCCTGGCCGAGTCGAAGGCGGTCTGGAAGTTCACGGCCCATCACCATCCGTGCTTCAGTTCGGACGAGGACGATTACGGCGACCACATCAAAGGCAAACCCAACCGCGCCTACACGTTTGGCGACAGCAACGCGCGGCATCTCGTGCCGCTTTACGAGAAATATGGCGTGGACATCGCGTTCGCCGGGCACATCCACAGCTACGAGCGCACGTGGCCGATTCTCAACCTGACGATCAACCAGTCCAAGGGCGTGCGCTACATCATCACCGGGGGCGGCGGTGGCGGGCTCGAACAGGCTGCCCCGCAACGCGCCTGGTTCACGTTGCACGTGGCCCGCGGCCATCACTACTGCTTCGCCACCGTGCAGGACCGGACGATTCAGTTCAAAGCCTACGACCTGGACGGGCGGTTGTTCGACACCTTTGAACTGACCAAGCCGGAAGGACGTTGATCCGCCGAGGACGCCGTTGCGTCTCGGGCCGTTTGACGCCACAATCAGCTCCATGTTGAACATGAAAGCCATCCGGGTCCTTACCGCACTCATCGGTCTAACAGTCGCCTCCGTCAATGGACACGAGGTCACGCGCTATCGCACGCCGGTCAACCTCCCCGACATTCCCGGCTACGTCACCCTCAAGTGCGATTTCCACATCCACACCGTCTTCTCCGACGGTCTGGTGTGGCCCACGGTGCGCTCCGAGGAGGCCTGGCGGGAGGGCTTGGATGCCATCGCGATTACGGATCACATCGAATACCAGCCGCACAAGGCGGACATGTTCACGAACCACAATCGCGCGTATCAACTCGCGCGGGGATTGGGTGAGGAACTCCGTATCCTCGTGGCGCACGGTTCGGAGATCACCCGCGCCATGCCGCCCGGCCATCTCAATGCCATCTTCCTGACCAACTCCACCGTGCTCGAAACCAACCGATGGCAGGATGCCATAGACGCGGCCCACCAGCAGGGCGCTTTCATTTTCTGGAATCATCCCGGCTGGGACCGGCAGATCACCAACGGCCTGGTGGTGTGGTATCCCGAACACACCCAATTGCTGGAGGGCGGGAAGCTGCACGGCATCGAGGTGGTCAACGGGCGGGATTACTACCCGGAGGCGCATCGGTGGGCGTTGGAGAAGAAGCTCGCGATGCTGAGCAACTCGGACATCCACCAACCGTTGAATCTTGATTACCGCGTGCAGGCCGGCGACCACCGGCCGCTCACGCTCGTATTTGCGTCGGCGCGGACGCTGGAGGCGCTCAAGGAAGCCCTCTTCGCACGGCGCACGGCGGTCTATGCCGGCAATCGTCTGATCGGCGAGGAACAGTTCCTTCGTCCCATCTTCGAGAAATCGGTCACCCTGGACCGGGAGGCGGTGAAATTGCGCGGTACGAAGTCCGTCTTGGTGCAGGCCCACAACGCCTCGGACGTGGATTTTGAGTTGGAACTGACCCGACCCATCCCGGGCGTTTCCACGCCCAAACACCTGACCCTTGTGGCCAACCGCACCGTGTTGCTGGAATTGCGGGCAGATCGCAAGGTGGCGACCGAGGCCCAACCTATTTCTCTCACCTACAGCGTCACCAATCTGCTTGTCGCCCCGGCTCAACCGCTCGCAATCACGCTGCCACTCAAAGTGACGGTTGCTCCGGCGGACTGAGTGCCGCCAGAGCGGATTCAGCGCGGCCGTAAGATTGTTGCCGGTCAGTCTTTGGGATGAGGTCACGCGCCAATACGGACTCCCGCAAGAAACCGGTGAACGGGCTGGCCATCGGCAGAACCACAGAGCTATTGGCGCCGCCGACGCAGATCGGCGGAAATTCGGCATGTGCTGCGAATTCACGTTTGCGGCCAAGCACTCTTGAGAGCACCTCCAACCTGTTTCATCCCCAACCCGCCGGGTGAGGGCACCCGGCCA
>CAZJTM010000182.1:1500-13326 GCA_964548925.1 uncultured Verrucomicrobiota bacterium | reverse complement strand
GTGGACCTCACCGAGACGATCAACGAACTCGAATCCGAGATGCTCACCGCCGCAAACAACCTGGAGTTCGAGAAAGCCGCCCTCCTTCGCGACCAAATCAAGGAACTGAAGCGGGCGATTGATGGATCAGCGCCGACGAAACACACTGCTGCTGCCAAGCCGGTGAGTTATTGGAAAGGGAAGCGGCGCAAGTGGCCCAGCGTGTAGTCGCTTGGTTCTATCTTCCGCGTTTACAGCCCTGCGGAGCCCGTGTGACCATCCTGCCATAAAGACGTTGGAAATGTTGGCCAAGCCAACTGCCACGTTGGCAGCTACGCCGCGGGGTGGGCCGATGCCCTTCGCGTCGGAGACGGGCGAATTGCCGGGTTCGCTTCACGACGTTCCCCTTAAGCCGGCGCGTGCGCCGCCGCGGCGGCCCAGCCGGGCCCGCGTTCGCGGGCCTTGAGCGGTCACGCCAGGGCGCTGTAGGGCAGCGGCGCAAGCCACGGCCCGTCCCGTTCGGCCACCTACCCCAACGTCTCGCCGACCCGCGCGCGGCGCGCGAAGTAAGGTTCCGCCTCCGGACAGCGCTCAAACGCGGGCCGCTCGGTGTCCTGCACGCGGCAGACGCTTCCCCGCTCCCAAACCGCCGTTTACGGCGCGCGCGAGGTCACAATCATCCCGCGCGCCGGGCGGGCGAGCGGGAACAAGTGCGGTCATTTCCCATCCCCCCACCGCCCCCCTCTTTCCTCCCCCACGCAGATGACGCAACCGCGATTCCAAGAACCAGACGGTGACTTGAATCCAGCACGGCGCGAGGGTCGTTTGACAGGGCCGGGGTGGTTCTGCTTAAGTGGCCGGCATTCGAGCCATGAGAATGATGTTGATGAACCGGTTGCCGCTGGTTTGTGTTGCGGTGGGCAGCCTGCTTCTGGCCGCGCCAGCCCAGGAGACGGTGACGATTTCCAGAGCCCGCTTCGAGGAATTGGAGCGCAAGGAAAAGGAACTGGAAAAGCTAAAGAGCGATCTGGCCGTCGCCCGAAGCGAAACGGCCCGCCTCAAGCAGGAAAAGGACGTCGCGACGGCAAAGGCGACCGCCACCGGAGCGCCAGACCCGGCTGCATCGCCCTCCGCCCATCTCTCACCCGCGATGAACACCTTGCCGCCACTGGCCAAGGGCGAAACCGTGGACGCGATGGACCTCGGCAATCACTACCTCGCTGACGCGACAGCGGCGGATGCGCGCTATCGCAAGAAGGTCTTCAAGGTCAAAGGCGAGATCGCAGGGTTCGACAAGCCCATGCTCTCCCGGAACTACCGGGTGTTGCTTCGCACGCCGGGCCGGGAGTTGCGCGTCCTCTGCACCGTCACGCCTCCCGAGAAATACAACGCGGTTTTCACCACGCAGGGCGGAACGCAACTGACCGGCAGCCTCCGCAACGGCGCTCGGGTGACGTTCCTCAAAGTCGGCGACTCCGTGGTGCTCGAAGGAACATGTGGGGGGCTCGACGGTCCGATGATCGAGATGAGCGGCTGCAGCCTGCTGACGGTGGAGTGAATTCCGGTTCAGCGCCCAACCCACATCAGGATGACCGCCGCGAGGATGATGCGGTACCAGCCGAACAACTCGAACGTGTGCGTCTGCACGTAACGGAGCAGCCATTTCACGGCGATAAATGAGACGACCGCCGAAACCGCGAAGCCCAAGCCCACCATGAGCCAGTTTTCCGGCGGCGCGCCCGCCGCGGGATGGTGCAGCGCCTTGAAGATTTCATACCCCCCCGCCGCGAGCATTGTGGGAATGCCAACCAGAAAGGAGAACTCGGTTGCCAGGGGGCGGTTCAATCCCAGCAACAGCGCGAACAGAATGCTGGCACCGGAGCGCGACGTGCCCGGGAAGACCGCCGCGATCAATTGCGCCACGCCCACCGCCAGCGCCACGCCCCACGTTACCTGGTCCTTCAGCGTCCGTCCCTTGATCCGCCGCTCGATGGCCAAGAACGCGAGCCCGCCCAGCAACAGCGCCGAGGCGATCGGCAGCGCGGTTTCCGGCAGTTTCAGTCCGGCCTTCTTCAGAGCCAGCCCGCCGACACCGGTGACGAAGAACGCGAGAGCAATCTTGAAGACGTAATCCCGCGTCGCCCGCTCGCGCCAATGGAAGAGGAACTGGACCACCCGTTCCCGAAACACCGGCAGCACCGCCAGCACAGCGCCACTTTGGATCACGATGTTGAACAGATCACTCTGACGCGGGATACCCTTGATTTGCTCGCAGAGCAGCAAGTGTCCGGTGGACGAAACGGGAATGAACTCGGTGAGTCCTTCAACGATTCCCAGGATGACGATGGCCAGCCATTCAGGCATGGCGGGTAGAAACGCAAAAGCGAATCGCGGCGCAAGCGGGAAATGAGATTGTCGGCGCGGAGCCTTCTGCAATCCGGCAAATCCTGAGCCTCTGGCCAATGTTCCCGCCGCCACCGTGAACCGTTCAATTCTCCCAAGCCGGGCCGCCCCTGGTCGGGCATCTGCGCTCCACACGCGCGTCCGACCCAGACATTTCATGCCACTGGGTCAGGGGACTCGGACAACAGGACCCGAGTTCTTGAATTGCAGCCCGGCTGACGCTTCCCATGCAGCTCCCCAAGGATCTACAGTGCCCAAGGAGTCTTCTCCAATCTCTGGACGCTTTGAATCCTTGGAAACAGCGAGATGGGCTCAGGAGTTGACAGCACGAACGTTCACCTGGAGAAATCTCACCCGGCGGGGCGCCAGCGATTCAATCGAGGCGTGAAACGTCCGGCCTCGTGCTTCCGGCCGAACCTTGTCCCTGCGGCGCCTACTTCGCCGCTGGCTCAACACCAGACAAACTGTAAACCGCGAACGTGGCCAGCCAATGTTCGCCTTCGTAATGCCCGCTGGAAACGAACTTGAGCCCGGCTTCCGCGTGGGCCTTCGCCGCGCGCTCCAGCACCACGCGCCGCCGGTCGCCCGCCTTCAGCGCCGAGGCGACCCCGCGCAGGGTCCACGCGCGACTGAGGTTCAGCCCGACGAGATGCACGAGGCGCGGATCCGCAAGATCGCTGACCTCGGCGACCGTTGACCAACCGCCGAGACGGCCCCGGCGCAGTTGCGGCAGGAAGCCGTCCAGCCAACGGGAGAACTCCTTCGGCGGGAGCACGCGGCGCATCAAGTCGGCAACGTTGAGGCCGGGCGAAAAGAAATCCTCGCCCGACGGCTCGTAGTGAGTCGGGTAGTCGCGGTCCTTGAGATAATACCCGCGCGCCCGTTCGACGATCAGGCGCTCCAATTCCGCGTCCCCGACCGTTCGCGCGTAATCCAGCATCTGCGCCAGCGCGAAGGCCGTGTCCGGGTGAACGCCGGTGCGGACCGGGTAAGTAAGGCGCGAGAGGTAATCTTGGGTCAGGGCCACGAGCCTTCGTTCCAGCGGTGCGAGATGCTGTGCCCACTGTTGGGCCTCCGGATCGTTCCACGAACGCACTTCCGCCGCCAACCGCAGCGCCCAGGCCCAGCCATACATGCGCTCGAAACTCTTGTTCTCCTTGATCTCGAAATACGCCGCTTCCGTCGCGAGATCCGCCGCTGTGAGATGCGCGGCAAGCCGTGCCCGGATTTCCGCGGACGCCGGTAACCCGGGGTGCAGTCGCAGCAGCCGCACCAGCATCCAGTGGCCGTGAACGGACGAGTGCCAATCGAAGCAGCCGAAAAACGCCGGATGCATCGCGCGCGGCGGGAGCACGTCCTGCGGCCCGCGCAACACTTCCCCCGGCTTGTTCGGATACTCACGGTCCAACCCGGCCAGGGCAAGCCGGGCGAACTTCTCGGCGGCACGGGCGTCCAGCGCCGTTTCAGCGATGGCGACGCCGGCAAAGAGCAGGGTGGTGAGTGTGAGCCACGGGAACAAAGATTTCACGGGCGACATCCTGCTTGAACTCCACGCCGGCGACAAGCCGTCTGCCAACCGCGCTCGCGCGGCCGGCCCTGGCTACTGTCGCCCGCGGAATTCGTCCATCAGCTTCAAGATGCCTTCGCGGATTTCAAACAACTCCTTCCGCGCTTCGAGGACAGTCGCCTCCGGCAGCAGCTTCTTCGGCGCCACCGCCTCCAGCCCGGCCTGCGACTTGTGCAAATGATCCAAGGCACGCTTGAGATACGCGACGGTAAACGCCGGGTCATGAAACCCCTCGCCGCGGGCGATGCTCGTCAACGCGCCGGCCAGTTTCGCGCCGGCGGTCTGGAACTCGAAAATGAACTGGTCGAGGTCCTTGTCTTCCAGCCGTTCCAGCCCCATTTCGTCCACCACGTCCCAGAACTTCATGCCACTCTCGGAACAGCGATGTTGGAGCGGATGCCGCAAGTCGCCGTCCTCCGTGCGGATCCAGTCAATGCCTTCGCGGGCTGGGTCCGGCTCGGGCTCGGGTTCGTTGAGCGCCTCCTCGCACGCGCGGTTGATTTCCTCGATCCGCTCCCGCTCCGCCTCGGCTTCTTCCTCGGTCAACTCCCGCGCCCAGCCCATTTCCTTCGCGATGATCTCCTGCGCCTCCTCCGAGTGGCCGTATTTGTCGAGCAACTCGCCGTATTTGTCCGTGCGCGCGTCGCACTCCTTCATGAATCTCTCGTAATCATGCTCGTCCCATTCCTCGTCGTGGGGTTTCTGGCCGCGCTGGTGTTGCTCAATGGCTGCGGTGAGCTTGCCCATGAAATCCGCCATGCCCGCCGCCGCCTGTTCCGCACGTTCAGCCTCTTCTTCCGCCGTCAAGCGCCACTCCGGCGGGGAAATCTGGAGTTCGTAATCGGTGCTCTCGATCACCACGCGCCCGTTCGCCTCGCTGAACCATTCGAGGTAGAGGCAGTTCGCCCAGCGCGAGGGCGGGCGGCCCTTCTCTCTGGGCCAGTTGAGGAATTCCTCCAGCGGCACCGCAGGCACGCGCACTTTGCGCGACGCAGTCAGGTCGCCGATGGTGCCGCGCTGCACCGGGCGGAGTGCATCCAGCCCGTGATGCGGAACGCGTTTCTGCGGATTGGTGAAGGTCAGGAGGCAGCCGGCGAGGTCGGGATGCGCGTTGCCCGCGAGTTCCAGCACAACGGGTTCGGCCCGGCCCTCGACCCAAATCCTGCCACGCACGACCCCCTTGACGCGGTTGTCAATCTCCCCGCGGACGACGCTGTCATGGATGCGGAAGGCCATGCGGTTCGTTTACCACGGGCGGCGAAAATGAGCGAGGACTTTTCGACCGCCCCGCCAAGCCGCGCGGTTCTTCCACGACAGCTTGCCCATCTCTTGGAATGTCCCTCAGCGCGAGGTCGCGCTTCGCGTCGCGAAGCAGGTTTGAATGCGTCAAAACGGACAGTCGTCCGGATCACGCAGCAGTTCCTCAAGCGACCTGATCACCGCGGCGCTGTCCGCCGCAGGGTGGGCCAGGAAATCCTGAACGGCCCCGAACCGCCTGCCCCACGCGCCGGCCAGCGGCGGCGATGCAATCTCATCCAACTGGCCGGGCTCGGGCAACCGCGCCTCGACCGCCAGCGCCCGGCTCAGGGCCAACACCGATTCCAGCAGCGGCGGGCGGGCTTCTTCCGCCATGCCGCCGTTGGTGAGCAAGCAGGCCATCTTGAGTTTACGGGCGGCCATTTCGCGATGCGCCTTCGCCTTGGCCAGTTCCCCTGCGCTGAGTGGCGGCGGCGCTTCCGCCACCGGATGCAGCGGTCGGGCGGCGCGGCTTACCGGCGCAATCAGGCCGGCGGCGATCAGGCGCTCCAAGACTTCGTGCGTGGCGCGGTCCAGGACTTCCAACTGGACGGGCGCGACAGCTTGGAGATCGGCGCAGAACTCCGTGTGCAACGCCTGCAATCGCGGCCGATGCAGCGCGGCCTGGTTCTCCACCACCACGTAAAGCACCGAGTGCGCGCCCTCGCGCGGAAACCGTTCCTCACAGGCGACGAGCGAAGCGCCGAGTTGCCGCCGTGCGGCCTCGGCAAACGCGCGGGGCCGGTCGCCGGGCTTCGCCAATCTTGTATCTGAGATTTGAGATTTGAGATCGGCCGGCCGTCGCGCCGGCGTAGCGCCCACCAGTTGATTCAGCCGGCTCAGGAACGCCTGGCGCCCGCTGCGCAGCGGAATGGCGCTCAGATCGCCGCGCCGGTCCAAAACGCCGTCCGCCAGCGCCTGCTTGTTGGCCAGGGTGTCGAGCATGTTGTGCTCGATCGTCCGCTCGGCGACGAGATTGATGACCGTCACGGCGCGGGACTGGTGCTTGCGCCACGCGCGGGCGATGCGTTGTTCAAGCTTCGCCGGATTCCACGGCAGGTCGCAGTTGATGACAACGCTGGCGTTTTGCAGATTCAGCCCCGTCGAGCCCGAGTCCGTGCTCAGGAACACCCGGCAGTTGGCGTCGGTCTTGAAGGCGTTGATCTCGGCACGCCGGCGCTGTTGCGGCACCGAGCCGGTGTGCCAGGCGTGGCCGAGCTTGAGCCGGCGGCACAACTCGCGCACCAGTTCGAGCATCCGCTCCCACTCCGAGAAGACGATGACCTTCACGCCCTCGTTGTCGCGGCATTCCTCCAGCACTTTCTCCAACTCGGTCAGCTTCGGACAATCGCGCGTGCTCGGGTCGAGGATGTAGGTCGTGTCGCAGACCATGCGCATCATGGCGAGGTGCCGCATGAGGCGCTCCTGCTCCTGCTGCGTGAGCGGACGGCGGTGGGCGAGGGCGGCGAGGTGCGTGACGACGTCGTGGTGTTCGTCGTAGATCGCCTGCTGCTTGGGCGTGAGCTTGACGAAATGCTGGCGGTCGGTGCGCTCGGGCAGTTCGGTTTCCACGTCGCTCTTGCGGCGGCGCAGCATGTAGGGCGCGATGCGCTCGTGCAACCGGGCCAGGCCGCGATACCCGCACGGCCGCCCGCGTTCGTCGAACTGGTAGAACTCGCGGTTGAAGCGGAACAACGGACCGAGGGCGCGCGGTTCGAGGAAATCCATCAATGAATACAGCTCGTCAATGCGGTTCTCGATGGGCGTGCCGGTGAGGACGAACGCGTAGCGGCTCTTCAAGCGCTTCACCGCCTGGGCAGTCTGGGTGTTCCAATTCTTGATCCGCTGGGCTTCGTCGAGCACGACCACGTCGGGGCGCAGGCGCGCGTTGACCAGCAGGGCGTCGCGGATCATTTGTTCGTAATTGACGATGGTGAAGAACGTGCCGGCGTCGTAAGCGTCGCGCCGGGCCGCGTTGCCGCCGAAGACCAGCCGTGTTGGCAAATCGGTGAATTGCCGGATCTGCTCCTCCCACTCGCCCTTGAGCGACGCGGGCGTGACGACCAACACACGCTCCGCACGGCCAAGGCGCTTGAGCAACGCGCACGCGGCAATGGCCTGGATGGTTTTGCCCAGACCCATTTCGTCCGCGAGCAACGCGCGTTCGGTGAAGGCCAGGTGCAACATGCCCTCGCGCTGATAGGGGAACAGCGGCACGCGCGTCTCGTGGGCGGGCCATTCGCCGCTCTGGACTTTCAACTCATACTCGCGCCGCAGTTCCTTGCGCTCGGCGCGGTGGCGGCGTTGTTCGAGCCACGAGGCGATCTCCTGGGAGAGCCGGAGTTCGGGGAGGTCGGCCTTCTGCAACTTGTCCAAGGTCGTCAGCGCGTCCTCCACCGACGTGCCCGTCAAATACCCGGCTTCGGTAAACCAAGCGCGCACCGCTTTTGGCAATCGTTCCCGCCCGCGCTCGACGCGCAACGTGTCCGCCGCGTCATCCGGTACGAGGTCCACGCGCGGCGACCCCTCCTCGATGGCCCGCGCGAACAGCCGTCTGAAGCGCGCTTCCAAGTGCAACAACACCGCCTCAACATGCTTGCAGGTGCCGAGACCATTCTTGCGGAAATCCTGGCAGGTGCATGCGAAGTGCCGGCCCGCGACATCGCGGATTTCGACCGCGTACGTGAGCCCGCTGCCCGAGCCGACGGAGAAGTTCGAGAACACTGGAAACCGGGGGTCAGCGTTGCGGATGACGAACGCGCCTTCGCTCGCCCGCAGCCGGCGGCGGTTGATTTCGTCCTCGTCCGTGGTGCGCCAGTCGTGAGCGGGCGGCAGGATGATTTCGGGCTCAACCTTCGCGTGAGGGCGGTGAGAAGTTGGCGACGCCGGAGAGTGCTCTTCAGGATTCAAGGACTTGGCCAGCTTGCGTGTCATCGGCATGAGACGAAGGTGAGGAATGTGGCGACTTACGGCAATGGTAAAAGCGGGCTGGCGACCGGTGGAAGTGGTGCGACCGCGGTAGCCGTCAATACTACCGAGGAGCGGCAGAACGGTGCGAAGGAACGTGGCACCGAGTCTTTGGGCTGGACGGAAACTTCCACACTTTGCAAAGTGTGGAAGTGAACCCGCAGCCACTTCGCCCCACCCTTTGGCGCACCGCCCGCGTGCTGGCAAACGTGACGCGCCTCCGTCTTTTCGCCGAACTCCTCCGCCAGCAGCCCCAGACTGTGCTGCAGCTTGGAGAATCACTTGCGTTGACCTCACCCGTCGCCAGCCAAGGTCTCCGGGGACTGGAAGCACGCGGCCTGCTCAAGGCCAGACGCGTGCGACGCTATGTGGAGTATCGCATTCCCAATACGGAAGAAGCCGGTGCGCTGGCTGAACTGGTGGATGCGTTCCTGAAGACCCTCCAAAACGACGCCCGTCCCATCGAAAAGATCATTGAGTTGGCGACAGGATTCACCCATCCGACCCGCATCGAGGTTTACCGATGCCTGCACACGGAACCGCTATCCCCGGCGCAACTCAGGCCCCGGCTTGGAATCTCTTGGCCGGCGTTGTCACGGCATCTGATCAAGTTGCTGCGTCGGGGCTATGTGGTTGTCGGGGAGTCTGACGGTCGGTACACGATCAAGCCACATCCGCACAGTCTTGGTAGGGCACTCGCTGGGTTGGCACTTGCGTGAAGCCCAGGAAGAAGAGGCGGCGCGTTACTTCCACACTTTGCAAAGTGTGGAAGTCGCCGCAAACCCTGCCACCCACCCTTCAACTTCCATCGTTACTCGAAGTCCGCCTCGTTCTTGCATCTTCAACACCTCCTGAGTGAAGCCGCATGAGCACTCATCGTAGCCTGTGTGCGGGTGGCGGATGTGCGCAAGGACCGCCAATCTTACGATGTCCTTCAATCTGGGAAGCGCCCGACCTTCGGATTGCACGCGGGCCGCGCATACACGCTCACTTTCCGCAGCACTTCTTGTACTTCTTCCCGCTGCCGCACGGGCAGGGATCGTTGCGGCCAATCTTGGGTGGGGCGGCGAAAGGCGCAGCCGATCCGGTCCCGGCGGATTTCTCCCCGGCTTGACTTCGGGCAAACTGCGCCAATTGCCGGGCTGTCATGCGCGGTTCGCGCTTGAAGCAGCTCCACCAAGCTGTGGCTTCCGCCACGTCCATGATGGGCGGACACCACTCGCGCGCGTCCGAAATCCACTTGCCCCGAGGTCCGGCTTCCACTTCGGCAAGCTCCTCGAGTGAAATGCCCCCCGGTTCGATCAAGCCTTCGTCGTAGGCCCGGCGGAGTTCGGGAAACACGCCCAAGGCCTCCATGTCCAGACACGCGGCACACAGACAGTTCCAGACGTGGTTGCACTCTCGCTCCAGACCCTCGCGCGCCAACCAAAGGAAGTAGTCCTCAATCGGCTGCCGCGGCACTTCGCTCCAATTGGCCAGCAAAGCCAGCGCTTCCACGGCTTGTCCGCGGCAATACTCGTCCGCCTCGCGATTCAACACGAGTTGCTGGATCGGCTCCAGATTGCCGTCGCAGACCGAGGCCAGCAGCCGCTTGCCGTCCTCCGTCACGGTGCCGCCGCCGAGGTCATGCGCGCTTTCGCCGGGCAACGACAGCCAGCGGACGAACAACGGATACGCCCGCGGCTCGCGCCACTTGGCGAACAGATACGTGGCGTAGCTGAACAGCAGGGCTTCGCCCGCGGGCAGCCCCGACGGGTTGGCCAGGCCGCGTTCGAGGGCCCGCAGCAGGGGTTCGGTGAGTGCTTCGCGATGCGCGTCCGCGCTGCGCAATGCCTCCAGCGGCTGCGTGTCGCGCACTACCGACAGTTCTGCGAGGATCTCCTCGGGCGAACGCGAGGGCGCGGGCGGGCGAATCGGCTCGTGCGTGAAGCGATCTACCTTTGCCCAAAACGGACAATGCGGGCACGCGCGCCCCATCGGGTAGTCAATCCCCTCTTCATGCGGGCAGCCGAGGATACGGTCGTAGGTCGTGGTTTGCTTGACGCCGTGTTGCTTGAAAAATTCGGCAATCTCGCTGGCGATGCCGGGGTCGTTGCGGATGTCGCCCTCGTTGAGCAGCCAGCGATGAAGCACGTCGGCCGTCTCGTGGTCCGGCCGTTTGTACACTGCGGCCACCAGCTTCGTGGCGCGCGTATTGTCCGGCCCGTAAGCGATGAGTGTTCCGAGCGGATACTTGGGTTGGGAGTGGCGGGCGGGTTTCATTGTTCTCAGAGGCTCGGTCAGCGGTGGTTGAAATGTTGCTCCATGCTCTGCCGGGCTTGGTTCAACTCTGCCAGTTCGTCGTCATGAACCACAGGAATGGCCAGCGCCTTCGCCGCCTGCGCCAGCATCGTGGCCACGCGCGAACGCTGCACCCGGATGCTTTCGGGCCGACGCTCCAACCGCGTGAGCGCCTGCTGCAGCACCACGCCCAGCGCCCGGGCCCCGTCGCGATCTTGAGAGTCACCCAGATGAAACCCGCCGATGAACCCCGACGCGCGGTCCACCGCCATCGCCAGCTTCGGAAAGAACGGCCGGTCCGCGTTCGCCACGGGGAAGTTCGCGTAAGTCACGTCGAGCTCCAGGTGAAAACCCTTCGCCGGAGCGAGCTTCAGCAGCCGCGCCTGGGTCGCGTCGTCCAACACCACCGGTTCGGGCGGGGGCGCGGGCGGCGGCAGCATCGGTTGCCATTCCAATTGATCCGCACGCAATTCCCCGGCCGCCGGATCATAGTCCGCCGGCACGTATCCGATCTGCCCATCGCAGTGGTCGTCCCACACCCGCGGTTGCGCCCGCATCAGCCGCGCGACCGCCGCCACGCGTGGCAGGGCAAACACCATCGTCTCCGCCTCCGCTTGTGTGATGTGCCATGGGAAGCCGCCCGGCACGAGGCTGCGGAACTGCGGCCAAACGTGCCCGCGCTTTTCCGTCGGCGCATAGCCAGCCGCGGCGAGCACCGCCTGATCCTCCTTCACCAACTCGCGCTTGAGCACGAATTCCGCTTTCACCAGATCCTGCTCGAACGCCGTGTCCTCGTCCTCCAACCCGTCCGGATCACCATCGTTCAGAATCGTGTTCAAAATCCAGCGGCGTCCGGTGTCATGGCGATAGACGAGCAAGCCAAACACCTGCCGCAACCGGCCCAGGATTGAGCCGAGCAACACGTCGCCCGTGACCGGATGCCGCAGCCCGATCACATGCGAGTCGTGCATCCATTCCCAAGGCGCGAGGTGATGGAAGTCCGTGGCATAAGCCAGGAGTGTTTTCCAAGTCTCGGCGGAAACGCGCGGGACCGCGGGCTGGCAGGCATCTGTTTTCGACATGGCCTGAGCAAACCGGAAATGACCGGCGGCCACAAGCCGGGAAATCCGCGGCGGGGCGGCAGCGGGACGCGGAAATGGATTTGCCCCAACGGGGCAATGGCCATCAGCCCAGGGTTGCGAGGAACGAGCTACCCTGGGTGAACGAATCAAATTTCCCATCAACCCCAAAGGGGTTGTGGCGCGGCGCGAACGGCGGAAGGACACAACCCCGTTGGGGTTGGGGAGATTCAATACGCAGGTGACTGAGTGATG
>CAZJTM010000182.1:0-1490 GCA_964548925.1 uncultured Verrucomicrobiota bacterium | reverse complement strand
CTTTGAACGCTTTGGCGAGGAGGGCGGGGGTGAAGGCGGCCAGCAAGGCTTCCGTCTCGGTTTGCAGCCGGCGCAGCTCGGTTTGCTTCGCCGACAGCGCGTCAAGGCGCGTCACAATGCGGCGTTGCTCGGCGGGTTTCGGAAGCGGGATTTTGATTCCTTCGATTTGCTTCGCGGAAATGTGCGGCACGGCGGAACTGCGACCGTCGCCGGTGATGTGCATCATGAACGCTTGGCTGGAGAGGAAGTGAAACAAGTAGTCGGGCAGCAGGCCGGGCTTGAATTGAAAACGTCCGACTCGCTGGAGCAGGAGGCACGGCAAATCTTCGGCGCGAATCCGCGCGACTTTGAGGCCGGTGGAAATCAGCGGACGATCCATCGAGATGACCACGTCGCCGACGTTCATCTCGTAGGCGGGAAACTCGCCGCGTCGCGCGGGCGGAATGTGAACCGCGTCCGACCAATCGAGCGTGCCGTGATAGACGTTTTGGTTGCGGAGGAGTCGAATGCCGGACGTGGTGAACCATTCGCTCTTGAAAGCGTAGCCGCCTTGAATCTTGGAGTGCGTGCCAATCGGCTGCCAGCGGTCTTCCGGCACTTCGGCGAAGATGCCATCCCACAAGGCTTGGCGCAGAGTCTCCGCCTCGGCGAGGGCGGCTTGGCGGGCTTGGCGGGCTTGTTCGAGGCGGCTCGTCAGCGCTTCGATGCGCGCCACCAGCCGCCGCTGCTCCGCCAGCGGTGGGACGGGAACGAGCGCGTCGAGAACTTCGTCGTCGCTCACGGACGGGTAAGCGTTCTTCTCGTCGTGCTTCAAGACCTGCGACACGACGACATCGCTCCGGCAGAGCGCAAACAGCCATCCGCTTGTTGCGACTTCGGAGAGCGGACGCAGCACGCAGAATCCTGTCGAACAAATCTCGCCGTCCAATTCGCGCGGAATGACGGCGATGTTCTTTAAGTTCGGACGCGTGGTGGCGAAGATTACGTCACCGCTGCGCACGATTTTCTTCGCGCGCGATGGCGCTTCATCAGCAGCCAAGTCGTTGAAGTCCGTGATGACTCCGCGTTGATTGTCGATGCCTGAAAGTTCGATGTAGCGAATTCGTTCGCGAGGTTGGCGCGAGGCATTCCAAAGCTGCTTCGGCGCAACGCACTCGCGGAGCGGTTTCAGCTCCCAGCCATCCAGCAGTTCACCAGCGTCAATCATTCCGCCTCCGCCGTCACGAGTTCGCGCATCTCCCCGACGATTTCCAGAATCCGCCGCTCCTTTTCCGCCACGCTGGCGAGGATGTCCTCCGGCTCGGCGTGGTCGGTCTTCTCCGGGGCGATGAGGCCGAGGCTGGCGAGGGTGAGGTTGTAGCCGTTTTCGATGATGCGCTTGGCCGGGACGCGCCACGCGACGCCGTCAGCGGTCCGGCGCTTGGGCCATTTTTTCGGTTCATGGCGGAATTCCGGGGAAGGCGGCGCGGATTTTGAGGAAGAAGTAATCA
>CAZJTM010000181.1:0-13332 GCA_964548925.1 uncultured Verrucomicrobiota bacterium | reverse complement strand
TTGGTTTGGGCCTGGGCAACGGACGGCAGAAACTCGGCTTCATTCCGGAGCACCACACGGATTTCATTTTTTCCATCATCGGCGAAGAACTCGGGCTGGTGGCCACGCTCCTCGTCGTGGTGGCGTTCATCACCATTGTGCTCTGCGGACTCTACATCTCGTTAAACGCGAGCGACACCTTCGGGCTGTTGCTCGGTTCGGGCATCACGTTCCTGATCGGCTTGCAGGCGTTCATCAACATCGGCGTCGTGACCAGCGCGCTGCCGAACAAGGGTCTGCCGTTGCCCTTCATCAGCTACGGGGGGTCGAGCCTGTTGGTGATGCTCACCTGTGTTGGGCTGTTGTTGAGCGTGGCCCGGCGGGCGCGGGTGCCGATACCGCGCGCGGCCAATCCGTTCCAACGCGATCCCGCAGTCGAGCCGCAAATCGCATGACAGTGCCGCCTTCCAGAGTCTCCGTGGCCATCGCATGTGGTGGCACGGGCGGCCATCTCTTTCCCGGCCTGGCGGTCGCGGGGCAACTGCGGGAACGCGATTGCGCCGTGACGCTCTTCGTCTCTCCCAAGGACGTGGATCAGCGGGCCGTCAAGGGCCTGGAAGGCATGCAAGTCATGACGCTGCCCGCCGTGGCCTTCCAAAGCGGTTCCCGGCTGGCGTTCTTCCGCGCGTCCTTGGAATCGTACCGCGCCCTGAAAGCGCGTTTTTGTCGGCGACTCCCGGCCGGAACGTCCGCAGTTCGGAGTGCCGGCGGCAGCCGGTCTGGGTCGTCGCCCGACGCGGCGCTGAGCATGGGCGGCTTTACGAGCGCGCCGGTGCTCCTGGCCGCCCGCCGTTGCGGCGCGGCGATCTTCTTGCACGAGTCCAATGCCGTTCCCGGTCGCGCGAATCGCTTGCTCTCGTGGTTGGCGGACCAGGCCTTCGTTGGTTTTCCGGCTGCGGCGCAGCGCCTGCGTCGCTGCCAGACGGTCGTGACCGGCACCCCCGTGCGCCCGCAGTTTACGCCCCGCAACGTGGCGGCCAGCCGGCTGGAACTCGGGTTGCATCCCGACCGGCCAGTCGTGTTGGTCGTGGGCGGCAGCCAGGGGGCCAGCGGGCTGAATGAAGCCGTAATGGCCGCGCTGCCGCTCTTTGCGAGGCTCCAGCCGAACACCCAATGGATTCATCTCGCAGGGCCGCGTGACACGGAGAGGGTGAAAGCTGCCTACGCCGCCGCGCGGTTGCCCGCCATCGTGCTCGATTTTTTCGACGCCATGGAAGTGGCGCTGGGCGCGGCCACCGTGGCGGTCAGCCGATCCGGCGCGTCCTGCCTGGCAGAACTGGCGGCAATGCGCGTGCCGGCCGTGCTCGTGCCGTTCCCGGCCGCGGCGGACAATCATCAGTGGCACAACGCCCGCAACTTCGAGGCCACCGGCGCCGCGCGCTTGTTGGAACAGAAGTCCGCCACTCCCGAAATGTTGACCCGCACGCTGGGCGAACTCTTGGATCAGCCAGCCGTGCGGGATCAGATGCGAGCCGCCTTGGCCCGTTGGCACAAGCCGGGCGTTGCGGCGGACATTGCGGAGGCAATTCTCGAAGCCGTTGCGGCCAGCCGGGCACGGTCTGCGCAATACGCGCGGAAGACCGGGGCTTGCTCGTGTGGTTGCGACGCCTCGCTGGTTTCATGATGTTCCATGCGCCCAACCTGAACCCCGAGATGCGAATGGATGCCGCACGGTTCAACGATTTCTCGCGCCGGCTCTCGCCGGAGACGCGCATCTTGTGCGACGAACCGCTGGCGCGGCGCACGACCTTGCGCGTGGGCGGCCCGGCGGACTTGTTGATCGAGCCAGCAACGGAAGACGACCTGGCCACCGTCGTGCGGCTGTGTCGCGCGCAGCGCATGCCGCTGATGATTCTGGGCCGCGGCTCGAACTTGCTCGTCAAGGACAGCGGTTTTCGCGGCGTGGTGGTTTGTCTGGCGCATCCCCATTTCAGCCGGATTGAGGTCAACGGTTGCCGGTTGGTGTGCGGCGCGGGCGCGCGGCTCAAAGCGGTTGCCTCCGAGGCCAAGCGCGGGGGCATCGGCAAGCTGGAATTCCTCGAAGGCATTCCCGGGAGCGTGGGTGGCGCGTTGCGCATGAACGCCGGCGCCATGGGCAGCGCGATCTTCGATGTGGTCGAGAAGATTCGCGTCATGGATTTCAGCGGGAACATTGAAGAACGGCTCGCCGCCCAGGTCGGCGCCCGGTATCGGAGTTGTCCTTTCCTGAAAGAGCGGTTGGCTCTCAGCGTGGTGCTTGTCGGCGAAGCCGCCGAACGGCAGGCCATCGAGGAACGGCTCGGTGAATACAATCGCCGGCGCTGGACCTCCCAGCCAGCAGCCCCCAGCGCGGGGTGCGTGTTCAAGAACCCCGGCGAACTGCCGGCGGGCCGGCTCATTGATGAACTAGGACTCAAAGGCACGCGCGTCGGCGGGGCGATGGTCAGCCACGAGCACGGCAACTTCATCATCAACGCCGGGGGCGCGACCGCGCAGGACATCCTGGATTTGATCGAGTTGATCCGGCGCCGCGCGCGCGCGGAGCGGGGCATCGAATTGGAAACCGAAGTGCAAATCGTGGGCGACTAATCCCGCGAAGTCTTTCGACATGGCAGAGAAACTGAAAATCACCGTGATGCTTGGCGGTCCTTCCGCCGAGCGCGAAGTCTCGTTGCGCTCCGGCACCGCCGTCGCGGCGGCCCTGCGGTCGCGCGGGCATGAAGTCTTTGAACTCGATCCGCGGACGCCGGGCTGGACGCTGCCGGCCGGGACACAGGTGGTGTTCCTGGCATTGCACGGCACCTACGGGGAGGACGGCACGGTGCAGGCCGAGTTGGACAAGCTGGGCGTGCCGTACACGGGTTGCGACGCCGAGGCGAGCCGAAAGGGTTTCGACAAGGTGCTGGCCAAGCAGTGTTTTCTGGCCGCCGGCGTGCCGACCGCGCGTTTCGCCGTCTTTGATTCGCCCGGCGCGAGTTGGCCAATGGGCTGGAATCCGCCCGTGATCCTCAAGCCCGCCTGCCAGGGTTCGAGCGTGGGCCTGCAATTCGTCGAACGCGTGGGCGATGGGAGCGCGGCGCGGGAGGAAGCGCGGCGCCACGACACCAAAGTGCTGATGGAAGAGAAAGTGAACGGGCGCGAATGCACGGTCGGGATTCTGGGCGACCAGACAGTCCCGATCAGCGAGGTGCGGCTCAAGAGCGGACTTTACGATTACAAGACGAAATACACAGCCGGAGCAGCGGAGCATTTTTGCCCGGCGCCGTTTGATGACGCCACGGCGGAACGGGTGCGCGCCGCGGCGCTTGGCGCGTTCCGGGCCATCGGCGGGCGCGACTACGCGCGTGTGGATGTGATCGTGCGGCCGGACGGCAGCCCGGTGGTGCTGGAAGTGAACACGCTCCCGGGCATGACCGCGACGAGTTCGCTGCCGCGGGCGGCGAAGGTCGGCGGGATTCCCTATGACGAATTGTGTCAGCGCATGGTGGACATGGCGCTGAAGCGACGGGCCGGGTAGCGCGGGGAAGCACGAGGTTCTGTCCTTCTCGTCCGCTCGTGGTACCAGAGGCTCGAGAACGAGAACGGGAAAGAGAAGATTGGAAAGCCGCGCGGACTCCGCGTCGCGGCAGGTGGGCTTGGCGGGCCAACGAGCCGGCTGAGTCGCGGTTGGCAGGTGGTTCGGAAGTGGTATGTGGTTCAGTCGAAGACAACGCAATCGCAAACTGGGCCGTGGGCAGGTGCTGGACGTGCAGTTGCGCTCCAGCGCGGTGCGCGCGGCGCGCATCCGCCTGGCCACGCTTACGTTGGGCGTGTCGCTGGCCGCGCTGTTCGTCCTCTACGTCTTGTTTTGGACCGCCGACTGGGGACTTGAGCGGTTGATTTACCAGAACCCGGCGTTCGCCATCCATACCGTGGAGGTGCAGACCGACGGAGTCATCTCGCTCGAGCAGTTGCGCCGCTGGGCGGGGGTGAAACCCGGCGCCAATCTGCTGGCCCTTGACCTGGCCGAGGTGAAGCGCAACCTCGAATACGTGCCGTTCATCGCCACCGCCTCCGTCGAGCGGGTGTTGCCCAACACGCTGCGGCTGCGCGTCACCGAGCGGGAGCCTGTGGCGCAAGTAAACCTGCCCCGTCCGCGCGCCAATGGCGGCGTGGAACTCGTGGCTTACCGGTTGGACGCCGAGGGGTTCGTCATGCCGGCGCTCGATGTCCGCCAACGGTCCACGCCCCCGTCCCAGGCCGAGGAGACCTTCCCGGTGATCGCGGGCGTCAACCCCCACGATTTGCAGCCCGGGCGCCGCATTGAGGCGCCCGCGGCGCAGGCGGCGTTGCGGCTGATCCGCGCCTTCGAGCAATCGCCGATGGTGGGATTGGCTGACTTGCGGCGGGTGGATGTCAGCGCGCCGGAGACGCTCCAAGTGACGACGGGGCAGGGGAGCGAGATCACGTTCGGCCTGCAGGATTTCGAGCGGCAACTGTTGCGGTGGCGGGAGATCCACGAGGCGGGCGTCCGCATGCAGCGGGCGGTCGCCACACTTGATCTGGCGGTGACCAACAACATCCCGGCGCGCTGGCTCGAAGCGAGCGCCCTGCCGCCCTCGACGCCCAAGTCTGCCAAACCGCCGCGCGCGAAAAGGAAACATGTTTGATTCATCCTCCATCATTGTCGGCCTGGAGGTGGGAACCTCCAAGGTCTGCGCCATCGTGGGCGAGGTTAACGAGCAGGGCCTGCCGACCATCGTGGGCATTGGCCAGCATCCGTCGCATGGCGTGCGCAAGGGCGAGATCGTGGATCTCGGGCAGGCCGAGGAGGACATCCGGAACGCCGTCGTGGAGGCGGAGCAGATGGCCAACGTGGAGATCCGCCACGTCTTTCTGGGCGTCACGGGCAGTCACCTGCGCGGCCTCAACAACCGCGGCGTGCATCCGATCGTCTCGGCCAACCGTGAGATCACCGAGGAGGACGTGCAGGATGTTATCAAGAACGCCAAGGCCATCAACCTGCCCGCGCACAACCATGTCATCCACGCCATCCGCCAGCATTTCATTGTGGATGACCAGGATGGCTTGACCAACCCGGTCGGCATGCTGGGCGGCCGGCTCGAAGTGGACGTGCATGTCGTCCACGGCAATCTGAACCGGCTGCAAAACGCCATCCGCGCGGTCAAGGGGCTGCAACTCGAAGTGGATGACATCGTCTTCACCGGCCTCGCGTCGTCGCTGGCCGTCTTGCAGCGCGACCAGAAGGAACTGGGCGCGCTGGTGATT
Source organism: uncultured Verrucomicrobiota bacterium (assembly GCA_964548925.1). Lineage (GTDB taxonomy): Bacteria > Verrucomicrobiota > Verrucomicrobiia > Limisphaerales > MWDV01 > MWDV01. The sequence continues at coordinate 8,046 of CAZJTM010000181.1, read as the reverse complement.
GATCTCGGCGGCGGCACCACCGACTACGTCGTGTATGCCAACGGCATCATCAAGCACACCGGCGTGCTGGCTGTGGGGGGCGACCACCTCAGCAACGACCTCGCGATCGGATTGAAGGTCCCCCTCGGTCGCGCCGAGCAACTCAAGGTGGACTATGGCTGCGCCATGCTGGATGACAGCGCCAAGGGACAGACCGTGGACATCACGAACGATTTCGGTTTGCCGCTCAAGACCATCAGCCTCGAAAACCTTCGGCGCATCATGCACCTGCGGCTGGAAGAAACCTTCGAGCTCATCCGCCGCGACATTGAGGAGGCCGGGCTTTACGACTACCTGCGCGCCGGCGTTTACCTGAGCGGCGGGTGCGCGCGCATCCCGCAAATCGCCCATCTGGCGGAGCGGGTCTTCGAACTGCCGGCGTTCCTCGGTCGCAGCAACTCGCTCAGCGGTTTGAAGGCCGCGCTGGACCAGCCCGAATTCGCCACGGCCATCGGACTGGTGCGTTTCGGCGCGAACCGCAGACCGATGCGGCCCGCCAAGAAATCGCTGGTGGCCGAAATCTCCGGCACGATTCAACAACTCCTGGGCCGCGCCTGAAACCACTCCCGCCATGAACACCCTCGCTCTGGAACCATCCGCCGCCGCGCCCTCTCCGGCTTCCCCCGCGCCCGCGTCTGGGGGCTTCGCCTCGCCCACCGTCACGCTGCGCATCTTCGGTGTGGGCAACGCCGGAGTGAACATTCTCGAAACGTTGCTGCATCGAGGGAACGCTGAGGCTGACTTTGTCGCCATTGATGCCGAGGCCGCATCGCTCGCCACCTCCTCGGCGCCGGCAAAGCTGCTCTTGGAGACGAAGCGTTCGCGGGGTGCGGGGACGAACGGTGATCCGGAGTGCGGTCGCGCCCTGGCGGAAGAGCACCTCGACGCCCTCGCCGAAAGCTGCCGCGGCGCGGAAGTGGTGCTGATCGTCACGGGACTGGGCGGTGGCGCCGGAGCGGGCATCAGCCCGGTGCTGGCGCGCGTTGCCAAGGAAGCCGGTGACCTCGTGCTGGCGTGCGCTGTCATGCCCTTTGATTGCGAGAGCAGCCATCGCCAACGTCAGGCCCAAGTCTGCCTGGACCGGTTGCGTGCGTTGGCCGACGGCGTCGTCTGTCTGCCAAACCAGCAGGCGGTGAAGCAGTTGGACGAGCGCACCCCGCTGGTGGACATGTACCGGGCCGTGAACGAGTTGTTGGCCGAAGGTTTGGCGGGATTGGTGCGACTGCTCACGCGCCGGGGGCTGATCCCGATTCATCTCAGCGAGTTGTGCGCGGTGTTGCGCGGCCGGCCGGCGGAAAGCCTGCTGGCCAACGCCGAAGCCCACGGGCCCAACCGGGCCCGCGACGTGATCGAAAAGCTTTTCGCCCATCCTCTTCTCGAGGGCGGGCGCGCGCTGGCGGCGGCGGACACGGTGATCGTGAGCCTGAATGGCGGCGCGGACCTTTCAATGGCCGACGTGAACCGCGTCAGGGAGCAAATCAACCGGCAGTGCGAAAGCGCGCAAGTGCTGATGGGCGCCACGGTGGACCCGGCATTTGCGGAGCGGCTCAACGTCACCGTGATGGCCACGCGCCGCGAGCCGGAGGTCGCCGGCCGGACCGAGGGGCCGGAGAGCGCCGCCCGGGCGCGCGCGGTCGCGCCGGTGGTGGAGGGGGCGGAGTTCCTGCAAATGAACGACGCGCCCACGCGCAGCCGCACGCGCCTCGTGCCGCCCGCGCCCGAACTGCCCCCGCAACAAATGCAGCAGATGCTCGCCCGCCAGAACGGGACCGGCGGCCGCGGCCGCAAAGTCACCACGCGCCTGCACCAAGCCACGCTCCCGCTCGACGTCATCTCGCGCGGACGATTCGACAAGACGGAACCGAATTTTCATCGCGGTGAAGACCTGGACACGCCGACCTACCTGCGGCGTGGGTGCGTGCTGAACTGACGTGTATTCCTGCCAACGCGCTTTCTTCCGCCAACTCAGCTCTTCTTGACAGACTTGCATCGCTTTCGTCGCGACTTTGCCGAGAAGAGCACTTGCCAAAACCACGCCGGGTCGGCATTGTCGGGGCGTTATGAAAGTGAAGATTGCCCTGCTCGTTTTGGCCGTGGTCGCCCTCGCGCTCGCCGTCACGCTGTTGGTCACCCGCCAGAAAGCCGCCGAGCAACAGAAGCGCGACGCGGAAACAATCGCCTACAATTCCAACCAGTGGCAGCAGACCCAGGTCAAGCTGGACGACGAGAAACAGACCAACATCCGCTTGAACCAGGACCTCGATGCGCAGAAGCGGGCCTACGGCGAATTGACCAACTCGTTTACGCAGGTCGCCGGGAAGTTAAGCCAGACCGAAGCGGTCCTGGCCACCACCACCGCCTCGCTCAAGGCCACACAGGAGACGGTCGCCCAGCGTGATGCCTTGATCGCGGAGCTGCAGGCGCAAAACAGCGCCTTGGACTCGCGGGCCGCGGAGTTGACGAACGCCATCACCAATCTGACCGGGCAGATCGCGGAGACGCAGCGGAAGCTCGCCGCCTCCGAAGGCGACAAGGCGTTCCTCCAACAGGAACTCAAGCGGCTCATGGCCGAGAAGGCGGAGCTGGAACGTCAGTTCAATGACTTGAAGATTCTCCGCGCCCAAGTGGCCAAGCTGAAGGAGGAGTTGAACATTTCCCGCCGCTGGGAGTGGATTCGCAAGGGGTTGTCTCCGGCCGGCGAACAAAAGGGCGCGTCGTTATTGTTGCAGGGGGCCAATGCTCCCTCCAAAAAGGCCCCTCCCGCCGCGCATTACGATCTCAACGTGGAGGTGAGTTCGGACGGCTCGGTGCGGGTGATCCCGCCGCTGACGAATGCTCCCGCGGTCACGCCCCCGTCCCAGTAGCACGGTCCCGCGGATTTGCCGTTCGCCGGTGAGGGCAGGTTCGCCCGCTCGGCGGACGGCTTTCTTCTTCAACCGGAATTGTTGTATCGAACCATGCCGACTTACGAATACGTTTGCGAGAAGTGTGGACACCAGTTTGAGAAATTCCAGTCCATCACCGCCAAACCGCTGACGGTTTGCCCGGAAGAGCTTTGCGCCCGGAAACGCTGGGGCAAGGGCCGGGTCAAGCGTCTGCTGGGCGCGGGCGGAGGCTTGCTGTTCAAGGGCAGCGGCTTCTACATCACGGATTACCGCAGCGAGAGTTACAAACAGGCGGCGAAGAAGGAAACCACGCCGGCGACCGGTTCCGGCGGCGAGAGCAAAGCCGACAAGCCGGCGGCCAAAGCCACCCCCGAAGCCAAGCCGGCGAAGCCCGCCCCCAAAACTGCGACCCCGTAGCCGGGCTCCCGGGCGGACCCTCTGCGTGAACACCCATCGAGCACTCTTGGTCACCGGCGCCTTGCTGCTGGGGAGTGCGACCGCGCGGGCGATCCCGGTCGCGCCGCCGACGGTTCAGAGTCAGTCGGGGCAATTCCTGATTTCCGCCCCGGCCCGAGGCGAACCCAATCCGCTGGCGGCCATTGCCCGCACGAACCGGCAGTGGATCGAGATCGAGCCGGCGCTGCTCGTGGTGTCCTGTGAGCGGGTCAAGCAGGCCGTGGCGCGGCAACTCGGCGTGACCGCGCCGTGGCGCGGAAGAATCCACGTGGGCGTCGTGCCGGCCGAAAGCCCGGAGGATGTCCCCTCGCTCGCGGCCAATCGGTTTCGAGACGATTGGGTTTATCGTTTGGGCGTGCCCGACGTGGTGGAGCGCAGCCGGCTGATGCGCGGGCTCGTGCAGGTGGTGCTGCTGGAGATCGCCAACCGGCGGGCGGGCGAGCGTTCCGCCGAATTGCCCGCCTGGCTGGTGGTGGGCCTGACCGAGCAACTCCTCGCCGAATCCGAAGCCGAGTTGTTGTTCGCCCCGCCCCGCAAGGAAGTCGGCGGGCTGAAACTCGACTCGACCGTGGTCCTGCATCGCCAGTTGGACGAACGCGCCGCGCTGCACGCCCGCCTGCGGGAGCAACCGCCGCTCACCCTGCAGGAGTTGAGCTGGCCCGGCGAAACCGATCTGGACGGACCGACGGCCGCAACGTATCGGGTCTGCGCCCAGGTGTTTGTTGCGGAGCTGCTGCGGCTCAGGAATGGCCCGGCCTGTTTCCGCGCGTTTCTCGACGAGCTGCCCCGGCACCTCAACTGGCAGACGGCCTTTCTAAAGGCGTTCCACCCGCATTTTGAGCGCCTTCTCGATTTGGAAAAATGGTGGGCGCTTCAGGTGGCCTATCTGGGCGGACGTGATCTCCTGCATGCCTGGCCGGCGTCTGAGAGCTGGCGCAAGCTCGTGGAAGCCATCCGCGTCCCGGTGCAAGTGCGCGCGTCTTCGAACGATCTGTCCGCCGTCCGGGAGTCCGTCTCGCTGCAGACCGTGGTCCGCGATTGGCCGCACCTGCGGCAAACGCCCGTGCTGCGGGCGCGCCTGCAACAACTCGAACTCCTGCGCCAGCGGGTTGCGCCGGAGGTCTTGCCGCTGGCGGAGGACTACCGGCGCGTGCTGGCGCACTTCCTGACCGAGCGCGACAAACAGGGGGCGGTGGTCACACGCGGCCCCAATGTGCGACCCGGGCTCGTGCGGTTGATCAGTCTCACCGTTCGACAACTCGACGCCTTGGACGCGCGCCTGGCCTCGGCTCGCAGCGACCAGCCGGCGCCCGCCGCCCGTTGAAGTTGCCCGCGGCTGCAACTTGGGGCGCGCAAGCGGGTTCCGCGGACTCTTCCCGCGCGCCACTTGACACGACCCGCCCCGAACTTATAGTTCGCCATCATGTTGACCCAAGCTTCCGCGGACGACAGCAGCAGCGACGACGGCTCCGGCCCTGGCGCGCCTAAGCGCTTTGTCTCCGCCGGCCGCGGTTTTTGGCACGACGTTCCCGAGTCCGATTGGAACGACTGGCGTTGGCAACTCAAGCATCGCATCACCACGTTGGAACAGCTTCAGCGCCTGATGCCCACGCTCACGCCGGAGGAATACGCCGGCACGCAACTCGCCAACCACAAACTTGCGCTTGCCATCACGCCGTACTTCTTCAACCTCATCAACCCGGCGGACGAGCATTGCCCCATCCGCTGGCAAGTGATTCCGCGCCTGGAGGAAACCCACACGGCGACGTGGGAGATGCGCGACCCCTGCGGTGAGGACGCGCACTCGCCCGTGCCGGGACTGGTGCATCGGTACCCGGACCGCGTGTTGTTCCTGGTGACCGACCGCTGCGCGGCGTATTGCCGGTATTGCACGCGCTCCCGTCTCGTCAGCAACGCCAGCGGTTACGATTTCCACCCGCGCTTCGCGGAGCAGATTGACTACGTCCGCCGGCATCCCGAAGTGCGCGATGTCCTGTTGAGCGGCGGTGATCCGTTGTTGTTGAGCGACGAGAAGCTGGACCAATTGCTCGGCGCCCTCCGCGCCATCCCGCACGTCGAATTTGTGCGGATCGGCACGCGCATTCCGGTGTTCCTTCCGCAACGTGTCACGCCGGCCTTGTGCGCCGTGCTGCGGCGGCACCACCCGCTCTTCATCAGCATTCACTCGAATCATCCGCGCGAGTTGACCACCGAGGTTCGTGCCGCGCTGGAGCGGCTGGCCGACGCCGGGATTCCGCTCGGCAACCAGAGCGTGTTGCTCCGCCATGTCAACGACGACCCCGAGGTGATGAAGGCGCACGTGCAGAAACTGCTCCTGTGCCGCGTGCGGCCGTACTACATCTACCAGTGCGATCTCATTGCCGGCTCGGCGCACTTGCGGACCAGCGTCCGCAAGGGTTTGGAGATCATGCAGGCCCTGCGCGGACACACGACCGGCTACGCCGTGCCGACCTACGTCATTGATGCCCCCGGCGGCGGCGGCAAGGTTCCCGTCAGTCCCGAGTACGTTCTGAGTCGCAACTCGGATCGCGTGGTCATCCGCAATTACGAGGGCAAGGTCTTCGAGTATCCCGAGGCCGCCGACGGCACGCCCCGGTTCGCCGCCCCGGCGGAGATTGAGGAGCCAGAGTTGGCGTAAACTAAAAGGACAAGACGCTTGCCGCGCCGACGCGCTTTGGCAGACTCTGGTTTGTCATGTTTCACGAATCCAGGTCCTTCGAGGCTGCGCGTCCATGAACCGGCGGGGAGTTATCGCATTGAGCTTGGGGGTTGTCTCCCTCGCGGCATTGGTCGCGGCGGTTTCTCCGCGGGCAGAAGTTGAACCGACGGTCGGAGGACTGCCGCTTTCCCAATGGCTGCGCACCGCTCGAATCTCGGAGGTCGGCGCGGCGGCCCAAGCTGGCACCAATGCCGTTCACTTCCTCGCGCTTGCGGGACGAGCGCGCGACCTGATCCCCTACGAGTGGACCGCACGGGCCTGGCGCGTCCTCTCCAGATCACTGCGACTCAAAGTGCGGTCGCCGCTGGCCGCCAGTGAGGTGCGCCAGAAAGCTCTCTTGGCTCTCCGAGAGTTCGGCCCGGAAGCCGAACCGGCGCTTGCCGTTGTCCTCTGGGCCGCGACGAATGACGTGGACACTCTCAATCGGAGCTTCGCCTTGCAGGCCGCTGCAGAGATTAACGCCAGCCATCCGCAGGTGTTGGCGCTGTTGGAGCAATCTTTGCGTGACGCGAATCCGACGGTGCGCTGCTCCGCCCTGACCGCCCTCGACAGTGCTGGGGTCTTCCCTGGGTGCTTGACCAACTGCATCGTACTCAACGCGGGCGATGCGAATCAGGTTTTCTTGAACGAACTGGTGGCACTCGGAGCCTTGGGAAAGGACGTCGCGCCTTTTGTTCCCCGCATTCTCCCATTCCTGGCCGACGACCACACCCGCGGGAACGCCTTGCATGCGCTCCGCCGTGTCGGGCCGGGGGGCCTTGCAGCGGTGCCGGCGTTGAGCGAATGCCTGCGCCATTCGAACCCCGGCATCCGCGCGATTGCGGCCGAAGTGCTCATGGGCGTCGGGCCTGCGGCGCACGACACCGTACCCATTCTGGATGAGGTCATGCATGATGAGGCGGTGGTGACGCGGGTGCTCGCCGCCGCCGCCCGTTGGCGGATTACCGGCGAGCCGGCTCCGAGCGTCCGCGTCATCCTCGCTGCGCTCCAGACGAAGGATGACGGTAGTTTCTGGCCGTTACCTCACGGCGAGTTTGGTTTGCACAACTACGCTTTCAACTCGAGGATGACCGTGCTTTGGTTTGCAGGGGAGTTTGGCCCGCTGGCGCGCGAAGCCCTCCCCCTGCTAATCGAGCGGATGGAGGCCGGACCCGATTGGCAACGCGTCGCGGCGGCCCGGTCGGTCTGGAAGGTCGAGGGGTCGCCGGAACGCAGCCTGCCGGTATTGAAGCAGTGCTTGGCCAGCCCGGATGAGTATGCGCGGATTCTGGCATGCCATAGTCTTGGCGAAATGGGCGCGCCCGCCGCCGTGCTGCTGCCTGATTTGGAGAGAACCGGCCGCACAACCCTCCGCACCCGGCGGGCGGCCCTGGACGCCATCAAGAAAACTCAGCAGCCTCCGGTCACAGAATGAACCGCGAATCCTGTTCCACCAAGAAGCAGCGGGCAAAGCAAATCACCACCCGCCTGCGGGCGACTTACCCCGACGCGCATTGCGAACTGAACTTCGCCAGTCCGCTGCAACTGCTCATTGCCACGATCCTCTCCGCCCAATGCACCGACAAGCGCGTGAATCTGGTCACGGCGACCTTGTTCCAGAAGTATCGTTCTGCGGCGGACTACGCGAAGGCCGACCCAGCGCAACTGGAGCAGGACATCAAGTCCACCGGGTTCTATCGGAACAAGGCGAAGAACATTCGGGCCTGTTGTCAGGCGCTCGTGGACCGACACGCCGGCGAAGTCCCGCGCACCATGGCCGAACTGACCCAGCTTGACGGCGTGGGACGCAAAACCGCGAACGTCATCCTTGGCAACGCCTTCGGCCTGAACGAAGGGATCGTCGTGGATACGCATGTCACGCGGCTGGCCAACCGCCTGGGACTGACGGGGCAGACCGACGCCGAGAAGATTGAGGAAGAACTGATG
>CAZJTM010000180.1:0-13383 GCA_964548925.1 uncultured Verrucomicrobiota bacterium | reverse complement strand
ATCACTCCTCCACGCATCCGTCTCAGCCCCAACCAAGTCACGAAAAACACGAGCCCCGCCAAGACCGTGAAAGCCAGTGCGCCGGCCAAGTTGCTGTGATCCAACTGCGCCAGCCCCCTTGCGCTGTATTCGAGCAAGCCGCCGGCCTTCGGAACAGACTCTTGGAAGAACTCGCCGGTCAGGAAGAACTGGGGGCCGTGGCGCTGCCACCCCGCGGCGGGCTCGATCCTCCACCGCACATACGCGAAGAGCAGCGCAAGAAAAGCCACGGCGGTCACCACACCCCGCCAGCGAAGCTGCGGAGCCTCATCAGCCGCCGGTTTGTTTTTCAATGGCTGACGCATGCAACCCCGGCCCGGAGTCATCGCTCCGGCCTTCGCGGCTGTGGTGTAGGGCCGTCCGCGGCGGCGACCAAGTGACGTTTCATAACCTGCAGCAACCTGCGCAATGCAGCCGCCGCAGCGTAAGATACCGGGGTTTCGCCTGGCAAGGCAAAGCGGGCGCGAGATCGCACCGAGGAACTCAGTGGGCAAGCGGGCTTCCGTGCGGGTCTGCTGTGGCTGACGGTTTGAGTGGTGGTCACGCGGTCCGTGCACGTCCGCGCCAATGTCACGAGCCGGATTTGCGGGTCACCGGAAACGCGTCAATAGTTGCGTGCGTTGCCGTGGGCGGACCCCGTTGCACCCAACCAGAACCAAAGCAGCAGAAAGACCAGACCATGAGCGAAACGAACGAATCCTCCTGTGCCAAGCCCGGCCACTTCAGTTGGAACGAGCTGATCACCACCGACCCGAAAGCCTCCGCCACGTTCTATGGCAGCTTGTTCGGCTGGCAAGCCACACCGTTTACTCCCAAGGGCGCGCCTGCGGGAGGCCCGCCTTACACGCTGTTCAAGACGGACGCCAACGACATGGGCGCCGGTGGCATGATGCAGGCCCCCCAGCCGGGCATCCCTTCCCATTGGCTGCCCTATGTCGTTGTGGAGAACGTGGACGCCTCGCTCGCCAAAGCCAGCGGGCTGGGCGCGAAAACCTTGCTGCCGGTGATGAGCATCGGCGAGGTGGGGCGCATCGCGGTCATTCAGGATCCGCAAGGTGCGGTGATCGGCCTGCACGAGCCGTCCATGTGACGCCCGGCGACGCCAATCGCGCCGGCAGAGTCGAACACCGCATCGTTGGCCTACTCCCGTTGCGGCTCGGAGGTTAAGTCACCTGAGCCGCAATTCGCGTTTCGGCCACATCAACCGTCCGGGGCTGGCAACGTCTCGCCAGCGTTTGGGAGTGCGGCAAGACGAAGGCGCGTATCCGGGTGGTTCGTGATCTCGCCTTCTGCACTGAAAACCCTGTAACCTCCCCCCCAACAATTCCTCATGGAAGAGCGTTATGAGCAATCAAACCTCGACCCATCGTTGCCCGGCCTGCGGGAGGTCAATCCCTGAGGGCGCGCCGCAAGGGCTTTGCCCCAACTGCCTTCTGGCCGGTGTCGGACAGACCCAGGAAATCCCCACCCTGCCTCCACACTTGCACGGTCCACCGCCTTTGGCCGAAGTGGCCGCCGCCTTCCCCCACCTCGAAATCATCGAGCTCATCGGCCTGGGCGGGATGGGGTGTGTGTTCAAGGCGCGCCAGCCGAAACTGGAACGCTTCGTCGCGCTGAAACTCCTGCCGACGAAGTTCGCGGCCGATCCTTCCTTCCGCGAACGGTTCAGCCGGGAGGCGCGCGTGCTGGCGCGATTGAACCACCCGAACATCGTCAGCGTTTACGATTTTGGCGAGGCCGGCGGCTTCTTCTACCTGCTCATGGAATTCGTGGACGGCGCGAATTTGCGCCAAGCGATGCGGGCGGGGCGGTTCACGCCGGAACAAGCGTTGGCGATCGTGCCAAAAATCTGCGAGGCGCTCCAATTCGCCCACAGCGAAGGCATCTTGCACCGCGATGTCAAACCGGAGAACATTCTCCTCGACACCAAGGGCCGCGTAAAGATCGCGGACTTCGGCATCGCCAAGCTGGTCGGCGAACCACAGCCCGTTACGCAACTCACCGCCACCGGCGCGACGATCGGCACGCCACAATATATGGCGCCCGAGCAGATCGAACATCCGGAAGCGGTGGATCATCGCGCGGACATCTATTCGCTGGGCGTGGTGTTCTACGAAATGCTGACGGGCGAACTGCCCATCGGTCGTTTCGCCCCGCCGTCGCAGAAAACGCCCATGGATCCACGCGTGGATGGCGTGGTGCTGCGAGCGTTGGAGAAGGAACGGGAGAAACGCTACCAGAGCGCGGGCGAAGTGAAGACGAGCGTGGAGCATTTAACCGGGGCGCAGGGACAGCCCGGCCCGATTCGACGGCCTCTGGCCGTGGAAGATGACTTCGTGTTGTGCAATCCGCGGCTGCCGCGGATGGCCCGAGCCATCTCGGTGTACGCGATGATCCTCTGCCCGGTGCTCTGGCTCGTCGGAGTCATGGTTTCCGAGCAGCCAGTGCATACGAATCTCTATGCCGACTTCGTGCAGAAGATGACGGATGGGTTCGTCCATCTGGGTGAGTTCGTTGCAGCCGTGATCTTTGTCATCGGCGGAATCAAGCTGCGGCGTCTCCGTTCTGCCGGCCCGCGCCTGATCTCAACAGCCATTTGGATTCACATCGTGGCGGTCACCATTGCCTTGTTGGGAAATATCTGGATTGACGTGCTGAATCGCAAAGGGATGGAGGACGCGGAGGCGGCCATCCCCTTTGGCGAAGCGATCTTTGTCATCTTGGCGTTGGCTTCGATGGTGTTCGAGATTTGGTCGCTCGTCTGGTTGCACCGCAATGCCTCCCGCTTGAACGAGATCTTCGCTGCTGCCGCCCCGGCGACGCAGCTTGGGAAACCGCCGAAAGAGCGTCTGGCACGACGGGCCACCCTCGCGGCCGTGTTCACCATCGTCAGCTTGATCTTGGGAATGCCCTTTCTGGGCGGCGCCGTGTTCATGGGCATGGTGTTGCGGCTTCAGTCGCCTTCGGTCAGCTTTGGCCCTCCGGAGTTCGTCCTCATGGTTTCCAACGTCGTGTTGGTCGTGGCGCTGGGACTGGCTGGCTTCCTTCCAGGCTGGTGGACCTTGCGGGACATTCGATCTGCCGGGGGCCAGGGAGGCGGATTCAAACGAGCGCTGTTGGCCACGTTGGCCTGGCCCACGCTGCTGACGCTGGTCGCGGTGGCCTTGGCGGTTGCTGCCGGGTTGGGCGGGTATCTGCCCAACGGTCGCGGGTTTATTTGGAAGATGAGCGTGACCACCCTCTTGGCTACGACAATCGGAGTGGTCCTCGTCCTTGCGGCATGGCGCTGGGGGCGGGCGATCCCACGTGGCCAAAAGGCTGGCAAAGCGTGGCTGGTGGGTGGCGTGGCCGCGCTCCTCCTGTTGCCACCCTCGCTTCCGATTTCGCTGTGGAGTGGAATGATGACCGTTCGCAGCGCGCCGGGGTCAGCTCCGGCGATGGCCAAGGCCACCCTTCAGACCTACCCCAATCAACCGTCTGCGGCAGAGTCGGATCGTGTCTTCAATGGGCTGCTCCAGGTTCCCCCTCGGCACGTGCTGCTGTTGAATGCGCGACTCTGGAGCAACGGCGTTGCGCTGCCTGTTAGCAATCTAACGGCGTACGTCGTGGCACCGCGTCATCACACGCACCGCGACATGCTCTCGTGGCGCATTCTCGCAGTCGGCGACCCGGCCAACCGCGGGGCGGGCTGGAATGTGGCGGTTGGTGGCGGCTCGAACCCCATACTGTATCCGCCAGCGCAAGGTGCCGAGCGGCCGGACTGGAAGCTCGCCGAGTTCCCGGGCGTGGTACAGCTTGCGCCCGGAGAAACCCGGTCGGTGCGGATGCTCCGTGGCGCTGATCTCTCGCCCAGTGGCGAGTCTGTGGCTTGGGAGGCAACGCTGGAGATGCAGCTCATCAAACCCGCCATGGAGCAAGAATCGCTGAATGAAGAATCGGTCGTGGCGGCCGGCAGCGACTGGCAGCCGCGTGTGACAGTCCTTGCCGGCGCTCCGCGCCGAACGGTGACCATCGAAGCCAAGGTGCCGCCGCGGGAGACGTTCGTCGTTACCGGGATCGTGCTGTCGAACGGCGTGCCCGTCGGCGGCAAGGAACTGCGCGCAAAGCTGTGGCCGCCCAGTGGGCGTGAACCCAGTCCATTCGAGGTGCGCTGGCAGATCAACGAGGACTCGTCTCCCGACGGCATCCCTTGGGAAATCGTCGTTGAAGACAAGACGTCCGGCACCATCGCCGCGCGGTTGCGGCTCCCGAACCTTCCGCGGCTCGCCTGGTCAGTCTCTCCCTCGGCGGCCAACATGGGCAAGCTGTCCGTCACCCGCGAAGCGCGCACCTTCGAGGTCGGCCGGGCCCTGCAGACTCCTGGCGGCGGCAACGCGGGGGCCGCCGACTGGAGCGTGCGCGTCCAACTCCAGAGCTCGCCCGTGCCGCCTACGGCATCCAAACGCGGCATCGAAGCGCAGTTCGAGCTGCCGGCCAACCAGGCCGCCACGTTCGAGTTGGTGGCCCGACATAACCGGGTGATCACGCCGGTGCCAGATTTGGCGGCTTATCAGGTCAATGGCTCGCCGGAAACCTACAAAGGCCGGTTCGTTCTGGCCGAGGACTCGGATGATTTGGACAGCCTGACGGGTTTGCCGCGTTGGACATTCGGGATCATCGGCCCTGATGGCCGGCTCACGTCGCAGGGATTGGCGGTGCCGCCCGTCCCCGCAGACTTCAACGGAGAGATCAGTTTGTGGAAAAGCCTCACGCCAGACAGCGAGGTCATCGAAGGGTTCTCAGACCCGAACATGGATCGGCCCGACTATGGGTTGCGTATCCGCACGCAAACGATCCAGCCGAAACCCGGCCTCCGTCACGTGGCGAGTGGGTTTGGCACGAACTGGCAGAAGACCGCCGCCGAGCATTTGGCGGTGGCCAGCCCGGAATCTTCGCCTTGGATTCGGTTTACGTTCACCGCCGTCGACTTGCGCCAAGTCGGAGGGACCAATTGGCTGGCGGTGGACTACGTGGACGACGTTCACGGCGCCTGCTCAAAGGCCTTTCCTTGGGAACTCACGCTGCCCAACGCGAAGGCGGAAGTCCGCACGTCCGAGTTCCTCAAGGAGTATCAGGGCTCGCCTGCCGTGCGACACCAACGCATCGAATACAAACTGCCGGATTCGATGAAGCGGGAGCAACTCGACCAGTTGCGCGTCAATGTCGAAAAGGCGCTGAAGGGAAAATCCATCCAGCTCGGGCTCGGCGAGAAGAGCCTGCTCTTTGGGGTTTCCACGACCGAGGGCTTTTCGATCAAGGCGTGGGTTGAAGTCAAACCACCGTTGCCGGTATCCCCGTGAGCGACGCGCCAACATCCACCGGTTCACCTTTCGCCGCGACGCGTTGGACGCTGGTCCTGCGCGCCCGCGGCGAATCGGATGCCGGTCGCGCTGCCCTCGGCGAGTTGTGCGAAGCTTACTATGCGCCGGTGCAGACCTTCATCCGGGTCGCGGTGCGCGACGACGAAAAGGCGCGCGATCTGACGCAGGAGTTTTTTGCGCGGGTACTTCAGGGCGGCGCGTTTGACGGGGCCGAACCGGAGCGCGGACGTTTCCGTTCGTTCCTGCTTGGTGCCGTGAAACACTTCCTGTCCGACATGCGTGACCGTGACCGCGCCCAGAAACGCGGCGGTGGAGTGGAAGCCGTCGCCATCGAACCCAGCACGGACACCTCACCCGGCTTCGACGCGCCTGATCAAAACGCGGTGGTGTCGGATGCGACCTTTGATCGCCAATGGGCGTTCACGATGCTGGATCGGGCTCTGAAACAACTGGGCGGAGAACTGGCCGCAGCCGGCAAGGCGGATCACTTTGAGGTGTTGAAGCCGTGGCTGACCGGCGCAGCGGCCACGCCCCAGAGCGAAGCCGCCACGCGTCTCGGCCTAAGCGAGAGCGCCGTCAAAGTCGCAATCCACCGTTTGCGAGCCCGCTTCCGCGAGTTGGTCAAAGCGGAAATCGCCCAGACCGTGGCCGATCCGGCGCAAGTGGCCGGCGAATTGAACTACCTCATCGAGGTGTTGGCCCAGGGCTGATGTTCGGCGTCCACAGGGATGTGCGGCAGGCGTGCCGCGGGCTCACTCCAAAACCTGAATGCGCGCATTGCGGATTTGGACGTGGTCGCCGCCGCGGCTCAACTCCTGAAAACCAATGTGCCCCCGGCGCGGGCGATCCTTGATGGGAGGCGCGTCGCTGCCATCGTGGCGCTTCACCGGCTGGCTTTGTTCGCCGAGATTGATGTCTTGGACCGTCTCGCCGTTGAGCACCACCTTCAGATGTTCGCCCCGGAGCGTGATTTGGTAGCGATTCCATTCGGTGGGCCGGTAAGCCTGCCGCGTGGGCGCGACGGCGCGATACAGGCCGGCGGTCAACTCCGAGTCCTTCGCCTGCGGGTTGTAGCGCACGTCGGCCATCTGGAGTTCCATGCCATCAAAGGCCGGGTCGCCGCGCATCGGACTGCGCAGCGCGCAACCGCTGTTGCCGCGCTCGCCGAGCTTGAACTCGAATTCGAGGATGAAGTCGCCATATTCCTTCTCGCTCATTAACCATGAGCCGCGCGGTTCGCTGCCCCGGAGGATACCGCCCTCGACCTTCCAGACCGCGCCGGTGGGACCGGGCTTGCTCACGTCATCCCAAGCACGCACGGTCCACCCGGCGGGAACTCCGTCTTGAGGGAAGAGCGGGACGAGTGAGTCGCCAGCGGCGGCCAGCGCTTCGCCGAGACTGAACATGACGACAACAACCGGCAAGGCGGTACTGAGCGCGTTTGTTTTCATAACCTCCGGGACGGTATGTCGCCGGCGAACGGCCCGCAACTGTGGAATCAACCGCATGAATCGGGGATGCGGATCGTGGCCGCAGCAATTCTCAGTATGGACCAGAGAGGAACGCCGGGTGAGGGCACCCGGCCTACAACCGGGCGGTTTTGTGCGAAGGCGGGCCGGTTGCCCGCACCCGGCGCAGATGGACACCGTCATCATGAGAATTGTTATCGTGGACGGCGCTTGACTCCCCGCTCGGTTTTGCGCCAAGTATCTTGCCAGCATGAACACAACCAGAGTCCTTGTTCTCCCAGTGACCTTCCTTGCTTGCATTGCCCTGGCCGCTTCAGAGCCCGGTGCCGAGGAGGCCCAAGGTGCCAAATGGGAATCCCTCTTCAACGGCAAAGACCTTGCGGGCTGGGTGCCCGTGCATGACGTAACATTCGTCGCCACCAACGGGAACCTCCGCCTCGTCACCGGCATGGGTTGGTTGCGCACGGAGAAACAGTTCAAGGATTTTATCCTCGAAACCGAATGGCGGGCCTTGGAGCCGGATTACGACAGCGGGCTGTTCATCCGGGCGGGGCTCGAAGGCAAGCCGTGGCCCAAGGACGGCTGGCAGGTCAACCTCAAGGACAGTTCGCTGGGCGGGCTGGTGAAGGGATTCAAGACCATGGTGCCCGCGGAAACGCCACGCGCGCCGGTGGGCAAGTGGGTCAAGTTCCGTCTCGAGGTTCGCGGCAAGAAGATCACGCTGGACGTGGACGGCGAGCGCGCTTGGGAATTCAACGACGTGGACGCGGATCGCGGACACATCGGCATCCAGGCGGAGAACAAGAGCTTCGACTTCCGCGACCTCCGCGTGCAGGACCTTTCGGCCAGCGAGCCTGCGGGGGCGAAGTAGGCCCGGGTGCAGTCAACTCGCGTAGTCGCCGGCGAACAAATGCTCGCCAGCCGCCGCGCCCTCGCTTAGAAGGTGAGCCATGCAATTGAACAGCGAACGTATGGATGGCCGGAACCGGCGCCACTTCTTGAAGACCATCGGAACTGTCGGCGCGGGTTTGGCGGTTTCGCCGACGCTCCTGGCCCAAGGGGACACGCCGCCCGGGAAGACCAGGCTAAAGCTTGGCCTCGACAACTTTGCCGTGCGCGCCATGAATTGGAAGGCGGGCGCGCTGCTGGACTATGCCGCCTCACTCAAGCTGGATTCGCTGTTCATCAGCGACCTCGACGCGTTCGAGAGCCATGAAACGTCGCATTTGCGGGAGGTGAAAGCGAAAGCCGACGACTTGGGAATCGGAATCTACCTTGGCACCTGGAGCATTTGCCCCACCTCGAAAGCCTTCAAGAACAAGTGGGGCACGGCGGAGGAACACCTCGCGCTGGGTCTGCGGATGGCGAAGGCGCTCGGTTCGCCGGTCCTCCGCGTCATCCTCGGCACCGGCGAGGATCGGAAGACGGAAGGCGGCATCGAGGCTCGCATCGCCGACACGGTCAAGGTCTGCCAGGCCTGCCGCAGCCGCGCGGTGGAGGCGGGCGTGAAGATCGCGGTGGAGAATCACGCCGGTGACATGCAGGCGTGGGAATTGGTCACATTGATTGAAGCGGCGGGCAAAGATTTTGTCGGCGCGAACCTTGATTCCGGCAACGCCACCTGGACGATGGAAGCGCCGCTGGACAATCTCCAAACGCTCGCGCCTTACGTGGCCTGCACCAGCTTGCGCGACTCGATGGTCTGGGAATCCGACAACGGCGCCAAGGTCCAGTGGACGGCGATGGGCGAGGGTTGCGTGGACTTAAAGACTTACTTCGCAAAGTTCGCCGAGTTGTGCCCGAATGTTCCCGTGCATATCGAAACGATTTCGGGCTTTGCCCGGGACATTCCGTATCTGACGCCGGATTTCTGGCGGGTCTGGCCAAAGGCGAAGGCCGCCGAGTTCGCTCATTTCCTCGCCCTGGCCAAACGCGGCAAGCCGCTTCCGAGCCACCGTTCCGCCGACGCAAAGGAGGAGCAGGAGTACCAGAAGGGCGAGTTGGAGCGCAGCATCCGCTACTGCAAGGAAGCCTTGGGACTCGGACGCCGATAAGAGCGGCGTCCGTTCAGCCCTTGCGGCGGAAAGTGATGTGAGGCAGGTTTATCGCGGCGGGCGATTACGAGCACCCGCCGCCAACATGAGAATTGCGTGGCTTCCAACCTGGTTCCGCCATCGAGAGGCGCGGCGGGCAGCTTCGTCGGCGGAGACGAGAAGCCGTTGGCCTTTTGCAAGGAAGAATCGGTGGCGAGGCTCATGCGCGCCGGCCTCGCCAGACTCAGTTCCCACCGCAAGACGATCCGTTGCAGCCCAGCGAGTCACGCTACCCTTGGCGCATCATGTCGAGGTGACGCGGCTGACGCAGCACCTGATGCATGAACTGGGCTGCGATGGCTGGCATGCCGCCAGCCGCCATGAACATCAATTGGTGGTTCTGTTGACTCGGGGAGGCCTCGCCAAGTATTGCGTTGCCTATGATTGCTCGCCGGCTTGTGAGAAGGCGATCTACCACGGCAGCCGGGCCTGGGCTTTGGCGCTCACGCCGCTGCACGTCGAGGACAATCTCCCCGCACAGAAGGTGATGGCACTCAAGGCGGGGCTGGGAGCGTTGCACGGCGGAGCTTGAAGCCAAACCGTGCGGCGCGTCTCCCAAGCGCGTGGCCGTGCCTATTTCGCCCGATTCGGGTATTTCGGCCTCTTCACGTCGGGCGGCGGATTTTGGCGGAGTGCCTTCATCACCTCAAACACGGCGCGCTCCAATTGGGGATCGCCGCCCTTGGCCATCTCGCCCGGGTCGTCCACGACTTCGATGTCCGGATCCACGCCGTAGCTCTCGATGATCCACTCCCCTTTGGTGTCATAGATGCCGAACGTGGGCACGGTCACGCTGCCGCCGTCCACCAGCGCAGGCGAACCGGTCATTCCGATGAGTCCGCCCCACGTGCGCAGACCGACGAGCGGCCCGAGTTTCGATTGCTTGAAATAGTACGGGAAGCAATCGCCGCCTGAACCACTCCAGCCGTTGATGAGCATCGCCTTCGGGCCGTAATGTGCCACCGGCGGCCACGGCCAATCCTTGCCGTCCCGCACCCCCCAGTAGTTGCGGAGGGGGCGGTCGAGCAACTCGACAAAGCGATCCGGAATCTGCCCGCCGCTGTTGAAGCGCTCGTCCACAATCAAGCCCGGCTTGGTAATCTGCCCGCGCCACTGGCGGACGAGCTCGTTCTGGCCGCCCTGGCCGGTGTCGGGCACATACACATAGCCGACCTTGCCTTCGCTGAGTTTCTCCACCCGCAGCCGATTCTCGTTGATCCAAGCCAGATTGCGCAGGCGGGCCTCGCTCCCCAGCGTCTGCACCAGAACCTCCCGCGCCCCTTTCAGGACCGGGTTGGTGTTCACCGTCAGGAAGACCGGCTTGTCCGCCAACCCTTGGAAGGCGGCCCACGGGTCCCGCGTAGTGTCCAGCGGTTCGCCGTTCACGGCGAGGAGGTAGTCGCCTTCGAGCAGATTGGTCAGCCCGGGGCGGCGCAGGGGCGAACGGACCTCGCTGTCCCACGGCGCGCCTTCCAGGATCTTCCCGATCCGGTAGGCGCCGTTGGTCAGCACGAAGTCGCAGCCGAGGTAACCCACGCCGCGCTCGGCGGAGCGCTCGGTGTCACCCCCGCTGCGGTAGGTGTGGGAAGAGTTTAGTTCGGCGATCAACTCGCCGAGGATGTAGTTCACGTCCCAGCGCGTCACAGCGTCATCCAGCAGCTTTCCGTAGCGTTCGCGCATCGCGTTCCAATCTACGCCATGCAAGCCGGGATCGTAGAAGTAATCCCGTTCCAGCCGCCAGGCGTCCATGAAAATCTGCCTCCACTCGGCGGCTGGATTCACCGGAGCCTCGAAGCCGCCGGTGGCGATTCTCTTGTCCATCTTCTGGCCCTCCTTGGGCTCGATAATGGCGTAGCCCCGGTCCTTGACGACGAGCAGCTTTTCACGGTTTGCGGAAAGCTCGATCCCGTCGGCATCGTCAAGAATGCGCTTGGATTCGCGCTTTTCCAGATCGTAGAACTCCAAGGGGCTACCGCCGCCATCCGTGCCGGCCCGCGGCAACCAGCGGTAGATCAGCTTGCCGGAGACGGCGCACAGATTGTCGTAGCGGCCCGCCTTGGTCGGCAAGATCACAACGCGATGCTCGAAGCCTTCCAGGTCAATCTCCACAGGTTTCGGCTTTTTGTCGTCCTTCTTCTCTTCCTTCTTGTCCGCCGCCTTGTCGTCTTTCTTGGCCGCATCCTTCTCGTCGGCCTTCTTCGCGTCCTTGGACTCGCCATTTTTCTTGTCGCCATCTTTCTCCCCGTCGGGCTTCTTGTCCTCGGGCTTTTTCTCGTCCGGTTTCTGCTCGTCCGGCTTCTTCTCCGCGTCGGACTTGTCGTCCTTCTTGGTGTCGTCCTTTTTCTCCTCGTCCTTCTTCTTATCTTTGTCTTTGTCTTTGTCTTTGTCTTTGTCGGTTTCCTCATCGTTGCGCGGCGCGAGCGGCGAAGGCACGTCTTTGCGCAAGGGTACGGCGGCGAGATTGGCCGAGTTGATGTAAATCCACGAGTTGTCAAGCTCGCCGTAGGTTGGCTGAAACGTCCGTCCGGTGCGGAAGAACAGATACTTTCCGTCGGGATCGAACACCGGCAGTTCGTCGTTGTAGAAGCCGGACGTGACCTCGTGGCGTTTGCCCTCCTTGTAGTCGTACAGCACGATGGCCGAGTTCCGGTTCTCCTTGTCTCCGGCATACGCGATCCACCGACTGTCCGCCGACCAACTGACCGAAAAGCCGCTCAATTCGCCGTGATACATCCACATCTGCTGATCAATCAGCTTGTTCGTCTTCGACTCGAAGTCGTAAACCCAAATCTTCATCGCCTGGTCAATCCAGAGGAGCTTCTTGGAATCCGGCGACCACTGGGGCTGGTAGCGATAACCCGGGCCGAGCTGCGTCAAGGTCTGCTCCTCGTCTTGGTCGGTGTGAAACGCGGACGCGTCCGCGCTGCGCACCGTCAATTCGTACTCACCCGTCTTATCGCTGAAATAGGCAATGAGCTTCCCGTCCGGCGACCAGGCGGGATAGCGCTCCGCCACGCCGCTGCTGCGTGTGAGGTTGCGCACCACACCGTGCTCGGCGGGCGCGGAAAAGATGTCGCCGCGCGCCTCGAACAACACCCGCTTGCCGGTGGGCGAAATCGTCCCGTTCTGAATCAGCCCCGAGACGTTCTCCATCCGCGATTTCAACGAGGAGCGATCCGTCGTTACCGTGATCTCCACCTCCCGCTGCTTCTCCGTCTTGAGATCAAACAGGAAAAGCCGGCCCGCGTTCTCGAACACGATTTCCTCCGGGCCGATGCTCGGAAAATGCACGTCAAAATCCTTAAAAAAGGTCACCTGCCGGAACTTGTCATGCCCGAAATCGTACGCCCAGAGGTTGAAGCGCTTGTTCTCGTCGCGGTCGGACAGGAAGTAGAGCGTCTGCCCGTGCCACATGGGGATGGACTCCGCGGCGTCGGACTGGGTGAGGTTGCGGGCTTTGAGACTGGTGAGATCGAACAGCCAGAGGTCCGGGTTCATGCCGCCGCGGTAACGCTTCCACGTGCGGAAATCCACGCTGATCGGGGTATAGGCGATCATCTTGCCGTCCGGCGAAATGGCGCCGAATTCACCGTAAGGCATCGGCAGTTTCTCCGGCAGGCCGCCCTCTGCCGAAACTTTGTAAAGTTGGCTGAAGCGGTCCTTGTAGCTCGTCATCGTCGTGGCGTAGAGGAGGTGCTTGCCGTCCGGATACCAGCCCACGACGCGGTCGGGCGCGCCGTGATGCGTGACGCGCCGGGGTAGGCCGCCGGTCAGCGGCACGACGTAGATGTCCAGGTAATTGCCGCTGAAGGCAATGAGCGATCCGTCCGGTGAAAACTGCGGGAACGACTCCTCGCCGCGCGGCGAACTCAGCCGCACCGCCTCGCCGCCGGCTTTGGGCGCGACCCAGATATCGCCGGCATACACAAACGCGATGTGCGTGGCCGAGACGTCGGGCTGGCGCATCATCCGCGCGTCAATCCGAGCGGACTTGTCGGCGCTGAAAGCAGAGGGGGTGCAGAAACAGCTCGCAAGCGCGAGCGCGAGGAGAACGGCGAGGTGCAGACGCATAAATCGTTGGGCCAAACAATGCCCAACCCGGCGTGCGGAAGCCAGTTCAGATTTTAGGAAGGCTCACCCGCGATTTACGCCAAACAGAATGTGACCCTGGCGGGGGTGACCGGTTTGCGTAAACGGGTCGTTGCGCCAAAAGTCGGTGTTACCCGTTATGCACACCGACATGAGTCAAAAATCGAAACACGAAGTGTTGGCCAAACTGCGGCGTTCCTACGTCCGGGCCGGCACGGTTTACAAACGGCAACTCCTCGATCAAGCGGTCGCCCTCTTCGGCTACCACCGCAAAGCGGCCATCCGCGCCCTGCGCGCCGGGCCTCCGCCGCCGCGAGCGCCCGGCCTGCTCCT
>CAZJTM010000179.1:0-13395 GCA_964548925.1 uncultured Verrucomicrobiota bacterium | reverse complement strand
TGCGGGTTGTCGTGCATGAACTCGAACAGCTCGTGGCTGCCGGCCGCGAAACTGCCCACGATCTTGCCCGGGTTGATCGTCTTGTGCCGGCCGGTGATGACGCCGGCGCGGGCCAGCTTCAGCACGCCGTCGGAAAACATCTCGGTGTGGATGCCAAGGTCTTTCTTGTTCGTCAGGAAGCCGAGCAACGAATGCGGAATTTTGCCGATGCCCAGTTCCAAGGTTGCGCCGTCATCCACCAGCGCGGACACGTACTCGGCAATCTGCCGGGTGACCTCGGTGACCTCGGCAGGCGGCACTTCGATGATCGGGTCTTCGCTCGGGACGAGCGCATCAATTTCGAGCACGTCAATGAGCGAGTTGCCGTGCGTCCACGGCATGTTCGGATTCACCTGCGCGATGACCAGCGAAGCGTTCTCAGCGGCGCTCTTCACGATGTCCACGGACACGCCCAAACTGCACATGCCGTTCTGGTCCGGCGGCGTGACCTGGATCAGCACGGCATCCAGCGGCAACTCACCGGAGTTGAACAGGCGCGGAATGTCGGAGAGGTGGATAGGGGTGTAGTCGCCCAAGCCTTCCTGGATGATGTCACGCACGTTCTCCGCGATGAAGAAGGAGTTGATGCGGAAATACTGCGTCAGCTCACGGTGAGCGTAGGGCGCATCGCCGAAGGTGAGCAGGTGGACGATTTCCGTGTCCGGCAGTTCGCGGGCGCGTTTGGCGAGGGCGGACACCAGTTCCAGCGGCTCGGCACAGCCGGTGCCGACGAACACACGCTGGCCCGGGCGGATCTTTTTCACCGCTTGGTCCGCCGACATGACCTGCGAGGCGTACTTCTGCTTCCAGGCCGGATCGTAGTTAATGAGAGACTTCGTCATGGTCGTTGTTACCAATGCCGGCCAGGCTCATGCGCGCATCGGCGACGTACGCCTGCGTGCCCACGGGGCCGACGATGAAAGGATTGATGTCCAGTTCCATGATCCGCGGATAATCCGTGGCGAGCTGGCTGATGCGTTGGAGGGCGCTGGCGATGGCTTCGAGGTCCACCGGCGCCTGGCCGCGCGCACCCTTGAGCAGCGCGTAGGAACGCGTGCCCTTGAGCATCTGCATGGCCTCGTCCTGCGTGATGGGCGCGAGGTAGAACGTCACGTCCTTCATCACCTCGACGAAGATGCCGCCCAGACCGAACATGAGGAGCGGACCGAAGTTGGGATCGCGCGTCATGCCGAGGATGACTTCGCGGCCGCGCGTGCCCATCTTCTCGACGAACGCGCCGCGCAAATGCGCGTTGGGCGCACGGCGCTGGATGCGGACCATCATCAGATCGAACGCGTCGCGGACCTGTTCGGCGTTGGCGAGGTTGATGCGCACGCCGCCGAAGTCAGATTTGTGAATGATGTCCGGCGAGGAAATCTTCAGCACCACCGGGTAACCGATGCGCTCCGCGATGTCCACGGCCTCGTCGGCATTCCGCGCGATCTGGCCATCAAGGATGTTGAAGTCGTAGGCGCGCAGGATTTCCTTGGCCTCGACCTCACCGACCTGCTTGTTGCCGCTGCGGACGTGCCATTGAATGACGCGGTCCACGCGGCGCCGGTTGACGCCGAAGCGGGTGACGATGCGCGGCGGGCGATTGCGCCAGGCGGAATAGTCGCACATGGCCTTGAGCGCGGTCACGGCGCGCTCAGGCGACGGGTAATTTGGAATGCCGGCGGCCATCAGGTGGTCCGTGGCGGCGGAGACTTCCTCGCCCCCCATAAACGCGGCCAGCACGGGCTTCGTGCCCTTGTGCGCGGCGGACATGCGCTTCGCCAACTCCAGCGGCTGGGTCATGTTCTGCGGCGTGACCAGCACGATGATGGCGTCAATCGTGTCGTCCTGCTGCACCAACTCGAACGCCTTCATGTAGCGATCCGGGTCGGCATCGCCGATCACGTCCACGGGATTCCCGACCGAAGCGGCGGCGGGCAGGGACTCGCGCAGTTTCTGGCGAATCTCCTCGGACGGCGGCACCATGCGCAAGCCAATCAGCTCGGCGGCGTCCGCGGCCATGATGCCTGGTCCGCCGGCGTTCGTAATCACGCACACGCGGCTGCCGCGCGGCAATGGTTGCACGGCGAAGGCCCGCGCGAAGTCGAACAACTGCTCGAAATTCTCCGCCCGAATCACGCCTGCGCGTTTGAACGCCGCGCCGTAGGCCATGTCCGCGCCCGCCAAGCTGCCCGTGTGGGACGAGGCCGCCTTCGCGCCCGCCTGCGTGACGCCGACTTTCAGGATGACAACCGGCTTAATCCCCGCCGCCTCTTCGGCGACCTGGAGGAATTTGTTTCCATCCTTGATGTTCTCGAGGTAACTGGCGATGACCTTCGTGTCCTTGTCTTCCGCGAGTGCTTGGAGGAAATCCGCTTCGTTGAGGTCGGCCTTGTTGCCGATGCTGATCACCTTGCCCAACCCGAGCTTCTGCTTCACCGCCCAATCCAAAATCGCCACACAGAGCGCGCCGGATTGCGAGATCACCGAGATGTTGCCCACCGGCGGCTGCGAGGCGGTGAAAGTGGCGTTCATCCGGTGGTGCATGTTCAGCACGCCAAGGCAGTTCGGCCCCATGAGCCGCACGCCCGAATTGGTGCAGAGGTCCACGAGTTCCTGTTCCAGCGCTGCGCCTGCAGCGCTGACTTCCTTGAACCCCGCTGTGATGACGACGACCGCCTTCGCGCCAGCGCGGATGGCGCTCTCGATCCCCGCCTTCACCGCCGGGGGCGGCACGACGACCACCGCCATGTCAATGTTCTGGCCGAATGCTTCGAGACTGGGGAAGCACTTCAGCCCGAGCACATCACCCGCCGAGGGATTCACCGGCACGATGGTGCCCTTGTAGCCGCCGTTGATGAGGTTGGCGACGACCGCGTGGCCGACCTTGCCGGGACTCCGCGACGCCCCGATCACGGCCACCGTGTTTGGATAAAGCAGCGACTCAAGCATAAGCCATCAATCGAAAACCGATTGTTCACCGACCGCGCGCAACCTGCCAGCGCGATTTCAAAAAATCTTCCCGAGCCCCTTCCCCGCCCCCGATGAGGCGACTTCGACTCGCCACCGCGCCTGGCACGGGACCTCTCGGCCTTGGGGTGTTCAGAGGCTCCGGCCACAATCTGAATATCCCGCCGAGCCGTGCCTTGCCCCTCTTTGGCAAAGGTTCACCGTATTTTGCGCAAACCGGCGCGGCATGCCCTCCGGCCCCGGCAACTCCGGCTCACGGCCAATGTGCCTGGCCTATTCCACAGACTTCGGGCGGCTACGGTTGACACCCCGCGCGCCCCCGCCCAACTTGCGCGCATGATTGCGTTGCGACACTTGGTCTGCGGAGTCGTTTTCCTGGCCTTTGCCGATTGCCTTGCCGCGGACTGGGCGCAATGGCGTGGGCCGCGGCGCGACGGTGTGTGCGACGAAACCGGGCTCCTTCAACAATGGCCGGACGGTGGTCCCAAACTCTTGTGGAAGAGCGGCGACCTCGGCCGCGGCTATTGCGCTCCCATCGTGGTCGGTGATCGAATCTACCTCACCGGGGAAGTAGGCCGGGAACTTCGCGTCTTCGCGCTCGACCTGGCGGGCCGGCCGGTTTGGACCTCGCAGAATGGCCGCGCGTGGACCGGGCCTTACCCCGGCGCCCGCGCGAGTTGCGCGTTCAGTGATGGCCGCTTGTATCACTTAAACGCCCACGGGCGCGTAGCCTGCATGGATGCCCAAACCGGTGCGGAGATTTGGGCCGTCAATGTCCTCGAGCGGTTCGAAGGCAAGAACCTCACGTGGGCTCTGAGCGAATGCCTGCTGGTGGACGGTTCGCGGGTGATCGTCACCGCCGGTGGCTCGAAGGCACTCCTCGTGGCGCTCGACGCGCAGACCGGCGAAACCGTCTGGACGAGCGAACCGCTGCGGCTGGGTTTCGCGAACACTCCAGCGCACGAACACCTGGCCGAACCCGCGGGCGAGGCGGACAGCGCTGGCTATACCTCGCCGATTCTCATGCCGCTCGGCAGCCGGCGCATGATCGTGAATTGTTCGCTGCGGCATGTCTTTGGCGTGGATGCGGACACTGGCGAATTGCTCTGGTCGCGCCCGATGCCCACGCGCCACAAAGTACTGGCCGCCACCCCTGTCCGTGTGGGTGACGCGGTGTTTGTCACCGGCCCGGACGGCGAGGGTGGGAAGCTGTTTCGACCACGCGCGGAAGGTGCGCGCGTGGTCGTCGAAACCGTGTGGCGTTCGGAGCTGGATGCCTGCCAAGGCGGCGTGGTTTTCGCGGATGGATCGCTGTTTGGGGCGATCTATCGGCAACGCAAGGCGTGGGTTTGCCTCGACCCGAAAACCGGCGCCGTGCGATACGAACTGAACGACCTGGCCAAAGGCGCCGCGCTCTGGGCTGACGGCCGGCTCTATTGCCTGAGCGAGGAAGGCGAGGTCGCCCTGCTCAAGCCTGGTAGCGATCGCTTTGAATACGCCGGGCGCTTCCGCCTCGTACCCGAACGAAGGAACGACACCTGGACACATCCGGTGCTCTTGGATGGTCGGCTGTATCTGCGCGACCACGAAATGCTCTTCTGCTACGATGTTCGGGCCCGGCAATAGCAACCGGTTGCCACGGCCGTCTTTCCCTCAGCACTGCGTTCGTGAGAACACAGTCCGTTTGTCCCCTGGCTACATCCGTGAGGTCGGGTTAATCCTCGGGCAAAACTTACGGCTCTTGGCAGCATTCCGGGAATGGCGATTCAGCGGTCGCGCGGCACGGACCTGGAAGGGAGCTTCCGCGCCAGCGTCTTGGAGTGCGGCAGCCCGCATTTCACGAACCGGTGAAGGCTCCCCCGCGCTTGGGTGTCCGCCCTTGCCCTTCAACCCGCCCGTCTCTTCCTCGGTTGAAACGAGAATTGCTGGTCGGGCCGATGGAGGGCTTGCCTGAAGGTTCGGTTCTGTTAGCTTCAGAGCGTGACTGGCCTGTCATCCAAGTTGGCAACCGCAATCGTCACCCGGTCGAACAACGAGGTTCGGTCGGGCCGTTCCGGTGCCGCCGGCGGGTACTCCCAGTCGCCTCCACTATGACGCTACAAGAATTCTGCACCGAGATTGACACGCTGCTGGAGCAGCCCCCCGGGACCGTGAAAGGGACGGACAAACTCGCGGACATGGGGAATTGGGACTCGATGGCGGTGATCTCGTTCATCGCCATGGCGGACTCGAAACTGCAGAGCAGCGTGACTGCGAAACAGATTTCCGGTTGCCAGACCGTGGCCGACCTGGCCGCGCTGTTTCCCGGCAAGGTCCAAGGTTGAGCATGCTCAACCCTGTGGACATGACCGGGCGAACCGTCCTGGTCGTCGGCGCCTCGGGTGACATCGGCCAGGGCTGCGCCCGGCAACTGGCGCGGTTGGGGGCGCGGGTCATCGTTTCCGGCCGCCGGGAGGCCGTGCTCGCCGAATTGGTCCGCGAACTTGAAGGGACGGGGCATGCCGCCGCTCCGTTCGACCTCGCGGCGGTGGATGAGATTCCTGCCTGGATGGGCCGCTTGGCATCACAGCACGGAGCGTTGTCGGGCGCGATTCATTGCGCGGGCACGCAGCAGACGCTGCCGTTGCGCCAGTTCTCCGCCGCCGCCGCCCAAACCGCGTTGCAGTTGAACTTGCTTTCGGCGATGGCCTTGGCGAAGGGGTTACGACAGAAGAATGTGCGGGCTGAGGAAGCCGGCCTCGTGTATGTCTCTTCGGTCATGGGCTTGGTGGGCGCGCCGGGTCGGTCGCTCTACTCGGCCTGCAAGGGTGCGCTGATCGCCGCCGTGCGCTCCCTGGCGCTGGAACTTGCGCCTGAGCGGATTCGGGTCAATTGCGTGGCGGCCGCCTTCGTGCAGTCCGCCATGCTGCGGCAGGTGGCGGATTTGACGGGGCAGGAACAGTACGCTGCGATTGCCGCGATGCATCCCTTGGGATTCGGACAACCCACGGACGTGGCCAATGCCGCGGCGTTCCTGCTGTCGCCGATGGCGCGGTGGATTACCGGCGTGACGTTGCCGGTGGACGGCGGCTACACGCTACATTGATCAGATTCCGCCGGTGAATGTCAGATAAAAAGCGACGCATGAGAGCAGCCATTCAAGCCATTGAGTATCACCTGCCGGAAGGCGTGTTGGACAACGCCACGCTCGCCAAAGAAATGGCCGGTTGGACGGCGGAGAAGATCACCGAGAAGACGGGCATCAGCAACCGGCATATCGTTGCGGAGGAGGAATGCGCGTCCGATCTCGCGGTGCGGGCCGCGGAGAAGCTGCTGGCCTCTCCGGACTGTCCGCGCGAGTCCATTGACTTCGTGCTGCTCTGCACCCAAAGCCCGGATTATCTTCTGCCCACAACCGCCTGCCTGTTGCAGCATCGGCTGAAACTGCGCGACACGTGCGGCGCGCTGGATTTCAACCTCGGGTGCTCGGGCTTCGTCTATGGACTGAGCTTGGCCAAGGGGCTGATTGAGACAGGGCAGGCGCGAAAGGTCCTCTTGATCACGGCGGAAACTTACAGCCGCTTCATTCATCCCCACGACAAGAGCGTGCGCACGATCTTTGGTGACGCGGCCGCCGCCACGCTGGTTTCGGCGGTGGAAAGCGAGGAGGAACAGGTCGGGCCATTCGTCTTTGGCACCGACGGCTCCGGCGCGGAGAATCTGATCGTGCCCACCGGCGGCATGCGGCGGCGACCGGTCCCCGACGCCGCGGAAACGGAGGACGAGAGCGGCAACCGCCGAACCGTGAACCACCTGTTCATGAACGGGCCGGAGATTTTCAATTTCACCCTCCGCCGCGTGCCGCCGGTGGTGACGGCGCTGCTGGAACGCGCCCGGTTGAGCAAGGACCAGGTGGACCTGTGGGTCTTCCACCAGGCGAACCGCTACATGCTCGATTTTCTGCGCAAGAAGCTGGGCCTTCCGGAAGATCGGTTTGTGGTGGACCTGGCGCACTGTGGCAACACGGTTTCCTCCACGATCCCGATTGCGCTGCGCGATCTGCAGACGCAAGGCAAGCTCCGCGCCGGGATGAAGATGGGTCTCGTCGGTTTTGGCGTCGGTTACTCCTGGTCCGCCGCGTTGGTGCGTTGGCCCTGACGCCGGGCGGGGAGGGCGATGGGTGTTGCGATGAAGCATTCGTACAGCATTTCCGGTTACCATACCCGGCTCCGGCCGGCGACCATGGACGATGCCGAGTTCATCGTGCGGTTGCGCACGCGGCCGGGGGTGATCGGAAACGTGGGCGACACCCGCGCCGACCCGGCCCAGCAGCGGGAATGGCTCCGCGCCTACGAGCAGCGCGAGGGCGACTACTACTTCATGATCGAAACCGAGGCCGGCACCGCCGTCGGCACCATCGGCCTCTACGACGTTCACAACGACGCGGCCGAATGGGGCCGATGGATCATTCTGCCCGGCGTGCCCGCGGCCGTGCCGAGTTGCATTTTGATCTACCGGTTTGCCTTTGAAGTCCTGCGGTTGCGCGAGGTGCGCGGCAACATCGTGGAGAGCAACCGGCGGGTAATCAGCTTCCATCAGCGGTTTGGCGCGCTGCAGACCCACGTGCAATTCCGCGCCCGGCAAATTGGCGGCGAGTGGATCAATCTGGTTTGGATTCTGATGGACCGCGAGCGGTGGGTAAGAACCGAGGCGCGGGTGCAACCGCTGGCCGAAGCCGCCGGTCGCGCCATGACCCAGATCGTCGAGCCGGTGTGCTTCTGAGCCACAATGCAAACGCTCCGCAATCCCGAACCGCAGCCACTCCAATGGTGCATGCCCTCGCCCTCACCCCAGCTCTCTCCCCCGGGAAGAGGGAGCAGCCAAGGCCACGCGGCGAAAAGTCACTGGACGGCGAACCTTCTCCAACCTTCAAAACGGTCCTCCCTCTCCCCGGGGGAGAGGGCTGGGGTGAGGGCGGGTGTCTCTCCAATTGCATAGCCACGGTCCTGTCACCATGAGCATCCCAGACTGCAAGCGCATCGAGTTGCCGAAGATCGCGGACCCGCGCGGCAATCTCACCTTCATCGAAGCCAACCGGCACATTCCGTTCGACATCAAGCGGGTTTTCTACCTGTATGATGTCCCCGGCGGCTCTGACCGGGGCGGGCACGCGCTCAAGAAGTGCCATCAGTTCCTCATTGCCATGTCGGGCAGCTTCGACGTCGTCCTCTACGACGGCAAGGAGCAGCAGCGCATCCACCTGAACCGCTCGTACTACGGGTTGCACATTCCCCCGATGATCTGGAGGGAGATGGACAACTTCTCGTCCGGCTCCGTCTGCCTGGTGCTGGCCTCCGAGCTGTATGATCCAAACGATTACTATCGCGATTACAGCGACTACCTGCGTGCCCTGGCCGAGGTGAAAAAGTGAAGATTCCGTTTCTCGACTTTGTCGGGCCGTACGAGGAGTTGAAAGCGCAGCTTGACGCCGCGTATTCCCGGTTCATGCGCTCGGCATGGTACATTTTGGGCAAGGAGGTCGAGGCTTTCGAGCAGGAGTACGCGGCCTATTGCGGCAGCCGGCATTGCGTCGGCGTGGGAAATGGCCTGGATGCCCTCCACTTGGTTTTGCGCGCTTGGGAGATCGGCCCCGGCGACGAAGTCATCGTGCCGTCGAACACCTACATTGCCACCTGGCTGGCGGTGTCGTATGCCGGCGCCACTCCGGTGCCGGTGGAGCCCGACCCGCAGAGCTTCAACCTCGCGCCCGAGAAAATCACCGCCGCCATCACGCCTCGCACCAAAGCGATCATGCCCGTGCATCTCTACGGCCAACCGGCGGACATGGAGGGAATCATGGCCATTGCCCGGGAGCACGGGTTGAAGGTGGTCGAGGACAGCGCCCAAGCCCAGGGCGCGCGTTGCCGGGGACGCCGCGCGGGCGCGCTGGGCCGCGCGGCAGGTCACAGCTTTTATCCCGGGAAAAACCTCGGCGCGTTGGGCGACGCCGGCGCGGTGACCACCGACGACGCGGACCTGGCGGATCGCGTGCGCACGCTGCGCAATTACGGGTCCAAGAAGAAGTACTACAACGAGTGCAAGGGCTTTAACTCGCGGCTGGACGAACTGCAGGCCGCGCTGCTTCGTGTCAAACTGGCCAAGCTCGACGAGTGGAACGATCGCCGTCGGAAAATTGCCGCCTTCTATTTGAGTGCGATGCAGGGTCTGCCTGACCTGACACTGCCCACGGTCCCCAAGTGGGCGGAGCCAGTCTGGCATTTGTTCGTCGTGCGCCACCCGCGGCGCGACGCCTTGCAGCAGCGGCTGACCGAGGCCGGCATTGGCACGCTGATTCATTATCCGGTGCCGCCGCATCTCTCGGGCGCGTACGCGGAGATGGGGCTGCAGCGCGGCGCGTTTCCGCTCGCCGAGCAATTGGCCGATTCGGTGTTGAGCCTGCCCATGGGTCCGCACTTGTCACTCGATCAGGCGCAACACGTGGCCGCGACAGTGCGGGAGATTGTTCAAGGTCTGGCATGACGTTGTTTGTCCGATTGATTCAAGGCTTGGGCCGCCGCGCGGGGCGGGGTCGCCAGGCTTGGAATCGGTTCCGGTTTCTCACGGCGCAACGCTTGGCGCACTGCCCGGTGGAATTGGGAAAGGACTGTGTCTTCCACGTGCCGGTGCGCAACGGCGGAACGGGAGCCATTCGTCTGGGCAACCGCAATGTCTTTGGCTCGCCAACCTCGGTGCGGCTGGGCAACGGCGAGATTCTGATCCAGGCCCGCGGATCAAACGCCCGAGTCCAGATCGGCGACGAGAATCTATTCAGCAACAACGTCTCCATCGTCGCCGGCGAACAGATCACCCTCGGCGATCGCTGCCAGATTGGCGACTTGGCCGCGGTATTCGACTGCGACTTTCATGAACTCAACCCCGCGACGCGGTGCCGCAGCGCCGGCCCGGCGCGCCCCGTCCGGATCGGCAGCAACGTGTGGCTCGGCAGCCGCGTAATGGTGCTGAAGGGGGTCCACATCGGAGACAACGCGGTCATCGCCGCCGCGAGCGTGGTGACGCGCGATGTGCCGGCGAATTGTGTCGCGGCGGGCGTCCCGGCTCGCGTGATTCGCCACCTTGAGTAATCCTCCCTCCACTTCCTACCGCCAGATCTTCAAGAGCACCGCGCTCGTGGGCGGCGCCCAGGTGATTACTCTGCTGGTGGGCGCGCTGCGGATGAAGGCGCTCGCGCTGCTGCTGGGGCCGGCGGGCATGGGCTTGGCGGGGCTGTACACCACGGCGGTGGCGTTGATCGGCAGCCTCGCGGGCATGGGGTTGGGGAATAGCGGCGTTCGCCAGATCGCTGAAGCCGCGGGAACCGGCGACCAGACGCGGATCGCACGAACGATCGTCAGCCTGCGTCGCGCCTCGCTGGCCGCCGGGGCAGTGGGCATGCTCGCGGTGATCGCGCTCGCGGTTCCGCTCAGCCGCGGCACGTTTGGCGACGACCAACACGTGACCGGCATGATGTGGATGTCGCT
The DNA here is from genome assembly GCA_964548925.1 of uncultured Verrucomicrobiota bacterium. Classification (GTDB taxonomy): domain Bacteria; phylum Verrucomicrobiota; class Verrucomicrobiia; order Limisphaerales; family MWDV01; genus MWDV01. The sequence continues at coordinate 2,875 of CAZJTM010000179.1, read as the reverse complement.
CACGCTGCTGTTCGGCGGAGTTTCGGCCGGGCAGTTAGCGTTGTTGCAGGGGTTGAGACGGCTGCGCGATCTCGCCGCGTCGCAAGTGGTCGGCGCCCTTTTCGGCACCGTGGCGAGTGTGGCGCTCGTCTATTGGCTGCGCGAGGAAGGCATCGTGCCGTTCCTGCTCGCGAACTCCGCGTTTGCCATCCTCCTGTCCTGGTGGTTCGCGCGCCGAGTCCCCGTCGAGCGGGTCCGCGTCAGCCTGAGAGAAACGCTCGCGGAAACGCGGGGCTTGCTGGGTTTGGGCCTGGCGTTCACGGCGTCCGCGCTGTTGGGCGGGGCGGTGGCGTATCTGACCCGCGTGCTGGTCCAGCGGCAACTGGGCATGGACGCCGTGGGACTCTATCAGGCCACCTGGCTGCTTTCCTCCTACTACGTGGGCTTCGTCCTGACCGCGATGGCGGCGGACTTTGTGCCCCGGCTGACGGCGGTGGCCAGCGATCATCCCGCCGTCAACCGTTTGGTGAACGAGCAGGCGGAGATGGGCGTTCTGATCGCGGTGCCCGGGGTGCTGGCCACGCTGGCGCTGGCGCCCTGGGTTTTGCAGGTCTTCTATTCCGGCAAGTTCACTGCGGCGTCCGATATCGTGCGCTGGCAGATCATCGGCATTTTTCTGCGCGTGGTGAGTTGGCCGTTGGGCTACGTCTTCATTGCCAAGGGCCGGAGCGCGTACTTCATCACGGTGGAGGTTGTTGCCGCCGTGATTCACGTGGCGCTCGTCTTTGCCTGCATGCAAGTGTGGCAACTGAACGGGGTCGGGATCGCTTTCGCGCTATTGTATCTCGCGGTCACCGGCCTGAACTTCCTGCTTTGCCGCCGGCTGACCGGCTTCCGCTGGTCCGCGCGGGCGCTCAAGATTCTCGGGCCGGCGGTGCTGGCGGTGGCGCTCACGTTTCTCGCCGTGAGCTTCCTGCCGTCGCCTTGGGGAGTCGTGGCGAGTCTTGGCCTGACGGCGGTGGTGACGGCGGGTTGCCTGCGGGGGCTGCAGACGCTGCTCGGGATCAATCCCGTGGACATGGTGAAACGCCGGTTGGGCCTGGCAAAAGGAGCCTCGTGATGGAACGTCCGCTCCTCACCTTCTTCGTGGTCGCGTTCAACCAGGAACGCTTCATCCGCGAGGCTGCCACCGCCGCACTGGCGCAAACTTATTCCCCGCTGCAGGTCATCCTGTCGGACGATTGCTCCCGCGACCGTTCCTTCGAAATCCTGCGGGACGTGGCTCAGAGCTATCATGGGCCGCACGAGGTCGTGCTGAACCGCCCGCCTCAGAACGTGGGTCTGGCGAACCACCTCAACCGGGTGATGGAATTGGCCAAGGGCCAGTTCATCGTGGGCAGCGCCGGCGATGACGTCTCGTTGCCGGAACGAACGGAGGTCTTGTGGCGGGCTTGGGAGGAAAGCGGGCGACAGGTCTGTTCACTGTCCTCGGCCATGCGGCTGATAGACGAGGAGGGGGCCGACTACGGTTTGTATGAGAATCCGCCGCCGCCCTTTGCGAACGACCTGCTGCAAATGTGCCGGCGCGGCATGCCCGGGGTCGGCGGCGCTGCGCACGCTTGGGACCGGCGCATCTTTGACGTATTCGGCCCGTTGCGGCCCGACGTGGCGTATGAAGACCGCGCGTTGCCATTTCGCAGCTTGCTGCTCGGCCGCATCGCTTATGTCAATCAGCCGCTGGTCCTCTATCGGCGGCATCGGGAGGCGATGACCTGCCAGACGCCCGCCCGGTGGACGCCGGCGGAGCACCGCCGGGCAGAGATCAAACGCGCGAGCCAAATGGAGTGCGTCTTCCAGCAATGGCTCGCGGATTTGGCCAAGGCCCCGCACGCGCCGCCCCAAACGACCCAGGTGATCGAGGAGGTCCGAGCGGAGATGCGCTTCTATGGCGCGATGCAGCAGGAGGGCTTCACCGCAAGATGTCGTGGTTTCCTGGCCGGCCTCCGGGCGGGAGTCCGTTGGAACTACCTCGCGCGCATCTCGCTTTGCAGCTTCTTCCGGCCCGCGTTCTACTGGTGGTTGTCCCGCAAGGGCATCCATGCGGACTTCTGGACGACGACGTTGAACCAGCGGCGTGAACGCCGTTCCGCCCCGCGCGGGGGCTCGGGAGATGCGCCATGATGAAACCCGTTTTGACCGTTGCCTGGTTTTCGTTCTTCCCGGTGGAATGGTTGCCGGACGTGCCGCCGGAGGTTCAGGCGCTGCCACGGCTGCACCCGGCCACCTGGCAGCGCGTCTTGCTCGCCGAGTTCGAGAAGCGTTCCGACCTGCGGCTGCACATTCTGGTGGTGCGAAAGCAATTCCCGCGCACCTTCTCGTTCGAGCGCAACGGTGTGACCTTCCACCTGCTCAAGGCGCCGGCCGGGTTTCGCGCGCCTTCACTGTTCTGGGTGGACACGCTGCTCGTCCGGCGGGTGCTTCGTGTCGTGAAACCGGACCTCGCGCACGCGTGGGGCACGGACCAGGGCGCCGCCTTGATTGCCGCCCGGCTGCCGTATCCCCATTTGGTGACGATTCAGGGATTGTACTCGTGGGCGCGCGAGGTTGGCCCGGTCAACAAACATGAGTTGTTGGCGTCCTGGGTGGAACGGCGCTGTCTGCCCCGCGCGCCGCTCATCACCACCGAATCCACGTTCTCAGCGGACTATTTGCGGCGCAAATTCGCGCCCAAAGAGGTAATGCAGATCGAGCACGCGCCGGACCCGGTGTTTCAGAGCGTCCAACGCCGGCCACGCCTGGCGCCGCGCCGGTTTCTGTTCATCGGCCGGTTTGAGTCCCGCAAAGGCGCGGACGTGTTACTGCGCGCCTTGGATCGCCTGAAGGGAGAGATGGAGTT
>CAZJTM010000178.1:0-13470 GCA_964548925.1 uncultured Verrucomicrobiota bacterium | reverse complement strand
ATGGAGCGCAGCGACTCCACCATTACCTTGTTGTCCAGGAAATCGGTCTTCTTCACCTTCCCGCCGCCTTCCTTGTACATGGTTTCGGTCAGGCTCAACGTGGCCTCCATGCGGGCCAACGTGTCGTTGCCCACCTGATGAAGCTGCCGCGCCAGCACCGCGCCGTAGTAATAGCGCTTCACGCTGTCGGCAATCTCCAGGTCGGTGCGCCGCGCCTCCTGTTTCATCATCTCCACCAGCCCGCCCGCCTGCTCGCGGTAGCCCTTGCGCATCCCGCCGTCGTAGAGCAGCCAGACCACGTCGAGCGACGCCGTGAAGCTGTCCGGGTCCATGAGCTTGATGTCCTGTGCCGGGATGCTGATGTCCTGGGCGGGAATGGGGATCGCATTCACCGGCATGGTCACCGGGCCGCCGGGGGTCGGGAAACTGATGGGGATGGTTCCGCCGTTGGGAATGGTGATCGTCTGGGCCGGCACGTTAAAGGAACTGGCCGGAAAGATGAAATTCGGAGACTCATCCATCCGCTGGTAGCCGCCCTTGGCGCTGACCTGCGGCCAGTAGCCGGCGAGCGCCTGCCGGTGCTGGGCCTCTGCCACCGCCACGGCATAGCGGGACGCCGGGCGCCGATGGCTGTTTTGAAGGGCCGTCTCCAGACACGCCTCCAAGGTGGCTTCCCGCTCGAAGACACCCGGGTGGCCGGTTACCGTTCCGATTGCAGGTGGCATTTCGCCAGCCGTGAGGGTGATGGCGGCGCACAGGCCAGCCGCCGCCGCATGGATCACAGGTCGCTTCTTCATGGTCAGCAATAAGGTGCCAAGCCGGGGTGCAGGCTGCGGCTATCGCCGCATGTCAACCTGCGACCCGTTGAGCGACCACCGATGTCGCCCAATCCCCGCCCTCGGGTCACAAGGGCGTGATTCGTCTGGGGAATCGGCAGTTTCCGATCCGACTTTAGCGCGAAGTGGATGTCTGTTCGTTGGGGGACGGACTGCCCCAAAAAGAATCGCGAACCGCCTGTCCCGTCAGCGCAATCCTGCGGGCCTTTGCCAGTAGCACGCGGCGAGCGAAGTGTGTTGGCCACACCTCTATTTTCGAGTGGAGCACACCATGACCACCCGCCGCCGCCAAACCTTCCGACCACCCTGTCTGACCTCTGAACGGTTTCGTCCGGGTCGGTTTGCCCTGTTATTCAACCGCCAAATAAGGGGAGGTCCGCAGCCCAGCCGCGTACGCCTCAAATACCCGGCGCATTTCGTCCCGCACGCGGCGAAAAACGGCCAATTGCTCAGCCTCGCTGCCCGTGGCATGCGCGGGATCATCAAACGGCCAGTGATGCCGGTTCACCTGTCCGGGGAAGATGGGACAAGCCTGATCGGCCTTGCCGCAGACCGTGATGACCGTGTGAACCGGCTGGTCAAGAAACTCGGTCAGTGGCTTCGAGCGGTGGCCCGAGATATCAATGCCAATCTCCGCCATCGCCTTGATCGCCAGCGGATGCACGTAGCCGGCGGGTTTCGAGCCGGCGCTCTGGACGTTGATGAGATCGCCGGCTGCGGACCGCAAAATGCCTTCCGCGATATGGCTGCGACAGGAGTTTCCCGTGCAAAGAACGAGAACAAGCGGCCGTTCGGACTTCGGACTTCGGTTTTCGGTTTTCATTCGGATTTCGGATTTAGAGTTTCGGACTTCAAGTCCCGCGCTCCTGATACCACTGGCGCGATTGGTTGCAGATTTTGCAGACGGACAACATCACCGGCACTTCCACGAGCACTCCCACCACCGTGGCCAACGCCGCGCCCGAGCCCGGACCAAACAGCGTGATCGCCACCGCTACCGCCAGCTCGAAGAAATTGCTCGCACCGATAAGCGCGCCGGGCGACGCCACGTTGTGCGGCACGCGCAACCATCGCATCAGCAGGTAGACCAGCGAGGAGTTGAAATAGACCTGGAGCGTGATCGGCACCGCCAGCAGCAGCACGGCGAACCAGCGCGTCGTCAGGTTCTCCGCTTGGAACGCGAAGATCAGCACCAGCGTCAGCAAAAGCGCGAAGATGGTCACGGGATGAAATCGTGGCAGGAATTCCTGCTCGAACCAGTCTTTGCCATGCGTCTTGAGCAGCAGCGTTCGCGTCAGCCAACCCGCCGCCAGCGGAATCACGATGAACACCACGACCGACGTGATCAGCACCTTGCTCGGCACGACGACATTCGCCACGCCGCACAGGAACATCACGATGGGGGCGAATGCGACCAGCATGATGAGATCGTTCACGGCCACCTGCACCAGCGTATAGACCGGATCGCCGTCCGTGAGGTAGCTCCAGACGAACACCATCGCCGTGCAGGGCGCCGCAGCCAGAATGATCAGGCCGGCGGTGTATTCCTTGGCCAGTTCGGGCGAAATCCACGCCGCAAACGCGTGCTGCATGAACACCCACGCCAGTAAGGCCATGCTGAAAGGCTTCACCAGCCAGTTGACAAACAGCGTCACCGCGAGCCCCTTCGGCTTGCGCGCGATGCCGCCCAGCGCGGTGAAATCCACCTTGAGCATCATCGGGTAGATCATCAGCCAGATGAGCACGGCGATGGGCACGTTGACCTGCGAGCCTTCGCCGAACTCCAACCGGCTCAAGCTGCCGGTCAAACCGGGCGCGAGTTTCCCCAGGGCCACACCGGCAATCATGCACAGGAAGACCCAGAGCGTCAGGTAGCGCTCGAAAAATGCCAGCCGCTTCGGAGTTGGAACAGGATTGGACATGGTCGTTAATGGATTGGATTGAGAGGTTTGTTCAATGTCGTCCGCATGCGCGGGTCCCGAGTCTGTTTCTGTATTTCGCCAATCAACGAAACATGTTTAGCGCAACTCCCGCCGCGAGGCAAATGCGGTTTGCCAGAAATGCCATAGCAGCGCGCGGGGAGGAGGAGGCTTTCGCGCAGATCGTTGTCATGTTTATCCCTGTCACCCCAGCGGCGTCTTCCCTTCCGGTGCAACCTTGGCCCGGGAATTTAACAGCCCGCGTAATACCACAACGGACTATAGCGGCCACCGCAAGGTGGCGGCTGGACCTTGTCCCCGTGAGAATCCGTCACCTGGCGGCGGCGCTTACGCCGGCCTTTGAAAGGTCCGGGGCAGGGAGAGGCCGCCCGCACGCCGGGCCGCCGGGACGTGACTGAGTCTGCTCCAATCCGGCACACCAATCGTCACCATTTCGTAACGTGTCTGTGACTGCGGCGAGACAGTCGCGGGCAAATGTTGCACCATGAAACGAACCATCTTGTTACTTATGCTGGGCACTGTCTGCGCAGTGCAATACGCCGTTGCCAACTCCATCACCGTCAAGGGATCGGACACGATGGTGGTGCTCGCTCAAAAATGGGCCGAGGTTTACATGGCTCGAAATCCGGACACAAAAATCCAGGTTACCGGTGGCGGCACGGGCACCGGCTTCGCCGCACTCCAGAACCAGACCACGGACATCTGCAACGCCTCGCGGAAAATCAAAGCCAAGGAGGTGGAAACATGCATCAAGGCCTTTGGCAAACGGCCCAACGAATACAAGGTCTGCCTTGACGGCCTGGCGGTCTATGTGGCAGCGGACAACCCCGTCAAGGAACTAAGCCTTCAGCAGTTGGAGGCCATTTTCACCGGCAAGATCAGGAACTGGAAGGAAGTGGGTGGCAATGATGCCCCCCTCACCGTTTACAGCCGCGAGAACAACTCCGGCACGTATGAGTTCTTCAAGGAGCATGTCCTCCAGGGCAAAGACTTCGCCGCCTCGGCGCAAACCATGCCTGGCACCGCCGCAGTGTTGCAGGCGGTGGCGAAGGACAAGAACGGCATTGGCTACGGCGGCATCGCCTATGGCTCAGGCGCGAAACACCTGAAGATCAAGAAGGACGACGCTTCTCCGGCGATTGAGCCCACGGAGGAAAATGTGCTCAATGCCAGCTACCCGATCTGGCGGCATCTGTTCCTTTACGTCAATCCCGCGCTGGACCGGGGCGCTGTCGCGAAATACATCGCGTGGATTCGTAGCGACGAAGGCCAGAATGTCGTCAAAGATGTCGGCTACTTCCCGTTGGCGAAGACCGCCCGGCAGTAGTTCTTCGTCTGGCTGGGGTCGCATCCCCAGTGCTTTGTCCGGCGGGAATCAAACTGGAGGCTCTTTCAAAACTTCCGCCGGCTGAGGGCAGCCGGCCTACACTCGGTGACCGATTGCCCGGTTCCTGCAGGCCGCGTGCCCTCACGCGGCACTTCCGCAAACTTTTGAAAGTGCCTCACCGGTTTCTATGTCGCCAGTTTCAGAGCCACCTCCGCGACATGCGTTCCGAGGAGTTTGGCCGATTGCAGGCCGGCTTCGTCTTGGCCCACCTCGTCCTTCACACTCCAAAGCGTGCCGCCTAGCATCGCCGGCGAATTGCCACCCACGGGTACCATGCCGTAACTGAGCATGGCCATCAGGATTTGCTCAATGACGAGTTCCTGTCCGCCATTGCGATTGCCGCCCACCGCCAGCGCCCCAACCGGTTTGTTCGCCAACAACATCGCCCCTTCGCGCAAGGGCATGCAGCGCTCGATGAACGCCTTGCACAGCGAACTGAGCGAACGAAAATAAGACGGCGACGCGATGATCAAACCGCCCAACTGCGGGTCCTTGAGCTTCGGCGGGATGGCGTCGAAATCGTCTTTGGGAATCGCTGGCGACCAACCGGCAATATTGAGTCCGCCAAGGTCAATCAACTCCACCTGAATCCGCGCGTCCACGGCTTTGGCCGCATCCAGCGCAGCTTGGACGGACTTCGCTGTCGTCATGCCTTTGCGCGGGCTGCACGCGATGCCAAGAATCTTCAGCGTCTTGCCGCCACTGGATTCGGCGCCGAGAGCGGAGGTTGCGGTTGCGGCCAGGGCGGCAGTGCCGGCGGTGGCAAGGAAGTTTCTGCGTGTGAGGTTTTCTGGTTTCATGGTTTTTCCTTTGGTTCAGGTTTCAATTCGCCGTCCTCCATCTCTAAAGTCCGGTCGAAAACTTCGAGCGCGCGGTGATCGTGCGTGACCACCATCACGGCAGCGCCGCGCTCGTGGGCGACTTTGCGGAACAGTTCCATCACCTGCCGCCCGCGAACACTGTCGAGCGCGGCAGTGGGTTCATCCGCCAGAATCAGATTTGGCTCGTTGGCGAGCGCGCGGGCCACGGCTACGCGTTGCTGCTGGCCGCCGGAAAGGGCGTCGGGCAGGTTGCCGGCCCGGTCGGCTACGCCCAGGTATTCGAGTAGTTCCATGGCGCGTTGACGGGCGACTCTCGGAGAGGTGTCGTTGATCTCCAACGCCACTTGCACGTTCTCCACCGCGCTGAGGAAGGGAATCAGGTTGGCCTTTTGAAAGACGAACCCGAGGTGCCGCCGGCGGAATGCGCGCAAATCCACTTTCGGCTGGTCCGCGTCCATGACCAGTTCGCCGCCGATGTGAATGCGGCCCGAAGTCGGCGGGTTGATGAGACCAATGGCGGTGAGCAGCGTGGACTTCCCCGCACCGCTTGGCCCCAGCAACGCGATTACTTCGCCCCGCTCGACGCGCAGGGAAACATCCTTCATCGCCACGACCTCGGTATTGCCGCTGCCGTAAACCTTGGTGAGGTTCTCGGCGACGATGGCCGCGGTGTTGTTTGCGTTCGGATTCATGCTGCCAGCACCTTGTTCGGCTCAACCCGCATCGCCTTCCAGATGCCCAACAGACTCGCCAGCACGGAAATGGCCAGCACGATGCCGCCAAGCATCAGCAGATCGGGCGTTTCAATCACGACCAGACGAGGAAAACGCGGGAAGGCATATTGCCCCAGCCACCAAGCCAGCGCGTAGCCGAGAGCGCCCATGAGCAACGCCTGCTGGAGAATCAGCCCCACAATCACGCCGTTGCGCGCGCCGATGAGTTTGAGCAGCGCGATGTCGTGAATCTTGTCGAGCGTCAGCGTGTAGAGAATCAACGCCATGATGATCGTGGAAATGATGATGAGCAGCACGCGGAACAAACCGAGTTGCCGTTTCGCCTTGTCCACCATGCCGGAGAGCAGCAGGTCTTTCTGTTGTTGCGTGGAATACACCGTCACGTCGGGCCAGGTCGCCAGCGTCGAAGTCACCTGCGCGGCATCCGCACCGTCGCGCAGTGTCACCAATACTGCGCTCACCTGTGGCGGCGCGAGCGCGGGCAACTCGTTGACCGGGCCGACCACACGTTCGGACAGAAGCGGGTTAACGCGGCCCAGGTCCAGCTTTTCAAGCCGGGCCAGGCGCGCGGCGCGTTCAAGCCGCGTGGCTTCGCCCGGCACGTCGAATTGAATGGCCTCGGCATCGCTCACCGTAAAGAAGCACAAGCCATCGCCCCCCGTCCCCACCATGCCCTTCGTCAGACCGACGACTTCATAAACATCCTTGCCGAGCCTGATTTTCTCGCCGAGCGGCAAACCCAGCGAGCGGTCGGCAATCATTTCGTAGTGACCTTGACGCAGCGCATGTCCGGCAATCAATTGCAGCCAATCGCCCTTGTCCTCGGGCCAGGAGAGTCCTTGCACCACCATCCGCAACGGACGGCCTTGATGTTCGCGTTGAATGGTGTGGGAAACGAAACGTCGCGCTTCAGCCACTCCCGGCACGGCGCGCACGCGGTCTTCGAGATTGGCGGGAATGCGCGAGACTTCGGCAAATGGTCCACGCGTGCTGCCCTGCACCACCCACAAGTCCGCGCCGACTTGATCCACGAGCAGCGTCGCCTCGTAAATCAGCCCGCGATAGATGCCGCCCATGCCCATGACAATCATCAACAACAGGCCGATGCCCACAGTGGTCAACGCGAAGCGCCCCACGTTGTGGCGGATGTCACGGAGGGCAAGGTTCATGATTTTGGAAGCGGGAGTAGCGCAGACTTCCAAGTCTGCTGTATCGCGGGTTTCCAAACCCGCCTATCGCCGCCGCATCCTGATTCCCGCCCCAGAAGCTGCGTCCTGCCGATTGAGAAACCTGCGATACAGCAGACTTGGAAACCTGCGCTACAATGGCAAAAGCGATCGCCGGGCAAACTTGAAGGCGGGTGGATCATCGCGTGGTTTTCTTCATTGGCGCAATACGCACGCCGTCGGTGAGCGGTTGCTTCTGGCCTTCAATGGGGCGGACGATCTGGTCGCCAGCGGAAAGGCCCTGCGTCACTTCCACGTTTTGCAATCCGCGCAATCCCAGCGTGACCCCACGCCAGCGGGCTTTGCCGTGCTCACTTACAAACACGCCGGGTTTGTTTTCGTGCCAGCGAATGAATTGCGGAGGTAGCAGCACCACATTTGATTTGTGACCCGTTTCAATGAATACTTCCGCGCGCTGGCCGATCGTCCAGTTCTCCGGCAATTCCTTCACGCGCACATCCACGACAAACTCCCGCGTCTCGCGGTCCGCTTCGCGGCCAAGGCGCGCGACTTCACCGGCGTAATTCTTGGCGGGTTCTGATCGGAAGACGACCCGTGCGGGTTGTCCAACCTGCAAGCCCACCATCGCGGTTTCGTCCACCCACGCCGAAACCCAGATTTCGTTGGTGGCGACCACTTGGAGAATGGACGCGCCCGGAACGACCACCCCGCCGGGATCGCGGTCGCGCCGCGTGACCAAGCCGTCGTAAGGACTCCGCATCTCGGTGAACGCGAGCAGTTCCCGCTGATACTGCAAGGTCTTTTCCGCTGTGAGCACCTGGCTCTCGGCCTCCACAATCGCGGATTGGGCGCTCTTCAAATCGGCTTCGGCCACGCGCAGGGCTTCGGCCGTTTTGTCGTAGTCCGCCTGCGAGGCGATTTTGCCGGCGAGCAGTTCCGTCGCGCGATTGTGATCCAAGCGCGCCTGCTGCAGGACCGCCTGAGCGCGGGCTTCGTCGGCACGCACCCGTTCGACCGTGGCCTTGGCCGACGCGAGTGCCGCCTCCGCGATGGCCACCTGCCGGCGCGTGGGCGCGTCGTCCAGGCGGGCGAGCAGTTGACCGAACTTCACCGCGTCGCCCTGGTCCACGAGCACTTCGGCCAGCCGCTCCTGGATGCGCGGGCTGATCACCGTCTTCACGCGCGGCTCCAGCGTGCCCGTGCCCATGACTTCGCCGCGCACTTCGCCGGTGGTGACTCTGTGCGCGAGAACCGGAGTCGGGCTGAACTTCAGGCGATAGACGGCAAAAGCAACGATTGCCACGACCACCAGCCACGGCAGAAGTTTGCGAACGGAAATGCGCTTCATAAAGGTGTGCTCAGGTCACGGCGCCGTGTAAATCAACCAGACGCCGCCGAACATGACAAGAATGCCGCAGATGATTTTCAACGTCGCCAGACCTTTGGATTGCTCGTTCCAATTCAGGAAACGCTGCACCAGTTCCGTGGAGGTGCCCGCCGCGACGATCACCGCGCAATGCCCCACGCCGTAGGCCAGCAGCAGCAACGCGCCGTAAAGGAAGTTCGTCGCGGCTAACTTGAAGGTGACGGCCAGCATCGGCGCCATGTAGGCAAATGTGCAAGGGCCGAGCGCGAGGCCGAACACCAGGCCCAGAATGAACGCCGCCAGCAGCCCCTTGCGCTTCATCCCCACCGGCCCCGTGCCGGAGAAGTTCAGTGGAATCACGCCGACCAGATGCAAGCCCACCCCGAAGAAGATCAGCGCCACGAAATAATTCCCGTAACGTCCCACGTCACCCATCATGCGCCCTGCCGCCGCCGTGATCGCGCCGATGGCCGCAATGGTGATGAGGATGCCTACGGCAAACAGGGTGGCCGTCCCAAACGCGCGCCGCGTTGTCACGCGCCCCTGCTCACTGATGAACCCGACGATAAGCGGCACGCTGGCCAGATGACACGGACTGAGCACGATGCTCAACACGCCCCACAGCGCGGCCGCCGCCAGCGCAACGGCCGGCGCGCCTTCCACCGCGCGGCTGAGGTTGGTGAACAGGTCCTGCATGTCAGAGGCGCGCCAAGATTACGGGCGGTCAGCGCCGGCCAGAAGCGGGGCTGCGCCCCGGGCACTTGCTGCCGCCTTCCAGAAATCGGCGTTCATCGTGCTCTTTTCCCGACCAGCTTGGTTTCATTCGGCTTCAGGCCGCCTGCCTGCCGAAGCCTCGCCGCAGGCAGGTAGAGCGGCATAGTTCACTGATCCATCTCCCGCTCCAACGTGCTGGTGTCCGCCTCGGCGTCCCGCGCCTTCGCCGCGAGGATGCGGTCAACCAATCGCTCCGCCGCCCTTTGCTTTTCCGGCGGAGCGGCGGGAATAGACATCTCAAGCCGGGGCAAGGTCTGCCTCCAACGGCTTGTCCTTCTTGAATCGGCTCACACCCAGCACGCTGAAACCGATGACGCGGCCTTGCGCATCCACGCGCTCCATGACGGCATCGTGCTGGGTTTCCTTCTCGTAACCGGCAGCGTCGGAAAAACGGACTTCGAGGAAATCGGCCTCGGCATCGAACCAGACTTTCACTTTGTCGGCCGTCATGCGGGCTGCGGAATGGTTTCAAAGGCCAGTCTCACCGGCTGGGCGGCCTTCGCGGGATAGTTCAGCCGCTCAAAACCAATGACGTGGCCTTGGCGGTCCTTCATCAAGACCACTTCCTCGCCGGTTTCCTCGCAGACGTATTCCGTCTGTGGACGGCCAAACCACACGGTCAACGTGCGGCCCTTCGGATCGTAATACACATTTACTTCGGCCATATTCGCTCGCCTTCTTTGATGGCGTCCGTGGGATACGCCGTGATCAGGAATCCGGTCTCACCTTCCTGCTCGCTCACGGCGCACACCCAACGCCGGTTGCGGCGGCTGCGGTAGAAAAGATACACGTCCGCGTCGCTTTTACTACGCCGAATTTCCTCGGGCGATTCCAGCGTTGCTTCAACCTCCGCCTCGCATCCGGCCATGACCGGGTGTTTGACGGTGGTGATGATCTTCCAATAATCCCGGGTGACGCGCACCGTGAAACCGAGCGGCGTGCGGGCTTCAAAGAGGATGTCACGCGGCTTGCTCATCGGTTTCATTTGCCTGCCCCCTCCACAATCTTGATTTCCTCCGGCGTCAGGCCGTAGAGGCGATAGACGCGGGCGTCAATTTCGCGCTCCAGGGCGGTGGTGTCGGCGGCAGGGTTGGCCCGCTTGGCGGCCAGGATGCGCTCGACCAAGCCCACCAGCGCGTCGTGCTCCGCCCGCTCCGACGCCGCCCCGAAATCAATCGGGCGGATGGGGAGTTGGGAGATGAACTGGCGCGTGAGCGCAAAGTAGCCCCCACGAAATGGCGTGCTAAAGCGCTTCAACACGTAACCTGCGAGCGTCGAATTCAGCAACGCTAACAGGTAGCGAAGGTTTATTTGCAGGCCCGGCTTGAGGACGATGCCGTAGCCGCCACCGCCACCCGCACCGCTACCAACGAAATAGAACCGGCCATCAAAGTCCGGCGCAAAGCAAGGCTCTTTGCCGATGGCTGGGACGACGAGTTTAGGCTGTTCAAATCGAGTGTGGTTCTTCTTGTAAACGTAGCCGTGCCAATAATCGGCGAACTGACCTTTTGCTCTCTCGGCCAAGCGACGCTGGCAGGACTTCAGGTAGGCCCACGTCATGGGAAACCGGTCTTCATATTCCTGCGAGGTGATGAGGCGGGACTCACCGTCCCGCGTTTCGTAGGGGAAGATGAGTCGCTTGGTGAGGTCTGTCAGAACGTAGCGCCGAATGTTCAATGAACCCTTTAGGAACGGCTTAAGATGCGCCGCCTCAAACTCGTGCTCGCGCTCCGTAAACTTTGAATAGGCCACAAGCTTTTTGCCTGTTTGCGACACCGTCTCGACGATGAACACATCGTCTGCATCAGTCTGAACACCAACAAACAATTCTGCCACGTGGCTCAGCTTGACGGGCATGGCTTGGAGTTTGTCGAAGAGGGCGCTGGCCGGGCCGACGGCGAAGTTCCATTCGGCGGCGGTGAGGCGGGCGGCGGGCAGGACGGTTTCGGGGGCGCGCTGGTTGGCCAGCCAGGTGGGCAGGTCGTCGGCTCGCACCCAGCGGCAGGTGTCCGCGCCGGCTTTGGCCAGGAAGAGCAGGCAGACGTAGTTGGTCGCGCCGGGGAAAATCTGCTGGTCGCCGAAGTGGACGACGTGGTGGAGGTGGCGGCCGCGGGCGAGCAGTTCGCGCAGGGGCTGGCCGTATTGGGCGTTGAAGAATTTGTGGGGCAGGATGTAGGCGAGCTGGCCGCGGGGGGCGAGCAGTCGCAGGCCGCGCTCGACGAAGACCACGTAGAGGTCGTAGTTGCCCTTGCTGGCGCTGGCGTAGTGCGCTTTCAGCCACGCGGTCTGGGCGGCGTCGCTCTGGGTGAGCGTCTGGATGCGGACATAGGGCGGATTGCCGATGGCAATGTCGAAGCCCTCGGTGAGGCCGAACATCCACTCGGGGTCGAAGAAGCTGGCGGAGGCGTTCTGGTCGTAGGGGTCCCAGGCGACGAGGAGGCGGGCGGTGGCGGTGTCCCAGCCGTCGGTTTTGAGCAGCTCGGCGATTTCGGCGCGGAGGCGGGCGTCCTGCTCGCGGCATCTGGCCTTGCTGGCCGGGGTGCGGGCGGTGAAATGGCGCTCGCGGACGCGGCGGAGTTCGGCTTCCTTGGCGTCAATGGCGCGGTTGCGGAGGAATTGCTGGCCGGGCCGTTCGATGCCGACGAGCGTGTTGGCGGCGACGAACTTGGTTTCGAGGTTGGGCAGGGGGCGGACGCCGCGATTGGGCTGGGCGTCGTCCACCTTCTGGTCGGCGACCAGGGAGATGAAGAAGCGCATTTTGGCGATCTGGACGGCGATCGGCTGGAGGTCCACGCCGTAGATGCAGTTTTCGATGAGGTAGAGTTTGCGGCCGTAATCGGAGGCGTTTTGCTCGAAAACCTCGCTGATGTCCTCCAGCCGGTGCTGACGCTCTTGTTTGTTGCCGATCTTGAAGGCTTCGGCGGTTTCGGCAATGGCGCGCTGGCGCTGGCGCTCGCGCCAATGGGTGTTGTCCGGGTCGAGTTTGCCGAGGATGAAGACCAGTTTGTGGAGGATGCCCATCGGGAAAGCGCCGGAGCCGACGGCGGGGTCGAGGGATTTGAGCGAATCAATGGCGGCGATGAGGGCCTCCACTTCGGCCGGGGTGAACTGGTGCGGTTCAGCGTGGTAGGCAAAGAGATGGCGGAGGCGCGATTCGTGGGAATCGGACGCATTGGACGCAGCGGACGAATCGAGTTTGGTTTTGAGATATGCGATGAGCGCCTCGTCCGCCATGTAGTTGACGATCTCGCGGGGGGTGTAGAAGGAGCCGGTCTGTTTGCGGGCGGTGGCGCCGGTTTCGGGGTTGTAGGCGGCCAGGAGGTTTTCGAAGACCTTGCCGGACAGCTCGGGGTCGAGGGCGATTTCCTCTTCGAGGGGGGTGTTTTCGGTGATGGTGAACTTGTAATGGTGGAAGGTGTGGATCAGGCCGCGCACCTTGACGCGGCGGAATTTCCTGTCGCCATAGTCGGCGCTGAGGTCCACCTCGGTTTCCGGGCCGAAGAAGAGAAAATCGGGCACCACCGGCTGGCTGTCGGGGCGGCGGGAGAAGCCGTCAATGCGCACGTAGCGGGGCCGGGTGTTTTCGCCGAGGTCTTTGTCGAGGCACTCGAAGAGGCCGCCGTTGAGGAAGGGGATGTTCTTGAACAGGTCCAACGCGGCGTCGGGATCACGAAAGCACTCACGGAACCGGTAGAGGCTGTGGGCCATGAAATTCTGCTCGTCCCGGGTCCAGCCGCGCTGGTCCATTTCGGTGTTGAGGGTGGCGAAGAAGAGGTTTTGCAGGATGGCTTTGTAGAAGGTCGAACCGGTGTCGCGCGGGTTGGCGGGGGCAAAGCCGTGGAGGATTTGGGGCAGCTTGCGCTCGTCAAAAAGGGTGTCGGGAATGAGGCCCTTCTCCTTGACGAACCAGCAGAACATGAGGCGCGTGATGAGGCGAATGACGGAGATGTGATCCTTACCGTCCTGCTTGGGGGCGTCTTTGGGGAACCGGACATGCTGGAGCGCCCAGAAATACCAGTTGGCGATTTCCTGGAAGAAGCGCTGGTTGAGCTCCGAGCTGTCGAGGGTTTTCTGCCAGGCAGCGTGGAGTTGGACAAAATTGGCCGGCTGGTGCCGCTCGGAGAGCGCGTCGAAGGACAGGTCGTGGAGGATTTCGATGTGAGCGCGATGGGGGCTGGCAAACCGGATGTCCTTGATGAGGGTGACTTTTTCGAGCACGTCCTTCGCTTCGTCCCGTTTGTGGAGGCGGCGGTTGATGACGGCCAGCGTGAGGGTGTCGCCATGCCGGAACAGCAGCAGGGCCGGCATGGGGAAGAGGCGGTTGACGGCGCGGGTGATGCCGGCCAGCGCGGTGCGGGTGTAGTGCGGCTGCTTCAGCGCGATGGCGAAGAAGAGGTAGGATTCCATCGCTGCGCCGTTGTATTG